>DATLUX010000453.1:0-29023 GCA_035577805.1 Verrucomicrobiia bacterium
CCACGATGGACAGCGGCGGCTGCGCCCGGGTGATCTTGATGGTCTGGCCGAGCACGTTGGGATCGGCGTTAAACCGGCGCCGCCAAAAATCGTAGCCCAGAACAATAACCGTATCTCCATTCGCTGAAGCATCCGATTCCAGCAAAGCGCGGCCCAGGAGCGGCTTGGTCCCGATCAACTTGAAATAGTTGGACGTGACCTCCATGCCTTGAACGAATTCACTGCCCTCCGCCTGGACGAGATAATCAAAGGTCCAGATAAAGCCGGTCATCGCCGCAAACGATTTGGCTTCTTTCTGCCACTGGGTCCATTGCGCAGCGGTGCAGCCGGTGACATACGACGCGTCATCTATCTTGGCCGAGGTGATTAGGACGATCTCGTCCGGGTTGGAGTAGGGCGGTGGAGTCAACAGGACGCCTTGGACCAGATCAAAAACTGCCGAAGTTGCCCCGATACCGATGGCCAGCGTGAGCACGGCTACGGTAGTGAACGCGGGGTTCTTCCAAAACATCCGCCCCGCCCCGCGTAGATCTTGAAAAAAGGCGGCCATTACTAAAATGACACCGAGGCGGGCTGGATTCGTATCGAAAACTCATGGGTAGACACCAGCCCGAAGGGCTGCCCTGTTCGATTTGCCTTGCACAATAAACTCAGCACGAACAATCGACGCTTCTAAGATACACCCATGGTCTTGATAGGCCGCCGGGATCGTACTCACCCCTCACCCCGACCCTCTCCCCGTTGAGGGGAGAGGGAGTCACGCCCGTGTATGTCCTTCTTAGCATGTGCAGCGCGCATGAAAGGCTAAACACCTACGAGGCGGGACCGCGTTCCAATCTGCCTTCGATGCGCGGGGGCATGCCATTTCCGTTATTCGGGATTGCCTGGCGCGATGGTTCGATCAAACTACACGGATGCGACTGGCCGGAGAACTGTGCCCTATCGTTACGCGCCGAATCGGGAAGCGAGTCTTAGTGTTCCTGTTTTGGCTGTCCGTGACACTGGCACCAGGAATCGAGGGCGAAGACCAGGACGGCCAACATTTCAAGTTGAGTGCGCCGGGTTGCATGAAAGAATTGCTGGCTGTAAACGTTTAACCTCCTAGGACAGCAGTTTTATGAAAGCACGCGCATTCGTTGCCAGTTTCGCGCTGGTCCTCTGAAGCGAGGAGGCCCAGCCATGCCACCTAACCAACACGACCACAAATAACCGACATTTATGAAGAACTCCGTCCTTCGATGGGTAGGTTTCGTCAGTGTCCTGGCCTGGACGCTCGGGCTCCGGGCACAGTCCGGTTCATTGGACAACACTTTCAACGCCATTGCCGTTACCGGAGACCACGCGTTCTCGGTGGCGGGTCAGCCTGACGGCAAAGTGATCGCGGTCGGCACCTTCGGCGTCAAACGTTTCTTGCCAGACGGCTCGGTCGATCCGTCGTTTCAAACCATTCCACCTGGTCCCTCCCCATTCACGGGTCCCGGAAGCGGTATCGGCGATGTGGCGGTGCAACCCGACGGCCAAATCCTTGTGGCTGGCACCTTCACCAACGCGGCCGGCACTCCGCTGCCAGCCATCTTCCGGCTCAAGGCCGACGGCTCCCTCGATCTTTCCTTCAACCTGGCTGCCCATGCCTATCCCACCGGACGGATCCTGCTCCAGCCCGACGGCAAAATTGTCACGGCCGGGGTCTATTACGATTCTGTTCATGGCGACTATGGCGGCCTGATCAGACTGCTGACCGATGGTTCTCTCGATCCCACCTTCGACTCTCGTGGCGTCTCGGCCAGCCCTCCCCTCGCTTTGGCGCACGACGGCAAGATCTACTTCGTCTCCGACCGAATCTCCCGCGCCAACGGGGACGGCTCGCTCGATGTCACGTTCGCTGCCGATCCGGGTCCTTACGCCCCAGTTACCCTGGCCGTGCAGCCCGACGACAAACTGCTGATTGGGCAATATGTCGAGGCCTCTTATATGCGCCGATTGTTGCCAGACGGAACTGATGACCCCGAATGGATCCGGCCCGAGATCAGCGGGGGCGACGCGATCATCCAGGCGATCCTGGTCCAGCCCGACGGCAAGATCCTGGTGGGAGGCAACAATGTCTACGATGCCAGAATAGGCCGGTTGAACCCGGACGGCTCCACGGACACGACTTTCGACAGCCGGGGTGATCTTTACTCCTACACAGTCGAAGACATGGCCTGGGCACCGGACGGAAAGGTCCTGGTCGCCGGTTACCGGCTGGACCGGCCGCTCATCACGAGCGCCCCCGGCGTTTGGCGATTGAACAACGACGCCTCCTTACAGCCGCATTTAGAGATCAACTTCACGATGAACGAAGGAGTTACTCTTCGTCTGCTCGGTCAGCCGAGCGCCACTTATCGGCTCGAATATCGAGAGCAACTGGCAGGCGCCGGTGCCTGGACTCCACTGACCACCCTGACCCTTTCAGACACGTCCGCCACCTGGCAGGACAACGGGTGGGCAACTTCGGCCTCCCGGTTTTACCGCGGCGTCTGGACGCCGTAAATTTCTCGATGTCTGTCTCGGCATAGGAAACGATTTGTTCGGAGGAGCAGTGTTCCCTCCGCCCCGAATGGGCTTGAAGTTGAGGATCGGAGGAAGCGTTGGACAATTCCCTGGCTCTTGCCCCGGCTAACGTTGAAGCGGCGTAAACGCCGCGATCCCGGGGGCAGTGCACCCCAATCACACCCGATTGAAGATTGAGGATTGAAGATTGAGGATTGTTGATTGAGAGAGTCCGGCGAATCCTCAATCCTCAATGATCAATCATCAATGCCCGCGGGTGTATTCAGGCACTGCCGCCGCGATCAAACTGCATCGTTGCCTGGGCTGTTTCTAAATGCGCCCCAGACGCTGAGCGGCGTAAAACTTGGTTGCTACACCTTCCCTGACACGTTAAACTGGCCAGACTACCGTTCCCGGAGAATCAATCACATTACAGAAGTATAAAAGGTCGTTCACTGCTTGCTTGCTGCTTTCCAAATTGGCGTGCGCAAATTCGTCTGCTTGGCCTTCGCCGTAGCGGGAGCGCTGAATCTCTCCGCCCAGACCAGCGACTCGACCTACGATTTGTCCCGCGACTTTCCGTCGCTCAGCAATCCGGCGGGCGTATGGAGCCTGGGCTGGAAAGCGACCTTGAATGGACCGTTTACTTTGCTGACATACCATGACGCTCAAAGTGATCCCAGCGGAGGCATTTGGGAGTATTGGTTGAGGACGTCCTCGCAGCCAAGCTCGGTGTACCGCAACTCGGGCACGGTCGCTTTGACCAGCGATGGCGGGCTGGGGTTTTATCCGCCGGGGTCGGTTTGGTTCGGGCCGGGACTGGAGGGGCAAGCTGACAACTTCGGTGTCATTCGTTTCACGGTTCCGCCTGGCGCGGCGGGGAACTATGAAGTTATCGCTCTTGTGCGCTCCCGGCTCGACGGGACGTTGTCTCATGATGCAGATTTCCACTTGGTCCTAAACGGCATTGAACTGTTCGGGCAGAATCTCGCGCCGAATTCGGCCACTGACTATACCAACGTGTTGAACCTCGCCGCCGGCGCCACCATTGATTTTATGGCCGGACGCGGCCCGGATGGAGTCGAGTACGGGGGTGGACTGAAGATCTCGGTCAGCATCAACCGCCGATTGGACGAGCCGGTAAGCATCTTCGAGCAACCGCAGAGCCGAGCCGTCCATGAGGCTGCTCCGGTGGCATTCAGCGTGGGAGCCAGCGGCAGTCCCTCGCCTGCGTATCAGTGGTTCAGGGATGGCGCCGCGATGGCCGACGCAACCAATTTCTTTTACTCCATCGCGGCTGCGCAAGTAACGGACAATGGCTCCCGCTTTCATGTCCTGGTCGCAAACGTTGTCTCCAACCTCAGTTATACCGTAACCAGCAGTGTGGCGATTTTGCAGGTGATCGCCGATACCAATCCGCCGGTTTTGGTCAACGTCACCTCGGTTGGTTTGGAGGTGGTCAAGGTATCATTTTCCGAGCGTGTGACAGCGGTAAGCGCGACCAACCTCTCGCATTACGCCCTGACGAGTTCCAGCGGCCCGGCCGCCGTCTTCGCCGTCACCCTCGACGCTGCCGGGACCAATGTTGTGCTCACCGTTGCGCCCATGACCGCGGGCGCGATTTACACGCTGACGGTCAACGGCGTGTCTGATCAATCCGCCGCGAGCAACGCCATGATGAATGCGTCGGCCAATTTTGTTGCCCGCCCTCTTTCGGTGTTGATCACCGAATTTGTCGCGGAGAACGCGGGTGGACTGGCGGACGCCGATGGCGATCGTTCGGACTGGATCGAACTGCAGAATCAAACGGCCTTCGCGGTGGATCTCGCCGGGTGGCGTCTGACCGACGACCCGTTGAATTTGGCCAAGTGGACTTTTCCTTCGCGGCTGTTGCAGCCGGCTGCGTTCCTGGTTGTGTTTGCCTCGGGCAAAGATCGGCGCACGCCCGGCGCGGAGTTGCACACCAACTTCAAGCTGGACGCCGGCGGCGAGTACCTTGCTTTGGTGCGTCCGGACGGATCGATTGCGCAAGACTTCACCTTCGGCAAGCAGCATCAGGATGTGAGTTTTGGGCTGACGGCTGGGACGAATCTGTTTCTGCCGACGCCCACGCCTGGGGCCTCGAATGGCCCGGGTGTGCTGGGGTTCGTTGCCGATACGAAGTTCAATCCGAATCGCGGATTCTTCTCGAACGCTTTTAGTCTTTCGATCACGAGCGCAACCAGTGCGGCGGAGATTTGGTTCACGCTGAATGGAAACGTGCCCGCTCCAGGCGCGCCGGGCGCGCTGCGTTACACCAGTCCGCTCGTGATCTCCAACACCACCACCGTGCGCGCCGGCGCGTTTCTGGCCAACTACCAACGCACTGACGTCGACACGCACACCTTCATCTTCGTGGCCAGCGCGGCGCACCAGTCCGCGGCTCCGCCCGGCTTTCCGGCGACCTGGGGCGATTCCTCGGCCGATTATGGGATGGACCCAAGTATCGTCAATAACACCACGCCCGGATATGACATCACCAATGCGCTGCTCTCCTTGCCTGCGATTAGTTTGGTGGCGCCTTTCGATGATCTGTTCAGCCAGGACCAGGGCATCTATATCAATTCATTGCAGGAAGGTCCGAACTGGGAGCGCGAAACGAGTATCGAGCTGATCTTTCCTGATGGTTCGCCTGGGTTTCAATGTGAAGGCGGCTTGCGCATGCACGGCTACTCGAGCCGTTACCATTATTTCACTTCCAAACATTCACTTCATCTGAACTTCCGGGCCCGCTATGGGCCGGCGCGTCTGCATTATCCTCTCTTTCCGGACACGTCTGTGCAGGACTTTGATCAAATTGTGTTACGCGGCTGTTCGACCGATTCGTTTCCTGCCAAGGACATCCATGTGAGCCGTTGGGATTCGCGGCGCGCCACTTATATCCGCGATCAATGGATGCGCGATGCCATGGCCGCGCTGGGCCATCCTTCGTCACACGGCCGCTACGTTCACCTGTGGCTTAACGGACTTTACTGGGGCCTCTACAATGTTGCCGAACTCCTTGGCAAGGGCTGGGCGGCGGATTATTTCGGCGGCAGCCAGGACGATTACGATGTGATCAAAGACTTTTTTACGGTGGATGACGGCGATGCTCAGGCCTGGAATCAGTTGGAGACATTGGTTGGGCCGGGCGTGACCACGGAACAGGTCTATCAAGCGATCCAAGGCAATAATCCCGATGGCACGCGCAACCCCAGCTCTCCCGTCTACCTCGATCTGCCGGCATACGTTGATTATATCCTGCTTCATATCAACGCCGCCGCCGATGATTGGCCCGACAACAATTGGTGGAGTTGCCGGCGCCGCGGCCCTCTCAGCGAGGGTTTCCACTTCGCGCCTTGGGATCAGGAAATTAGCAACTACTCACTCACGACCACCACCACCGCTTACGGACAACGATTCGAAGAAGTGAATTCCCCAGATCGCGCCGGTTATTTCTACGATCGCTTGCGGCGTTATACGAACTTTCGGCAATTGTTCATGGACCACGTGTGGTTTGCTGTGACCGGCAACGGTCCGCTGGCACCGGGCCCGAGCGCCGCCCGCTGGCTGCTGCGCCAGAATGAAATCGACCGCGCCATCGTAGCTGAAACAGCGCGCTGGGGCGATTCCGGTCATCAGCCCGCCTCGACCCGCTCGAACTGGCTTAACGAAATGCAGTGGGTGTCCAACTTCTGGGCCAGCAACCAGGTGCGCGCCATTCAACGCTTTCGCAACGTGAATCTATGGCCGCTGCTCGCCCCCCCTGCCTTCAGCCGAGGGAGCGGTTATTTCACCAACAACCTTGCGCTTGGCATCAGCCAGACGAATCCCGCCGGAACGATTTGGTTCACTCTGGACGGCCGTGACCCTCGGTCAGCGACCGGCGCGCCTTCCGGCACTGCGCGAAGCTATTCCGGTGCGATCTCCCTTACCAACTCAACGCGCGTCCGGGCCCGCGTCACCGATGGCACGAATTGGAGTCCGCCCGCCGACGCGACCTATCTCCCGTTGCAGGCGCTCACCAACGTGGTGGTGACCGAGCTCTACTACAACCCGCCCGCCGCGGCGAACGTCGACGGCGAAGCGTTTGAGTTCATCGAGTTGCAGAACCGCGGCGCCTTTGCCCTCGACTTGACTGGCGTGCGCTTCACCGCGGGCATCAGCTTTATCTTTACCAACGGCGCCACTCTCGGTGCCGGAGCGTTTCTCGTGTTGGCGCGAGACTCCACCAACTACGCCGCGCGATTTCCAGGCGCGCCGCTCCACGGACTTTACAGCGGCAAACTCGACAACCACGGTGAACGTCTCACCATGGAAGATGCCCTCGGCGGGGTCATCTTCAGTTTCGCCTATCAGGAGGCGGCTCCCTGGCCGATGACGGCTGATGGCTTAGGCGATTCTTTGCAGCGCGTCACTTTTCTCAGCAGCCCGACGAATGCATCTCAGTGGATCGCCGCGGCGCCCACTCCTGGCACCGCCTCACCGTTGCTGGATCGCGACGGCGATGGGTTGCCTGATGCCTGGGAAATCCTCTACGGCTTGGATGAAACGGATCCCACGGGCGACGAGGGCGCTAATGGTGATCCGGATCACGACGGTGTAACCAATCTGGAGGAGTACATCGCCGGCACTGCGCCCACCAATCCATTGAGCGTATTGAAATTTGACCGCATCGCCGTCGATTCCGGAGTGACTCTCACTTTTCTCGCCGGTTCGAATAAGACCTATACCATTCAATCGGCACCTTCCCTGGCTGCTGGAGCATGGTCAAACTTCATTCACTTTGGGTCCCGCCCAACCAATCATCTGGAAGTGATTTCCGACTCAGCCCGCGACGCCAGTCGCTTCTATCGCATCGTGACGCCCCGACAGCCTTGATCCGGAGGCAGAAGTTTCCAGCGAATGGTTCCTTTGCCCGCCCGGCTGCTTGAAACAGAAAAATGAACCAGAAAATCGTTCCCCCTGTGCCTCTAATCAGGATCCCCTTTGACGGCGCATGAGCTCAAGTGCACCTTCGGCCATCACAGCGATGAGTTTGTTAGCCCAAGCAAAGTGGACTGTCGGCACGGTTTCCATGGCTTGCCTGTTGATGACTCCTGTTTTGGGACTCGCTGCGGAAGTCGTGGGACCAGGGGCGACGGCGCGAGTTCCCGGCCAGCTTGGGGTGATAAGCAAGGCCCAGTTCAAACCGGAGCGCGGTTTCTACTTCGCGCCGATCGATGTGCATGTCGCGGCTGATACGATCGGCGCCACGCTCGTTTACACCACCGATGGGAGCGAGCCGTCGCTCACCCATGGGATCAAGGCGGGTTCCAATGTGACGGTTCGCCTCACCACAACCACGGTGCTGCGCGCCGCCGCGTTCAAGGATGGCGAACATGCCACCAATAATGAGACCCACACCTACCTGTTCCCAGCTACGGTGGCGAGTCAGCGCCGGCCGGCAACAATCAAGCCATCGTGGCCGGGCGGTTACCCGGCCGATTTCGAGATGGACGGCCGGGTCGGCTCCACGAATGCCCGACCTGGATATCACTTGACCAACGCGCTCCTTGAGCTTCCCTCCGTTAGTATCGTGATGCCACCGGACGACCTGTGGAGTGCGGCCAGGGGCATCTACGCCAATTCCCTGGTCGGGACTGAGCGAGCGGCCAGCGTCGAAATCCTGTTTCCCAAGGGCCAGACGGCCCTCCAGGAAAATGCCGGGGTCTCTCTGCGCGGATTCAGTTCGGGAAAGAAGAGTTTAACTCCGAAGCACAGCTTCACCGTGGTTTTCCGCAAACGTTACGGAGTGTCGAAGCTGGAAGGCGCCATCTTTCCTGGAACTGCTGTCAAACGGTTCAACGCCCTGGTTTTGCGCGCCAACACTGTCGACAGCTGGGCAAATTCCGAAGTGGATTGGAACCATGCGATTGACGGAGAGATGAGATGGTATCGCGGGCGGGCCAGTTACGTGCGCGACCAATGGATGCGCGACACCCAGCATGCCCAAGGACAGCCCGCTGGGCATGGCCGGTTCGTGCACGTATATCTCAATGGGTGGTATTGGGGGCTTTACAATCTGATCGAACGCTTGGACGAGAAGTTTGCCCACGAACATCTTGGCGGCCCGGCCAAAGATTACGATGTGATCGCTGATTCTGAAACCAAGGCCGGGAACCTCGAATCATGGAAACAACTGGAAACGCTGGCCAAAGCCGATCTGTCAATCGACGCTCATTATCAACGCTTGATGGGCAACCATCCCGACGGTTCGCGTAATCCCAGTTATCCAGTACTGCTCGATGTCACCAATCTTGTCGATTATATGATCCTGCATGTCTATGCCGGAGCAGACGATTGGCCTTGGCATAATTGGGTGGCCATGCGCCTGCGGGGCGTCGATAGCAGCGGCTTCAAATTCCTGGCCTGGGATCAGGAACTCTCCATCAATTCGTTGGTCAAGCGGCACACCGACACCGGCCAGCGTTATGCCGACGTCAATGCAGCTCATACCTACATTTACGCCCGGTGCCGCTCCAATGCCGAATTCCGACAGCTCTTCGCCGATCGTGTGCAACGCCATCTTTTCAATGATGGCGCGCTTAGCGTTAGCAATAATATTGCCCGGTATCAGACCCGGGCGACGGAGATCGACCGCGCCATCGTTGCGGAGTCCGCGCGTTGGGGTGATTTTTACCGGCCCGCCCAGCCTTATCTGCGCGAAGTCGAGTGGCTTGGCACGAACCGATGGATGTGTGAGGTGTTCTTCCCCTCCAACCATTTCCTCGCCTTGAAACGTTTTCGCGACGCCAAACTATTTCCAAGCCTGGCTGCACCCATCTTCAGTCCGTTCGGAGGGAGCGTTCCAGCAGGTTTTTCTTTGACCATCACCAATCCCACCACCAATGCCACGGTTTACTTCACAACAACAGGCGCCGATCCGCGCCAAAAAGGCGGTGGGGTCGAGCCATCCGCGCAAAGTTACTCCGCTCCAATTCCAATCAAGGCGCCAACTCTCATTCGCGCGCGCGTTCTTAGCGACAATAAATGGAGCGCCCTGGCTGAGGCCATGTTCCATCCTCCTCGGTAAGAACGCAGTGGGGCACTCGGTTACTTCCCCGCGCTGAATTGATATGCGCTTGGAAACCATGAACGCTCGACCTGCTTCTGCACGCGAATTGGGGCCATGAACCCCTTCGTTCCCACAGACGCCCGGGATCGAGGACCAAGGACGAGCAGGAGCACGAGGCCTGCGTCAATAACCCCACCCCCGGATATGACATCACGAATGGCCGAGGCAGCGACCTTTAGGTGTTGGCGAACGCCATCTTAGCCAGGATTGGGAGCTGACTTGCCGCCGGTTAAGGGATTAACCTCTCACCACCACAACAAGATTATGAAAATCACGAGTCTTCTATTCGGTTGTCTACTCGCCTTCGGTCTGATGGCCGCCGAACCATCAAAGCCGTCGCCGTTCGAATTGCGTTTGGTCTTGGATGCTGCAGCGGCTGACTCTGAGCAATTGCCTCTGATTCAGCCGGGCGCTGCGCCCGGGCGAACCTCCGAGGAGCGGATCCATGTCCAAAAGAAGCCGCTGCTGGATCGGTCTGCGCTCAATTCGGCGAACGTGCAAAAGAGTGCAGTGACCGGCTCGCCAGAGATTCAGCTTACATTCACCGAGCAAGGAGCCAGACGGTTCGCGGAGGTGACACGCCAGCACACCGGCAAGCGGCTGGCCATCGTGATCGACGGCAGAATTTATTCAGCCCCGAAAGTGATGGACGAGGTTGCGGGTGGCAAGGCGGTGATTTCCGGCTCTTTCTCCTGGCAGGAAGCCTCTCAGCTGGCTGCGAGGTTGAATGATGTCGCCGTTCGGGCACCATGAGTTATCGGCACCTCCTTACTTTGCTGGGTGTCACGCTCATCGTGCTCGGAGCGATCGAGCGTGGATGGTTTCTGGTCGCGGTATGGTTGGGCTGCAATTTTCTGATCCTCGGCATCGCTCACGGACGCGGTTCGCACGGCGTGTTTGGCAAGCGACCGGACGGTTCGTTGCCGCTGTGGAGTTGGTTGCTCTTCTTTCCGTTGCTTGTCTACACGACCGGGGTCTGGCATTTGATTCGCCTGTTTAATCGAGAACCGGCCCAAAGTGTCGTCACGCAAAACTTGACGGTAGGGCGGCGATTGCTGGCGTTCGAGTTGACGGGGGAGTTCGACAATTATGTTGATCTTACGGCAGAGTTTTCCGAGCCGTCCGCCATCCGCTGTTCCTCGGCCTATCGCAGCTTTCCGATCCTCGATGGGTCAGCGCCTCGACCAGAGGTGCTGCGGGCGGCGATAGCGAGTCTCCGACCGGGCAGAACATTTATTCACTGCGCGCAGGGACATGGAAGGACGGGGCTGGTCGCCTTGGCGTTGCTGCTCAGCTCCGGTGTCGTAAGGAGTATCG
Organism: Verrucomicrobiia bacterium; assembly: GCA_035577805.1. Lineage (GTDB taxonomy): Bacteria > Verrucomicrobiota > Verrucomicrobiia > Limisphaerales > JADJPG01 > DATLUX01. The sequence goes on from DATLUX010000453.1 coordinate 10,982, forward strand.
AGGATGGTTTGCGAATGTTGAGCGCGGTTCGTCCTGGCATTCGATTGAACCGAGACCAGCGCGCTTGCATCGAGTTGTTTGCGAAAGAGGCCGGACTCCCTCTCCCCTCAACGGGGAGAGGGATGTGGGGGGCAAAGAAAGGCGGCGGTCATAGACCGCCGCTACAAGGGGACGTTGCCGTGCGAGCGCGTGCGTCCGTGCAGGTCTTTTCTACCGTGGGCAATCCTTGCGCAAGCGGAAGAACATGGGCGAAGGCGGTCTGGCGATGGTGACCACCCGGTTGACGCCGACCAACGCCCCGTCGCTGAGCGGGCTCCACACCGGCGCATTGATATTGCTCGATGTTTCCAGAACGAAGCCGGTGCAAGCGGCCGGCCAGATGAAGGTGAACGCGTTCCCGGAACGCTGCATCAACAGGGTGGGAGTTGTGGATAGCGTGAATGCCGGCAGGAAGCCACTTTGCAGCGTCATGGCGCCGCCAACGACAGCGCTCGTGTCGGGCTGTCCGACTGTGCCAGTCAGCGTGAACTTTGTTTCTCCGGCGACGGTGAGGCCGCCGTAACAAGTTGTACCTCCACCGTCCATGGTCGACCAATTGAGGCCAGCGGCGCCGGCGCTTTGAGTGGCCGACATCCAGGCCAACATCAAATTCACAACGGGCAGAAGCCAAACCAATCTGTTCATTCGATTTCTCATGTTTTTCTCCTTTCGAGAGACAGGCGTGATGTTGTTTGCAGCTAACGTACGGTGACCAGACCGCTCGTCGCACGCAAGGTGCAGGGGGTCCTGATGACGCGCCCGGGCGGCGCACTGAATGTTCCGCCACGGAGCAGGATGATATCGTCCGCCGAGCTCACCTTGGATAAGCCTTTGGAGACCGTGGCCAGGGGAGACGCGGCCGTATCGCCCGACGAGCCATCGGAGCCGCCATTGGCGACGAACCAGGTCTTGCCGCTGCAGAATCCGGCTCTGGCGTTGTTCGCGTTCTTGGTCCAGAGGTCCATCTGCACGGGCAACAGCCGTTCTTCTTGATGGTAAGACATGACATTGAAGAACAGGTCGTCACGCTTTTGCTGTGATTCGTTCGGGTAACGGGCCGCGATGTCGGCGGCAGACGCGTCCGGGTCGTCCGGCAAGGTTTCGTCCAAACCGTCCCCGTTTCCCCACTCTGCGACAGAACCGTTATTGTCGCCAGGGTGAGTATGGCGAAGGTCGAAAACATGGCCCACTTCATGGACCAGTGTGCCCAGTCCAAAGATGGGGTCGCCGAGAGCAATGGAGCCGCCCTGCCCGACGAGGGAACATTGGCCGCTTCTGCTATTGTTCACATAGATGTTGATGGCATTCGCGTTCCATTGCCACGTCACCTTGCTGGCCGCGCTGGCGGTGGCTGCGTCCTCGATGGTTTGCCGATTCGAACGGGCCGGCAGGTTGAACCAATAATCTGCAGCTTGTCCGCTCGGGGCAGCGGGTTGGATATCGACGTACTCCACCACGCTGAGCCGGTAGCCCCTTCCGGTGTCAGCCAGAACCTGGTTCCCTTGTCTGACGGCGGCCTCAAAGGCAGGCTGCGTGCCGATTTCATTGCCGCCTTCAAGTGGCATCACGGCCGGGCGGCTCCCGTCGGAGTTGAGGATGAATTTGACGGATAGGCGCACTTGTATATCGGCCGTCGCGGTGGCCAAACCACAAATCCAGATCCCGAACGCAAATCCGATTGCATTGATCGTCGTTGACGTTTTCATAAGCAGATTCGGTTGAGCGTTCTACTGCAAACTCACCAGCACCAGGACCATGCCGGTGCCTTCCTTGAGCGCGGTCATGGCCTTGCCGAGGATGGCGCCTTGCGCTTGGGACGGGTCGACGACTTTCATGGCGTGACCGGGCGTGTCGCTGGTGGTGAGCAGATCGCCGGGCTTGATGGCGCCGAAGCTGGCATCGGCCTTCACGTAGACCCGGCCGGTGAGCGCCACGTTCTGGCCGCCTTCCAGCACGCCTTCCTGATGTAATGCGATGCCGGCCTTCACGCCGTTGGCTCCGCTGATGATGCCGGCCACCCGGGTGTCATAGGCGCGCGTGGCCTGCTTGAGTCGGCCCGGATTCTCTTCATCAATCACGACGACGGAGCCTGCGGCGATCTGTTCCTCCGACATCTGGAATGGTTCAGCGAGGTCCGCTCCGCCGCGAATCGTCAGGCTGCCGACGGTCGTATTTCCGCTCAAATCGATCCGCATCAGTTCGGTCCCTCCGACGCGAAAGCCCATCCCATATCGGGATTGGTAAGAGATCTGGCCCGGAGTAGTGGAGCCGTCCCCGAAGTTGATCGCTCCGAGGGTGACGGGCGGTCCATCGATGGACTCGGGTGTGGTGTTCCATAACTCGAGGACGGAACCATTGAGGGTTGAAGTGGAGACCATCCGCTCATAAGCCTGGGAACCTTGGATGTGCAGAGGCGCGCTCGGCGCGGGCGTCCCAATCCCGACGTTATTTCCGATCACATTGACCACATCATTCCCAAAGCCAGTGGAGAGTTTCACCCCCGAATATCCTTGAAGCCGCATCCCGGCGGCGTCCGGTGTCGGGTAGGTGGCCAGATAATAGTACGGGTCGGCCGGCCCGCCTTCGAAATACAATGTGCTGGAACCATAAAGATGCATGTTGCCGTTGACCAAGGCATGACCGCCCACTTCCAGGCCGTGTGTTGCGGTGCCGAGTTTGGCGTAAGTCCCGGCCGACACGTTCAGGCCATACACGCCGATGCCTCCGGCAGCGTTGGCCTGGCCGTAAACGCCGCGTCCTTCGCGGTAACAAATCCCAAATACGCCATCGCCGCTGCCTTCATGCGTGCCGTAAATGCCGTGACCGTAGGGCCCGGTGGAATGATTCCATCCGCGCACGCCCACCGCTTCATAACTGGCCAGGCTGGCCGGCACTTCGCCCAACACGCCTCCGAACTGCCAGCTGGCCGAGGAACCACCGGTTGTGATCCCGTGAATGCCGGCTCCCGGCCCGCTGTTACTGATCATCCAGGCTGAGTCACTGCTATTGACTGCGCCGGAATAGGGCAGCGAAAATGTGCCGCTCCCTCCGGCGTTGACCCATTGCAGGCCGCTGCCGTTGTAACTCAAGACTTGGTGGGCCGCAGGTGAGGGCGCCAGCGTCGTGGCCGTGATCGCTCCGCCCGCCACGCTGTTGGCCACGTTCGCGACATTGGCAACCCCGGCGCTGCCGGCCGTATACGCGAAAATCGATCGAGGGGTGGGCGTCAATTCCGTGCGCGGACTAAGAGACACCATGGGCAGCGCCGGATTGTTGGTGCGCGCATCGATCTGCAGCCAGCGGCCCAGATTCGTGGAAACAGGGCCGGCGCCAAAGTCCAGCTTTACGGAAAACAGTCCGTTGGTGACAGGCACGCGATTGATTGCCACCACGGGCCCGAGTTGCAGGTTGGGTGAGGTAACGGCGTCCGGCGAATTATAGACTCGGAACATCAGGTCGTAGTAGCCGGTGGCCGGGCAACAATCATCAACCAGCCTGCCTTGATAGGTGAAGGCGGTGGATTGCGCTCTGGCCAAGGGTGCGGCCAGCAACCCCAGGGTGAGGCCGCAGAGAGCGCGAATAATTTTGATTTTCATGATTCGAATCGGTGTTTTGGTTGAGGTTGAATTTCGCAATCGCGCCGACCGGAAAGGCCGCGCAGGCTCACGCGTCAGGTGGTGGCTTGCAGCCCAACCCAGCTGACCTGCTGGCGTTGCGAAAGTTGTGTTTGTTCACACTCCTTCCTACAGAGCCGTCCGGAGGATTTTACGGAAAATTCTGGCGTGGCCCCGGGAGAGAGGTGAGGTGGCACGGTGAGAAGGAAGGAATAGGCGGGGAACCGGGCTCGTAGCGCCAACGGCGCGGCAATTCCTGAGCCCAGGGCGCAGCCCTGGAACTGAATGCGCTACCGGTCACCGGCCTGAAGGGCCGGGTTAGCGCGACCTTTCAGGCCGCGGACGATTCCAGGCGGGTTGTAACCCAGGCCTGCGGCCTGGGCTCAAGAATGGTGGCCCGTTGGGCCACGCGGATGCGGTTTCCCGCGGCGCCTCAAGGCAATCGCTTGCGCCATTCGGCGGCTTGGTCCGGTTTACCCCAGGCTTCGTAAAGCTGAACGAGTTGCTGGGCGGCTTCGCGTGGTGGGATGCGGCGCACGGCGGATGGGCCGTCGGTCCAATGTTCCGTCAACCCTGCGTGCGCACTTTGCAATAACTTGGCGGCTTCGTCGTATTGTTTCAGGTTCAGCAAAGCGAGGCCGAGGAGGAATTGCACGCGATGATAATTGGCACCGCCCGAGGTGTGGTGGACGAGAGCATCCCGCAAGAGTGGCTCGGCCTCGGCGGATTTGCCCAGGCGCGCCAAGGCTTCGCCCAGCATCTCCGAAACGTCGGCTGCGATGGTGGGATGGCTGGCGCTCGACGAAGTCATTTCTCTCAGATCATGTTCCGCCTCGGCGTAACGACCCGCGGCCAGGTAGGATTCGGCCAAACCGCCGCGAACGGCCAGGACCTGATCCGGTTTGAACCGGGCCATGGCGCGCTGGACGCAGTCCTGGTGCAGCGCCACGGCTTGCTCGAGCCGGCCGCGCGCGCGATAGGTCTCGGCCAGGTAATGCTCGATCCCGAGGGTATCATTATCGTCCGGACCATTCACTGCCTTCAGGCGTTCGAAGAGGGTCTCGAGCATTTGTGGATACTCGGTCAGATCGCCCTTCTTGCGATAAGCGGAGGCGAGGCTGATCATCGCGTCGAGGGTGTTTCGGTTCGTGGGCCCAAGAGTCGCCTCACACTGGCGGACAGTTTCACGACCGAACTGGATGGCTTTTTCGTTCTGACCGGATTTGCGGTAGTTGATGAGCAACTGCTGTCGGGCCCGCACCAGCGAGGGATTCGTGGGGGGCACTTGGATTTTCCGGGTCTCGACGTATTCCTCGAGCGCCTTGACGGCGTCGGCGAAGTGGCCGGCATCGGCCTCCGCGAGTCCCAAGTTGAAAAGAATGTTGAGCGTTTGAGGGTGAGAGGGTCCGAGGGCCTTGCGGGATAAAGCCAGTGCTTCCTGGCGTATGGGAATTGCCTGATCAAGGTGGCGCTGATGTTGGTGCGCGGTAGCCAGGCTGCTCAGGGCGGCGATGGTTTCGTCGTGCTCCGGCCCGAGCGCTTTGCGACACAAGCGGACTGCCTCTTCCAATAGCGGAACGGCGTTGGCCGGCTCCGCAGAATAGGCGTAACAATCACCCAGATTAACCAGCACGCGGAGCGCACTGGGGTCGGCCGTGCCGGGGTTGGTCCGGGCTGCGTTCCAGTTGGCCTCCAGCAAGGCGATGGCCTTGGCGCGTTGATCGGTTTCCTGGTAAACGTTGGCCAGACTGTTGGCGCTATCGAGGGTGTGATGATGGTTGGGGCCAAGCAGGCGGCGCCGCGCCGCATAAACTTCCTCCAGCACGGGCAGCGCCTTGCTGAGGTCGCCCGAGGCTCGATACGCGCCGCCCAGGTTATGCATGGACTCCAGCGTCTGCGGATGGTCGGGGCCCAACCGGGCGCGGCGCAGGCGCAGGGCCTCTTCATGAAGCTGAATGGATTCGCGCAGGTTGCCGGTGTGTTCCTGGGCCACGGCCAGGTTGTTCATCGTCTGCAATGTGTTTGGGTGATCGAGACCGTTCTGTTCCTGTTTCTGTTTCAGCAGCGCACTCAACTCAGCCACGCTCTCCGCGCCCCGGCCGGAGACGTCGAGCTGCATTTTTGCCGTGGCGATGTTTTGTCGGACGTTCAGCGTTTGGGGATGGTTCGGGCCGTTGGCTTTCTCGAGGAGGACGAGTAATTGCTCCCAAATGCGCAAAGCGTCCGCGCGGCGATGGGCGGCGGAGTAGGCGCTCCCGAGATTGTTCATCGCCACCATCGTGTAATCGTGGGATTGGCCGAGGCCAGCCAGGCTGGCGTCCATACACTGTTTGAGTGAATCGATCGCAGCATCCACCTGACCGGCGGCCGTAAGAGCGCCGCCGTGATCAATCCGGAGCCGCAATGTGCGGCGATCGGTACCGCCATAGAGGCGGGAGGAATAAACGATGGCGTTGGTATATAACTCCAATGATTCAGCGAAGCGCCCAGCATTATGATAAGCGGAGGCGAGGCTGCCCATCGTGGAGAGCGTATGTTGATTGGTGCCGCCCTTGGCCACCCGCCACGCTAAAGAATGCTGGAGCAGCGGAATCGCCTCCGCCCCCTTCCCGACGTCGACCAGGGCTGTGGCCAGACTGTCCTGGTAATTGATCGTCCGGCCGTCCTGCGACCCAAAAACGTTCGTCGCTAGCTCCACCGCCCGTTGGAGCTGGTTGACCGCTTCCATGTACTTGCCCAGGTTCCCGAAAGTGACACCTAACGCCGCTCGCACTTCGGCTTCGACCTTGGGCCGGTTCGTAAAAAGCACCGCAACCTGCGGCTCCGCTTTTTCCAGGGCGCGGCTGACGGTGACGTCGAGTCCTTGTCCGCCGGCCAAGCCATCTGCGCGCGCGGCGGAGAGGAGGTTGTCGCGGAGGAAATCCAAGGTGGCGCGGGCGTCTTCGGCATTGGTAGTGGCTTCGCGGCGCGCGTGCTGGGCGTTGGCATTGGCCCGGCTGGCCCGCACGGCGGAGGCAGTGCTGACGATGGTGGCTGCCGCCAAAAGCAGGACCACCCCCGCGCTGGTGACCACCGCCGCGCGATGTTTTCGAATGAATTTGTTGAGCCGGTACCGGGCGGTGGGCGGTCCGGCTAATACCGGCTCGTTCGCCAGGAACCGCTGAAGATCCGAGGCCAGGGCGGTGGCGCTTTCGTAACGGCGGTTGCGGTCTTTTTCCAGCGCCTTCATCACGATCCAGTCCAGGTCGCCGCGGACGACTTTGGTCAAGCGCGCTGGTTCAAGCTGGCGTTGCGCGGAGAAGGCGTCGAGACGCTCGGCGCTGTCAGAAAGGCGGGTGCTGGGCTTGGGCGGTTCTTCCTCGCGGATGCGACGCAGGATTTCGTCAAAGGCGGCTTGGCCCAGTGCGTCGCGCGTCAGCGGGGTGGTGCCGGTGAGCAGTTCGTAGAGCAAGACGCCCAGGCTGTAGATGTCGCTGCGGGTGTCGATATCGAGCTGATTCAACTCCGCCTGTTCTGGGGACATGTATTCCGGAGTGCCGATGACCGTACCGAACTCGGTGAAGAGCGTCCGGGCGGTCAACTGTTGCCCGGTGGCCTTGGCGATGCCGAAATCGATCACCTTGGCGACTGGATGCCCGTCGTAAAGGGCGACCAAAATGTTCGAAGGCTTGATGTCCCGGTGGATGACGCCCTTTTGGTGCGCGTGTTGAATGGCCTGGCAAACGGGCATGAACAATTCCAGCCGCTCCCGGATGGAAAGGCGTTGTTCATCGCAGAATCTGGTCATGGGAATGCCTTTGACCAGTTCCATGACGAAGTAGGGGCGGCCCGCGGTGATGGGCGACTGGGGACTGACAAGGGCGGATTCGGCCGAGGCGCCCGTCACGCCCGCGTCGAAAATCTTGGCGATGTGGGCGTGGTTCATGAGGGCCAGGGCTTGACGCTCCGCTTCAAAGCGGGCCAGCACACGGTCGGAATCCATGCCGTGCTTGATCACCTTGAGGGCCACCACGCGGCGGATTGGCTCGGTCTGCTCGGCCATCCAGACCGTGCCCATTCCGCCTTCGCCCAACTTTTGCAGCAGCTTGTAGGGACCGACGCGTGTGCCCGGCGTTTCAGAAGGAGCCGGGCGAACAGTGGATGGTTGTCCCAGCCCGAGGGCCTCTTCGATCAGGCATGAAGGACAGAGCGACGCGCCCGCAAAGGCGTCCTTGGCCGCTCCGCACCGTTCGCACTGAGTGGGCATAGCCGGATGTCAAGTCATGTGCGAATCACTTCAAGCAAGTGGCGTAATTCCTCGTCGATGTCGCTCTTGACGGCGACCGTGCGCCCGACTTCTTCGCGCAGCAATTCCCCGTAACGACGCTTGAGACGATGCACCGCTGCGCCCGTCGCATTCTCGTTCAAGCCGAGTTTTGCGCCGATCCGGGCTAGCGAAAGGCCCTCGGCGTCGCCCCAAACGAAAGTCTTGAGCAAGTTGAAGTGCTCCTGCTTGCCCGCAGAGGCGTATTCTTCGCTCAACCGCTCGAGGGCATGGTTCAGGAGCGCGTGCGCCCAGCGTTTTTCATACACCAAATCGGGCGCGGCCGCGGGGTCGGCTGGTTCGATCAAGAAATGCGTTTCCGCCTCGCGCTGTTCCTGCAGTGAAACAATGCAACAATCACCACCGCGTTTGGCGGCATGGCCTTTGCGCCATTCATTGATGATAAAATGCTTGAGGGACGAAATGAGAAACGAGCGGAACCGGCCGCGGTCGGGATCGGCTAGTTTGACCTGTTTGCGTTCGAGAAACCGGGCGAAAAACGCCTGAGTCAGATCCAGAGCGTCCTCCGGATCATGGCCCCGGTGCCGAATGTAGGCATAGACGGCTTTCCAGTAGGCCCGGCAAAGGGTTTCCAGAGCTTCGGCCGCGCCGGGGGCCGCCGTGTTGCCCGCCGCCACCACCACGCTCCAATGCGTGGTGGTGAACTGTGCTCCGCCCTGGAGCAACTCTCCACTTGGCTGTGATGGATTCAGGCAATGACGCTTCTAACGGCCTGCAGCCAAATCGGCAACTAAATCCGGCGCTCGGCGCGCCGGATTTAGCCACAAGCGTGCTGTCGGAGCCACAGGCGAAACTGGCGGGCTGACGTCGAACACGTTCGGTTCCCGGCTATCCTCAAACAAGATCGCAGAGCCGTGATGAACGGCTCAGGAAATATGGAGGATAGCCGCCTGTGGGGACAGAACCAGAACACCTGTCTGACGCTCTCCGTTGTCTCCGTTATCTTATGCGGAATTCCGCATAAGTTTGCTCCTGTTCCTGTTCCCCAATCCTCACCGTCCCGGGTTCTCGCTCGCCGTTTTGAACAGGCCACAGAGATAACGGAGGGTCGGTTCAGGCCTGCAAACAGTCCTCGGACTAAGCCGCTTGAATGTGAAGTAATGTAATTGATGAAATAGGCAATTGGCCCCGGATGTTTCGGTGTTTCTCGCTGGTCATCCGTTCAGATGAGGTGGTGGCCCGACCAATCAGAACGCCTTTGCAATCCAAGGCGCCCCTCTTGCCTTCTTTGTGATCTTTGAGTTCTTTGTGGTAAATCCCCCTCGGCCAAAACAGCGGCAGCCTCAAATTTAGCGCCGGGCAGCCGAATTTAGTGTGCGGTGCTGTCGGAAGCGAGTCTGCAATGATCTCGCATCCGTTCCGTCTCCGGCTTAAGCTCGTGGTCTCGATGAATCTGCCGGCTGATCTCACGGCGGCGGAAGCGGACCGTCTGGCTAGGTTCATCCAGGCGCTGCCGCTCGTTGCGTAATCGAATTAATCGAATCAAGCATCATGAAAACGGAACGTTTCAAGGCTGATGTTCTGACCGGCCACAAAGGGGCGGCGGTTGAAGTTCCTTTTAATCCTGCGCAGCGCTGGGATGTCCCCGCGGCCCGCGTTATGCCTGGCCGCCGTGGACACGCAGTGCGGGCCGTGTTGAATCAAGTTCCCTTTGAAAGTTTCATCGTTCCGCGCGCCAAACGCTCCTTCCTGTTGATTGCCCCGGAGGTTCTCTACCGAGCCCAAGCCAAAGTGGGCGACACCGTCAGTGTCATGGTCGCTTTGCGTATAGATTAGCCGCCGGGTTTCAGGTTTCTGTTGGCTTTATGGGAGGTCGTTTCAGCGGCGGATTTCATTTGGGCATGGTTGAGTCCGCTCCGGTGGTGAAAGCGCGCGATAAAGCAACCCATTGGGCGGCCAGAATCACCCTGAGACGGGTAGGGAGTAAAAGGATTGCATTGCACCAAGTCAATTCTTCTGGTTTCAGTGGTGCACAGGTCGAGCAGTGACACCGTGAAGGCCGGACGCAGGGCCTGGGCGCATTCATATACCGCATGAACAAAGCGTCATTACGCGATAAGTTTGCGATGATTCATGAGCATTGGCGACCGAAAGTGGTCGCGCAATTGAATGGCCAGGAAGTCAAGCTGGTGAAGTTCAAGGGTATCTTTCCATGGCACCTTCATGAGCATGAGGACGAGATGTTTCTGGTCTGGCGTGGTCAGATGACGATCGAATTTCGCGACCATCGCCTGACGTTGCTCGAGGGGGAGTTTTGCGTCGTGCCTCGCGGGGTCGAGCATCGCACCATGGCCGAGGCAGAGGCGGAAGTGCTCATCTTTGAACCGGCCGAGACCAGGAACACAGGCAACATGGTGGATCGGACGTTTACGGCGCCAGACGGAGTTGTGATTTGATAAAGTTACTTAGGCGACACCAATCCATTTACTGGTTTCGGGAGGCAGGGCGAAGAAAAGGTTCAAAGCGCCTATTGCACGATCCCAAGGAATTTCTCACCATGCCCTGGTGAATCCCTCCGTTTGCACCGGCTCTTGGTTCTTTGCCTGGTTCATTCTTGTCGCCCCGCTGGAAGTTCGCGCGGCGGGGCCGGCTGCGTCCCCCGACAAGTTCGAGCCCGCGTTTCGGTTGGTCCGCGAGGCCGTGGAAAGCAATGAGGTGCCCGGGGCGATCGCGCTGGTAGCTCGTGATGGCAAGGTCCTCCGGCACGAAGCCTATGGTCTGCGAGACGTGGAGAACCGGCTCCCCTTTACCACCAATACGCTGTGCTGGATCGCGTCCATTACGAAGCCGGTGACGGTGGCTGCGGCGATGACGCTGGTCGATCAAGGCAAGCTTGGGCTCGATGATCCCGTGGAAAAATATTTACCGGAGTTTCGCGACCAAACCGACACCGACGGAGTTCATCACCCCTTCACGATTCGCCAGATCATGTCGCACACGTCCGGTTTGGTGCCCAACCCGCCCACGCGCCGTTCCGGCTGGCCGATCGGCGGACCTTTGGACGACTTCTGGCTGCAACAGGATTTGGCCGAGATTGTGCGGACGATTGCGCGCAGCCCTTTGCGCTTCAAACCCGGCGGCAAGTTTGAATATTCGAATTCGGCGCTCTTCGTGTTGGGCCGGGTCATGGAAGTAGTGTCGGGCCGATCGTACGCGGCCTACGTGAAACAAACGATCCTGGAACCGCTGGGGATGACCGACACCCATTACGCGCCGCCGCTGGGCGCAGCCAACCGTGTGGCGGTGATCTATGCGCAGCGTGACGGCAAACGCGAAACAATCTTCCGGTTTAATCCAGCGCTGAAGATTTCCAATGCCGCTCCGGACGGCGGACTATTCTCGTATCCGGGGCAGCTTGTGCCTTTCCTCCAGATGTTCATGAACAACGATGGACGCGTGTTATCGCGCGCCGCCGTCCGGGAAATGTTGAAGGAACAGCCGCAGGGCTGGGGCCTGGGTTGGTCGCTGCCGGACGGTTTGTTTCTGCATGAAGGATCGAGCGGCACGCTCGCTTGGGGCGATCCCAAGACGGGCGTGATCGGCCTGCTCTTCCTGCAGTACCGCGATAAGAACGATTCCGATGCGCGCTTGCGCAAACAATTTCGGGAAGCAGTGCAGAGTGCCTCGGCCGAGGCAACGGACCGCAACCCTGCCGGGAATCCCGGCGCCCGCAACGAGTCAGGCATGCTCCCCGCGTTCTGGAAGAGCCGTCTGTCCGATATTGATGTGGCCGCGAAAGACGTCAAGAAAGGACAGGTTCAAGTGCTGACGAAATCGGCCGGCGCTCGAAATATTTACCTGGTGACCTACGGCGCCAAGCAGGACCGCCACTCGACGGCGAATTATAATTCGGCGGTGGCCGGCGGTGACCCGGCGTCCTACGCGCGCAAGGACGGAAACCAACGGCCCGTGATCTTTTTCCTCGGCCCGGTCCATGGCCAGGAGTTGGAAGGTGTCGTGGGGTTGCTCAACTTGGTGCACGTGGCCGAAACGGGGCGCGACTTCCGCGGACGCGCCTGGCCCGGACTCAGTTCGAATCTCGCGCGATGCCGCGTGTTGATTGTTCCCTGCGGCAATCCGGACGGACGCGCCCGTTGCGCTTATGACTCGTGGGTGGGTGAAGAGTTGACCACGCATGAGCGCGCCGGCATGGGTACGAAGCCCGATGGCAGCAATCACACTTGGCCGCAGGTGAAGCGTCTCCACCCCATGCGCGGGCCGCAGGTAGCCACGCTTGGGGCGTACTGGAATGATGACACCATCAACCTGATGCATGACGAGTGGTTTGATCCCATGGCCCCGGAGACGCGAGCGTGGTTCGAACTCGCGCGCGAAGAGGCGCCCGATTTCATCGTGTCCCTGCATTCGCACGCGGTGGATCCGTCAGTCGAACCGACAGCTTATGTGCCACGCACGGTCAAAGAGACCCTTAAACAGTTCGGTGACAGGTTGCAAAAGCGTTATGCCACCGCGGGGCTGCCTCATCGCACGGGTGGTCCGGAGGTCAAGGAAGACGGTGAAACGTTTCCGCCACCTTCCTTTAACCTGGCCAGTGCGCTGCACCATGCTTGCGGTGCTGTCTCGTTTGTCTACGAATGCCCAGTGGGCGTAAGAACCGAACCTTACTCCAAACCGACTCACGAACAGATCCTCGATCTGCAATTGTTGATGTGCGACGAGCTATTGAACTTTGCGGTGGAGCAGGTCGTGAAATGGACCAGGTGAAGCAGACGCTGGGCGGAGCGTGCGTTTTTCTTCACCCTCTCCCCTCAACGGGGAGGGGTGAGAACGTTCCAGCGCGGTTGCGCCGGAGCCGTTTTTCAGTGCCGAGGATCGTGCGACCAATATCGCTGCCGGCGGCAGCGGGCCTGCTTACCCCTCACCCGCCTTCGCCCTGTGGCTACGGGTGTGGCAAGCCCCGGCCCTCTCCCCGTTAAGGGGAAAGGGACACACGACTGCACCACAAGGCGAATAGGCGCGCGTTCCTCAGCTTAATGCGCAACTTCACCGGGCTTTTCGGGAATTCGAACCGGTCAACCCACTGCACCGGGATATCCAGTCCGTCCTGCACAAGCGGCTTGGAGCGGGCCAGGAGTTTTTCGTCCGCGTCCAGCACCTCAACCACAATTTGGCCGAAATCCGATTTAGCATTGAGCCGCAGCGTGTGGCCCAGGAGTATGACCGGCTTCGTGACAATTTCTCCGCCGTCGAACGAGGCTTCCAGCGCGACGAAGCGGTCGCGTTGGATGCTGGCAAAGCCGATGCCACTCTTTTCCTCGCCTTTATCCTGGCCGGCGTAGGGCGCGTGGCGATAGAGGCGTCCGCTGTAATAGAAGCGCAGCTCGTCACCCACTGCGATTGGGTCATTGTTGGCCAACGAAAGATTGAACCGATCCCAACTCCCAATCGGCCCCACCGACAGGAACGGGCTGCGATCACCGACGCGCGTGAAATGAAGTCCGTCGCGGCTCACCGCTAGTTGCACATCCAACGTGCATTCTGCCGGCGTGGCGTGAAAGACCTGCAATAGACCAACGTAAAGACCTTCATAAAGGAACACCCTCATGGAATAAATTTCCGTGCCGGGTTTATCCTGCAGATCGGCTTGCATGACCACCGGCGCGGTGTCGGGCTTGGTAAAATCCCATCTCAAAAAATCGGAGGACTCGACCCGGGCGACAGCTCGTCCGGAAAACCATTGTTTGAACCAATCATTGGTCTGCCAGGCCGTCACCACTTCGGGCGCTGCCTTCAGGGTGCGCCCATAGAGCACGTATTTCTGGCGCGTCGGATCGAACATCCAATGAGTGCCGCCGTCCACGATGGCCGAGGTCGCCCAGTTATCGAGCAACTTCCAGTGCAGTCCGTCCGGGCTGCCCGCGACGCCCAGGCCGCGCCGCTGATTCTTGCGCCAGGGCAAACCGTCCGGCCCATTGTAATTCCAGTCGATGTCAAGGAATCCCATCTTGTAGCGGCGGGCGGGGTCCGGATCGCGATCGTCGCGATGCACGCCGAATAGCTCGTGGAAATACGGGAACGCTTCGGGGCCTTTCGTCTCGCTTTTCCGTGTGAACAGGATGTTCGACTGCTCTCCGTTGATGAGGGTGAGGCTCAGACGCGGCTTGTGCCATCGGATGCCATCGTCGCTTTCTGCGTAGCCGATGCCTGCGCCCGACAGATACCACATTTTGAATTTGCCCTCGTCGCGGAGGATCGTGCCGTAGACGATCGCCTTGGGCGGCTCCCAGTTTTCCGTCGGCCATAGCACCGGGTTGCCAGGAAACTTGCGGACCTGTTCCACCGTTCGCTTCACGCCGTTCTGCGAAGCGATCAGGTAATCGTCGAGGAAGAGTTGATGGCGTGAATCGATCGCAACAGGAAGATCGGCGGCTCGCCCTGGTGAGGATACCTGGAGCAGAATGGCCGCTGCCACCACCGCCCATCTCGCCACGAACCCTGGCGGCGTGACTTGTGCAAGATTCAGGCTTTGTCTCCCGTTCTCACCCCTCACCCCAACCCTCTCCCCGTTGAGGGGAGAGGGAGACTCGGGGCCTCGAGGTGTGAGGAACATGGTGGGCCTATCCGTTGGTTTCAAATCGCAGCGAGTTCTGGGTTCATCTTTTATCCGCATCTTCAAATTCCGGCAACGCCCAGAACCGCGGTTCCTGGTTCCATAACGCCCACGGCTTCAGCGCGCGTTCCAAGCGGACCCGGGTCAGAGGATCTTTGGTCCGCTCGATCAATCCTTTCAGGAACGTGATCTGACCATGGCGCTGTTGTTCCAGAAAACGGCCGCTGGCCGGGCGAGTGGGACTCTCCGGATCGCGCGCTCCGTTGGATTGGTAACCGCCCAGACCGAAGATGCCGGTCTCCAGATGGATTTCATTTTCGGCCATCTCGGCACCCACCTCGCCATAGTAGCGCAGGCAAAAATCGCGAATCGCCTCCTTCCAGTCGAGGTCCGGTGTCCAGAATGCTCGAGCCGCCACGTACATATTGATGGGCGTATAACCGTACATATCAGAAGAGATTCCTTGAACTTCCAGCCCGCGCAACGTCTGCAAGTCGCGAACGATGATTTGGGCGCCCGGGTAGAGATACGGCGCAGTCCAGCCATGGTAATATTCGTAGATGTAAGAGTGGCTGGCCTTGGCGATCCAGGTCAGGTCATTGCCCAGAAATCGGAGGTTAACCGCCGACTTGGGCTCGCCGATCAACGGCCGATAACTGTCCCGGTAAAAGTGCGCGAGGCCGACCAGCACGTTCGTGGCGGGAGCCGGGCAACCATCGGGCAGCGCGCGTTCGGTCTGGCTATAAATGAGCGGGCCGAGCATGACCTTCGGATGACTCCGTGCGATGGCCGCCGCCACGCGGTTGATGAACTCCACGTAAGTGATGACGTAAGCGGAATGGATGGCGTCGGCCGGGATCGCCGTCGGCGAATCGTTCTTCTCGCCCGCCCTGGTCGCGGGAACTCCCCGGGTGCACTTCGCGCAGTGGCAGAAGTCGGTGCTGTCGGTGTGCCAAAAGTCGACGACTTCCACTTCCGGGCAGCGATCGAGAAAACGCTGCATATTTCTGATCAGTTCAGCGGCCATGTCCGGGTTGCTCAGGCAGAGCGTGGGTGGTTTGCGTTTTCCACCCTCTTCGGCGAACCATTCCGGGTGCGCGGCCGCATTGGTTTCGGGCACCCAGGTGTGCATGGTATGACCGCCCACGATCAGGTTCAGTCCGCGTTTCCTGATTTCCGGCACCACCCGGTCGCGGCGATCGTACCAGGCTTGCGGCTCACCATGGGCATTGGGGCACGGATGAACCCAGTTCAGGCGGTTCTTCGCGATCCAATCCGAAATGGCGATGGTCTGCGCGACACTCAGCAACGGGAAATCAAGCATCATCCGATATTGGAACGCGGGCTGAGCCTCGACTTGCTGAGGCGCCAGTTCGAGCGTGGCCTGTTGGGGAACCGAATCATCGCCGGGGACACACCAGCCGCATCCTAATCTCTCGAGAAGATCATACACGCCGTAAAGGACCGCGCGCGGGCTCGCTCCGTCGATCTCCAGTCTCCGCGTCTGAACGGACAGACGATAGCGATCCCTCTGGCGGGGATCGCCGACTGCTGCCTCTTCGTTGGGCTGCAGACGCGGCCGGCTCGTCAGCACGATCGCGGGGTTTTCGGAGGGCGCTCGGACCACCGGCAATTCCGCTCCGCTCATGGCGTTGAGGTAGCGCTGTAGTTCTGCTGCGGCGAAGGCGAGGGGTGGTTCGGGCGATTCCGCCGCGATCACGATCTCCGCCTTCGCCCGTCCGGCGGACGTGAGGACGAACTTGGTCGCCGGGGCATCGGCGCCGGACGCATTTGGCCCAATGGCGAGCGAGGCCAGCACGACTCCGAAGCGGAGCCATTCTGATCGGGTGGCCATTAACCGGTGTGCGAGCGATCCGTTCAAGGGATGGTCGCTTTATGACATCTGACAGATTCTTCAGGCAATTCTTTTTGAGGCTCGTGAAATGGTTCAAAGGATGGCTCTTTGCGTCATGCGCCCGCACACTGCAAAGAGGAAGATACAGAAGCGCGATCCTTTTCCCTCAACGGGGGATACGTGTTTAGCAACCGATACGCTGCGCGCATGCTAAGGGAAAAATACCGCAACGTGTTTCCCTCTCCCCTCAACGGGGAGCAGGGCAGGGTGAGGGGTGAGAACACCCCACGCGCGCTCGGTGTGTATCTTGGAAGCGTGCCTGACCACGCAACCCGAAGGGTTGCCAGAAAGTAAAGCGGGGGTTGAGGAGTGAAGCGTCAGCGAAACGACAATACCCCCGGGAACAAGCGAAATGGTCTCGACCCCAGAAGGGGTCGCAGGGGGCGCTGGAGAAAAGTCAGGCGTTGAACGTGCACCCAGATGAATTGATGAATGGGCGATTGGAACACGAAAATGATCCGTGATGGGCGACCCCCTCCGGGGTCGGGCCATTTGTGATGGTTCTCCTGGGGTATCGTCGCCCCCGTCCCGCCTTGGAGGCGGGAGCGGGCCTCCTCAACCCCCGGCTACTCTCTGGCAACCCTTCGGGTTGCACGCACGCCAAGACTGTTCGCTTTCCAAGCAGGACAAATAGATCCATCCGAGTCCCGTAAACATCCGGGAGGGTAGGGTGAGGGGCTTGCCACGTCCGTAGCCCGCAGGGCGAAGGCGGGTGAGAACGGTCCCGATGGTATATCGAGACCACTCATGTATCTTAGAAGCGCGTTCTACTGTAGTGCTTCCACACTGGGGCCCAATTCGGTTAGGCTGCGGTGGACCCATCGGGATAACCGGAGTCCGCTGCGCTATGCCGATCCGATTCGCTTCAAGTACCTCGCTGTGCGCGGTGGTGCTGCTCCTTGCCTGGGCCGATCGTGCGACGGCGGTCGATCGGCTGGATGGTGAATTGAATCGGGGTTTCACGGAGACGGTTCAGCCCTTTCTTGAGACCTATTGTTTCGCCTGTCATGGCGCCGAGAAACAAAAAGGCAAACTGGATCTGCGGCCTTACACGTCGCGGGTCGCCATTGCGAAGTCCTATCGCCAATGGGACATCCTGCTCGCCAAGCTCAAAGCGGGCGAGATGCCTCCGGAAGAAGCCAAACGACATCCCACGGCCGAACAGCGCCGCCGGGTCATCGATTGGATTCAGGCCAATCGAAAGTATGAAGCGCACCGGAACGCCGGCGACCCTGGCCCGGTGCTGGCTCGCCGTCTAAGCAACGCGGAATACGACTACACCATCCACGATCTGACCGGCGTCGACATTCGGCCAGCGCAAGAATTCCCCGTCGATCCCGCCAACGAGGCCGGGTTCGATAATTCGGGCGAATCGCTCGCCATGTCGCCGGCGTTGTTGAACAAGTACCTGGAGGCGGCCCGCCGCGTCGCCGAACACATCGCGTTTAAACCGGGTGGATTCGATTTCGCGCCGCATCCGATGGTGACCGACAGTGATCGAGACAAATACTGCGTCAAACGCATCATCGACTTTTATCAGCGGCAACCGACGGATTACGCGGAGTATTTTGTGGCGGCA
>DATLUX010000454.1:0-4197 GCA_035577805.1 Verrucomicrobiia bacterium
CTGGCGTATTTAGGCACTGGCCCCCGAACAATGCAGTTTGGTGCGCGGCGTTTACGCCGCTTCATCGTCCGTCGGTTCGAGGACCAAGGATCTACCCAACAGCCCGCCCCGAGCCTCAGGCTTGGCAATCGGCCCACTCCCAAGCCAGCGCGCGTCACAAATCTGGCCCGGTTGGGCAAGGGAATTGGGGGCAAGGGAATGGCGGCCTTCTTAACTTCTATTCCACTTCTCGATGCACTAGGCCGGTTCCGGAAATTCCCTTGCCCCAAATTCCCTTGCCACCTCCCAGCCTCTTGCCAACACGCGCACACGTGATCGCTAGATTGAAGCGGCCTGGAAGGCCGCGTTTTTGCGGCGATAGCCGAATGCACTCAGTTTCCGGTAGCGGAAGGCGGTCTGCCACCCGGCTGGCTGTGCGGGTCTTTCTTTTTTTGCGCTTGTGCGCCTTTTCGCGGCCAGTCCGCCGCATCGTTAAATTCGAGGCGGCTTCGTCGCAAAGGCCACGAGCAATGCCTGGGACGCTTGAGCCCCGTCGAGGGAGCCTGCCCCGAGCACGGTCGAGGGGCTTCCTCCGATCCGCATCTCGAAGCGGCCTAAACAGCCTGTGTAAAAACTCGAAATCGGCTGTTTGGAACTTCGAAAAAGCGGTCATCGAACCCCTCGCCGACAAGAAAAACGCGCCATATCGAATTTGTGGAGGTCGTCTTTTAGGAGCATCGGAGTGCGTCGGTCTTGTCCGATCTTCGCCACAAAGAGGTCCGCCGCTCGCGGTTAGAAACCGGAGCGGCGGTGGTCCGAAGACCGGCCGAACCATTGGTCGGCCGGCGCTGCGGAGGACTTAGTGGCAGATCAAACGGAAGAACTGTTGCGCTTCCGTGGGCGGAACGATGAATGGCGAAGTCGCTCCGTGGATTTGGTGCCAGGCGCGGTTAATCACCGAACTGGTCTGGAGCCGATAACTCAACCCGTCCCAGCTCAACACCATGTTCCCGTCCACGTAACGGATGGTCAACGCCGCCGGCGGGCAGTCCGGTTCGCCCAAGGGATACTCATCGTCGACGTCCGGCACGCCATCCCCGTCGTCATCCGGGTCTTCGATATCCGGGATTCCATCGTGGTCCGTGTCGGTATGAAGGGCGCGCATGGTGACGCCGTAGCTGACTCCGCCGACTTCTTCGCCGTTGATTTCTTCGGCGAGTTCAACGTGGCACACGTGGTGCGTCTCGGCGATCGGCAGCGGGTGCGGGCCCAGCACCACGAGGTTGATGATCGCTTCCTCGTCTTCGTCCATCGGGATGTCTTCAAGGCGGGCCAGCGTATTGGTGATCCGGACGCTGGTGTCTCCGACCACCGTGATGCCCTGGCCGCGGCCGCCGGCTTCCTGCCAGCGTTTGAACCACGGACCGAGGTTAAGGATGGCCTGGCCTTCGCCCTCGTGGAAGATCGCTTCCGTTCTGCACACGACCGTGAGCGGCTGGCGCGGCGCTTTTTCGCCGGGATGCCGAGCTTCCCCGGGGGCCTGGGCGGGTTGTACATGACCATGGACGGGTTTCATGCGCACTTGGCTGCTATGACCGGTGCTGGTCAGCAGGTTGACGACGTTCACGTTGCGCCAGGCGAGGTTGTTGTTCGCGCGAACGTTGGCGCTGATACTCGCGTTCTCGGCGACAGCCATCGGATCCTCATCCGAGACGATGCGGGCCAACAAACAATAGTGGCCGGGGCCTTGCGGGACCCAGAGCACTTGAGCGATGTGATATGCCCCGGGATCGATCGCCGGCAGCGTGTAGGTCCCGATCAACGTCCAGCCCGAAGGCCAGGCCAACCCGAGACTCGCGTTGGCGACGTAGACCTTGAGTTGGGCGTTGTTCACGATAGCTCCACCGCGGTTACCGACATTCACCATGATGCAGTTGGTCTGACCATAGCGCGGGTTCTGGTGGGTCTGGAATGTCCCAAGGGGCTGAGTGTAATCTTGATGCACCCAGATGGAGCGACTCATCCACATTGGTTGCCCAGTCATGTTCGGGTCGGGCTCCCGACCCAGGTCCGGCGCACCATTGTAGTTATAAGGCGTGTCCTCGACATACAAATCGCCCTTGGCCGGTTCCTGCACCTTCACGGTTTGTTGGCAGGTCACCCGGTTGCCGCATTGGTCGACGATCTCCCAGGTCCGGACGATCGTGCCCGGGCAGGCGCCATTGGTGATGGTGTTCAGAACGTTGATCGTGACCGTTCCGCAGCTATCTGTTGCCGTTGGCGGATCAAAGTCCCACCCGGCGCCGCATTCGACGGTTTTGTCGGCGGCACAGGCGATTCGTGGCGCCGTCGTATCGGTGATGAGCACGGTCTGACTGCAGGTGGCGCGATTGCCGCAGGCGTCGACCGCTTCGTAAGTGCGAGTAATGCGCACGGGGCAAGTGCCGTTGGTGAGGGTGCTCAGGACATTGATGGTGGCGTCACTGCAGCTATCAGTGGCGGTGGGCGGATCAAAATCCCAGGCCACGCCGCATTCGACGGTTTTGTCGGGCGGGCAAACGACTTGGGGCGGAGTGGTGTCGGCGATGAGGACGGTTTGGCTGCAGTTGGCGCGATTGCCGCAGGCGTCGGCGGCTTCGTAGGTGCGGGTGATCCGGATGGGGCAAGTGCCATTGGTGAGGGTGCTCAGAACATTGATGGTGGCATCACTGCAGCTATCAGTGGCGATGGGCGGATCAAAATCCCAGGCCACGCCGCATTCGACGGTTTTGTCGGGCGCGCAGGTGAGTTGAGGAGGCGTGGTATCGGTGACGGTAATGGTTTGGGAACACGAAGCGCGGTTGTCGCAAGCGTCAGTGGCCTCATAGGTGCGAGTGATCTGGAGCGGGCAGGTTCCATTAGTGACCGTACTGACGACAGTCACCACGGGAGATGGTCCGTCACAGGCGTTTTGCGGTATCGGCAGGTCGAAGGTCCAGTCAGTGCCGCATGGGACTGTTTTGGCGGCCGGACAGCTCAGGGCAAAGGGGTCCCCCCCGCCAGCGCAGGGGACCGTGACATCGATGATAAAGGCTTCGCCCACTGCCATGACCGGCACAGCCGGGCTCCAACCTCCGGCATCGATATCGTAAATGTACAGCTCGTAGGCAAAGCCGTTGAATTTGTAAAGCACGAGTGGTCCGCAGGGGACGGGGAACCCTAACGAGTTCACGTCACCGGCCTGTGGGGTTGAGAAGCTGACGATGTGCGAGCCCATGACCGATAACTCGGGGAAAGTGTTGGGGAAGAGGCGGCGGGTTCCGGTGAAGGTCAAAGCGAAAGGAGCACCGCTCTTGTTTTCGAAGAAAGCGCCTTTGCCAGGGGGCAGGACTAAATTGTCCGGAGCCCAGGAGCCTGTCACGCTGCTGTAAGTCGCCGATAGGCCGAAGGAAGTGGTCTGGGGATCGTAAAAATAAAGCTTACTGCCGTCGGGCACCACGGGCATGACTTCGTTTAACGTGTTGCCGCCTTGGTCGAGCTGATTCGCAATCAGACTTAGACCTGGTGGCAGGTTGAGAACATAACTCTCGATGGGCTGGGCGACTGCGGAGCCAACAAACGCCAGCCAGATGAGGACGGAACGGAGGAGCTGTTTCATAAACGGTTCTGGTTTTTGACGCGGATTGGCGACGCGCCCGGCAGCCAGTCCGGGACGTTTATGCTGGGCCTCAGATCACTGAATTCAGTGGTCGTTTTTGAGGCCGGCATCCACGTGCGCCATATGCGTTCAAGGCGGTACAACTGGAAGCACGCGCTCCGTTTACAGGAAATCAACGGTTCAGGGTTCGGGGTTCAGGGTTCGGGGTTCAGGGTTCAGGGTTCGGGGTTCACAGTTCAGGGTTTCCCGGTTCAGGGTTTAGGGTTCTCGGTTCGGGATGGTTGATTCTCAAGAGGAGAGACACAAAGAAAGACACGGGAGGGCAGGCTTTTGCGTCCTGAGTCGTTGCCTCATCAGAGTGCCGGCTCAAGGAATGGAATGAGCAACTCCTAAAACCCGTCTCGTTAACCCCGAACCCCTGAACCGTGAACCCTGAAACCCTGAACTGTGAACCCCGAACCCCGAACCGTGAACCCCGAACCCCGAACCGTGAACCCCGAACCCTGAACCGTTAACCCCGAACCCTGAACCGTTAACCCCGAACCCCTGAACCGTTAACCCCGAACCCCTGAACCGTTAAC
>DATLUX010000455.1:0-23751 GCA_035577805.1 Verrucomicrobiia bacterium
CGTTCCGTGAACATCCTGCTCGGTTCCGTGCTCGCCTCCATCGGCCTCACCATCCCGCTCGTCATTGCCGTCTCGCTCTCCACGGGTCGCGGGCTGGTGCTCGGTCTGGATCCCGTGGACACCGTGCTCCTGGTCCTCTCGCTCATCACCAGCATCCTCACTTTCAGCCTGCCGCGGACGAACCTGCTCCTCGGCAGCGTCCACCTGCTGCTCTTCGGCGCGTATCTGATGCTGATGTTCGATCGCTGAGCACCATTATTTCGTAACAAACCAGTGCAAAACCAGCGACACCTTGCTGCTCTCCGTTGCTGGCCAGTGGGTGTGGCGCTTGGCTTGGGCGCGCTCCAATCGGTCCGAGGGTACATGGACTACGCGATTCAAGCGATTGTTCTGTTCGCACTGGTCGTCGATATACGAGGCCCGCAGACGCCACCAGCGCGAGGATTTTGTAGGGGCCTGGCGGCGCAAAGCTCCCGTCACTTGTCCTTGAAGTAATCCGTCACCGGCTTTAGCACGCCGAGCCTCACCAGAGCGACGATGACCAGCGTGTAGCCGAGTGAGACGAGGAGATCCCTCACGAGGCTACGGGCGGTGTACGGCTTGTCTTCTGGCGAAGCCAGCGGCTCATGGCGTCTCGACGCTAGTCGCATCACGTTTTCCCCATCCAGCGAGACCGACACGATGAAGGACCATTGAGGCGCTTTTGCGTTCGTGCCCGAACTGCGGTGTGGGCAGGCGCTTACCGCTCGAATCCGCTCTCGCCTCGGCGGAGCCTCCGGCGTAGCCTGGGTCGCCGTGGCTAGCCGGGTCGTAGCGGTTCAGGGGCTCCAATCAAGCACTTGCAGCGAATCCGCGAAGACCGGCTAGTCAGCAAGCTCGCCGCGAACCGGCCCAAGGACCGGTTGACCATTCCCATCCTGCGCGATGCTCTGGCGGCAAGTACGATCGCCACTCCCCGCCGTCGAAAAGCGGACAAATAAGAGAGAACTTGCGGCGTTCACCACGACAGGGCAGTCAGGCGACAGCGGGGGCACTTGAATGTTGCAGGCGCCTGGCATGGTTGAGTTCGCTGACTTGCGAATTGAGCGTCCAAAAGTCGTAGAGGAGACCGATGCCGAAGAGGCCCACTGTGGCGAGATACAAAATCGCTGTTACCCATTTGCCCAGGTAAAGTCGATGAACTCCGAAAACGCCGAGGAACGTGAGCAGAATCCATGTGACCGAGTAGTCCAGCTGGCCGGAATTGTAACGGCGGGCCGCGTTTCGGTTCATGGACGGAATCAAGAAAGCATCGATCAACCAGCCGACACCAAGGAGTCCCAGGGTGAAGAACCAGATCGTGCCGGAGATAGGCTTGCCGAAATAGAATCGGTGGGAACCTGTGAATCCGAAAATCCACAAGATATACCCAATGACTTTGCTGTGCGTGTTGGTTTCCGGCTGCATTTCAAATGAGACTAGGGGTTCGCTCACAAAAAGCGATTCAGGGTTTATCCCCGGTTTGGATGCTGGAGGAGAGGCGCGGTGTGGGTGGTGGGGCGGCCAGGGCTTGGGTCAGGCGCTCGGCCATCAGGTTGGAGCGGCGCCGGATTCCGTCCAGGTTCAGATGATATTCGGTATCGAACATCTGTTCGGACGGAAAGGTCATCTCTTCGGCCGAGTCCAGGAAGGGGATGGTCAATCGTTCCCGGAGGAACCGGTCCGCCTTGGAGATGGCGGCGAATTGGACGTCGAACCAGGCCTTTTCGTAGGGAGGATGCGAAAAAAAGACACGCACACCTTTGGCCTGGCATTCGGCATGAAACCGGTTGAGGTGTTCCACGGCGGCCAGGGCGATGGGCGAGGCGTTAAACTCAACTCGTCCGCGCTGTTCTCGATGACCTTGCACGCCATGATGCGCGATCACATCGCCATTGGCGTTAAAGGCGCCGCGGTGATTATACGCGTTGGTGATCCCGTCGAGAATTCCCTCGAACTGTCCGCCCACCGTGCGGAGGACCCGGCCGGTGTGATGCAGGTAACCGCGATCGAGTAATTCCTTGAGCTGACTCCACGACAAGGCCCGCAACAGGGAAGGATGACACTCGAGGAGGCGGGCCAGGTACTCGGGTTCCCCATGATAATAACGTTCCAAGAGCTGATATTCCGGGGACAGCACGACCACGTCACCCGGCCGAACCCACGGCGAGACTTCCTGCAGCATGAGTTCAAGTCCGGTTGCCATGATCAGCCCCATGTTGACCGGATGATAACCGCACCGTCCGGCGACGTGGCCCGAGTCCAGGCCGAACGCCATCGAGGAGCCGCCGACAAAAATCATCCGGGGCGCCGCCTGGGTTTGGAGCAGGCGATGTTTGTCCACGCTGGCGGCGTAAAGACTTTGTTCGATCGGAAACCGCTTCTGGTAAAGGCCAAAGACAACCCCAAGCAGGCTCGCGGGTATCGCGAGAAACAGCAGCAGTCTGAAAATGAACCTGCGCAGGGGATTCATCAGAACTGGAAGTAAATGAATTCGACGTTGCTGAACGTTCCGGCCCACAGGATGACCGCAATCAAACCCAAATAACCCGCCCACCGCAATGGCCTCGGCCAGCCCGGAAGATACAAAGGATGCGGCCGACGGCGTGTGATCCATTCGATAACCACAAGGCCGGGCAGCAAAACCAGGATCCCCCAGCCCAGCGGGCTGTCTTCCGTCAGCGCCAGCGCCCAGGGCACAGGGTCCAAGGTAAGCAGGGAGAGCCCTGCCTTCTTCAGGATGAGCAACGCTTCCCCCGTCGTGCTGGCGCGAAAGAAAATCCATCCCACACAAATGAGCCCAAAGGTGAGCGCCATGTTCAGCAACGTCCGCGGTGACGGCAGCCAGGCCTCGCCGCCGGGCGTGTCCGTGACCTTGCGCGGTGTGTGTTTGCAGATCAATCGTTCGACCGCAACGCTGATTCCATGCAGCAATCCCCAAATGATAAAAGTCCACGAAGCACCATGCCAAAAGCCGCTCAGCACAAACGTGAGCAGGATGTTGAACGCCCCGCGGCCCGGCGCGACGCGCGCGCCTCCCAACGGCACGTAAACATAATCACGAAACCACGTCGTCAGTGAGATGTGCCAGCGACGCCAGAATTCCCCAGGGCTTTGCGCAAAGTAGGGCAAGGCAAAGTTGCGCATCAGCTCGAAACCAAAAAGGCGCGCGGTGCCGACCGCGATGTCCGAGTAAGCCGAAAAATCGCAGTAGATCTGGAAGGCAAAAAAGATCGTGGCTACGGCGAGCGCCCCGCCTTCGGCCCCCGCGGCGTTGGCGAAAATCGGGTTGACCAACGGCGCCAGGTTATCCGCGATGACCATCTTTTTGAAGAAACCCCACAGCATCTGCCGGCAGCCGTCTGCGGCCTGATCGTACTCGAAGGTTCGGGTCCGCAGAAACTGGGGCAGCAAATGAGTGCCCCGCTCAATTGGGCCAGCCACCAGTTGCGGAAAGAACGAAACATAAGCCAGGTATTCGAGCAGCCGCGCGGTGGGACGCAATTGGCCGCGGTAAACATCGATCACGTAGCTCATCGATTGAAAGGTGTAGAAGCTGATCCCCACCGGCAGCACGACGCGCAACGTCGAGAAATGAACCGTCCAGCCCAACGACTCCGCCAGGACGCGGAAATTGTCCGCGAAAAAATCGTGGTACTTGAAGAATCCCAACAAACCGAGATTCGCGGCCAGGCTCAGCACGAAGATCACGCGGCGTGCCGGTCGATGGCTGAGCTTATGCACGGCCAAGGCGGCACTGTAATCGAACAGACTCGACGCCAGCATTAACCCGCAGAATCGATAATCCCACCACCCGTAAAACGCGTAGCTGGCTACCACCAGGATGACATTTTGAACCTTCCAATGCCCGCAACTCCAGTAGGCCACGAAAACCAAGGCCAGAAAGATAAGGAACGTCAGGGTGGTAAAAGTCATCGAGGCTGCCGAGCCTAAGAACGGGGAGCGGGCGCGTCAACTCCAGTGCGGAATGCGCGGAATGCGAATCCGGAAGGAGGTATTTAGGCACTGCCCCCCGAACAATGCAGTTTGGTGCGCGGCGTTTACGCCGCTTCATCGTCCGTCGGCTCGGGGACCAAGGAACTACCCAACAGCCCGCCCCGAGCCCCGTCGAGGGGCTTCCTCCGATCCCCATCTCGAAGCGGCCTCAAGGCCGCGATCCTCATTCCGCACTCCGCACCCCGCACTCCGCACTCCGCACTCCCTCCACTCCCTCCACTCCCTCCACGTGGGGATTGAAATCTCGCCTTGGTTTCCTGAAGATGGGGCCCCATGCACATTGAGCGCCCGGTCCGACTCCTTCTCATTTTAACCTTGCTGTTCGGTCTCGCCGAGCAGCGAGCCCTCCGGGCAGCTGAAGAACAGGCGAGAACTCCCAAGGTCGTGGGATTGCGGGGGCGAGTTCAGATTTCCCATAACAGCGGCGTGTTTGTGCCGCTGTTGACCGGTGTGGAACTGCGGTCCGGTGATGTGATTCGCACGGCGATTGCCTCGGCGGTGGATCTCGATCTGGGCGCCGGCCCGGGCATCGTGCGCCTGACGGAAAGTTCCACCGTGACCTTGGACAAGTTGCCGGGAGCCCAGACCAGCGTCACGAACGCGCCCGGGACCAATGACGCCATACAAGTCGAGCTTTCCCTGGGCACCGGCGAATTGCTTGGTCAATGCAAGCCGGGTCCATCGGGTATGCGTTTCGAGATCAAGACTCCGTTGGGCCTCGCGCAGGTGTTGCATGGCCAGTTCCGCATTCAAAGCCGTGGTTATCTGGTTTTGCTCGATGGCAAAATGTTATTTGCCCATGTGCCGCCGGGAGGCCAGCCGGCTGCGCATACACTCAACGCCCCGCCGGCTTGCTATTTCACTCCGCTGGTGGGCGTGCAGCCGGCCCCGCGCGAATTGGTTCGTGAAGTGAAGAACCAGCTGAAAGCGAAGCTGGGCAAGTAATCGTGGGGGAAAAGCGGAAAGCGGAAAGCGGAAGCGCAAGCACGTAAGTTTACGCCAACGCCCAGCCCGGTTCGATCTCGGCATCGAGTGACGTTGGCGGGTCCCCTTTTAACAGCCTCCGCTCGGCCAGGATCCCGATCATCGCGGCGTTGTCGGTGCAAAATTGTTGAGGCGCCAGCCGCAATTCCAATCCGTGCCGCTGGCAAGCCGCGGCGAGGTCCCGGCGCAGGGCGCGATTGCAGGTGACTCCGCCGGATGCCGTCACGCAATCGACCTTGGTTTGCAGAGCTGCTTGCAGCGTTTTGCCCACCAACGTTTCCACGATCGCTGCCTGCACGCTGGCACACAGATCACGGATCCGGGCGCAGTCTTCGACCAGGGCAGGGTGACGCTGCAGGAAGTAGCGCACAGACGTTTTTAATCCAGCAAAGCTGAAGTCCAGGGTGGATTCCTTGAGCAGCGGCCGCGGGAAATCGAAGGCGCGCGGGTTGCCGGCTGCGGCGAGTCGATCCATCTCCGGCCCTCCCGGATAAGGCAGACCCAGGAGCTTGGCGGTCTTGTCGAAGCATTCCCCGGCGGCGTCATCGAGCGTGGAGCCAAGCAGAACGTGATCAAATTCACGACGCACGTGGACCAGCATGGTGTGCCCGCCGCTGACGATCAGGGAAACATTCGGACGAAAGCCCGCGAAATCGGCGCGGGGCGGTTCCGTGGCAATCCAGGGGGAATACAGATGCGCTTCGTGATGATGCACACCGACAAATGGTTTGCGCAGGGCGAAGGCGATGGATTGCCCCGCGCGACAACCAATCATGAGGGCATTGGGAAGGCCGGGACCGCGCGTGGCCGCCACGGCATCCAACTCCGCGCCAGTGAGCTTGGCTTCGCGCAGGGCCGTCTGGGCCACCGTCATCCAGTTCCGCAGATGTTCCCTGGTCGCAAGTTCCGGGACCACGCCGC
Organism: Verrucomicrobiia bacterium; assembly: GCA_035577805.1. Lineage (GTDB taxonomy): Bacteria > Verrucomicrobiota > Verrucomicrobiia > Limisphaerales > JADJPG01 > DATLUX01. Next base: position 5,941 of record DATLUX010000455.1, read on the forward strand.
CGTACTCGGTGTGCAGACGGATTTGGGAAGAAACAACGTTGGCAAGCACCGCGCCGTCGCGGACAACGGCGGCGCTCGTTTCGTCACAGGACGTTTCGAGAGCCAGCAGGGTCATCCCAGTGCGGAGTGCGGAGTGCGGAGTGCAGAGTGCGGAGTGCGGAGCCTCACTGTCGCTTCCGCTTTATTCCGCTTTGCTGGTTTGTTTGGAAGCGACTTTTTCGGGCCTGGTCGGAGTGCGTTTTTCGCGTTCGGTCGCCACCTGGCGTTTGGCGTAGAGGGAGTAGCCTTTGAGGAAATCCATGGCGCGTTCGAGTTGCGGGTCGCGTGCGTTGCGGGCGCGTTCCTGTTCCTTTTCGGGGAGCGATTCGATGCCGCCGGGGGTGCGCCGGAGGAGGATATCGCGCATTTCTTCGTCGCTCATGGGCACGAGGATGTCCGGGGTGATGCCATGCTCATGAATGACCTTATGACTTGGGGTGTAGTACTTGGCGGTGGTCAGGCGCAGGGCAGAACCGTCCTGGAGCGGCAGGATGCTTTGGACGGATCCTTTGCCGAACGTTTGTTCGCCGATCACCAGAGCTCTACAGGCGCCGCTGGCGGTGCAGTCCTGGAGACAACCAGCCACGATCTCTGAAGCGCTGGCACTGCCATTATTGACGAGCACGACCAACGGCCAGGCCGGATGCTTGCCGTGTCCTTTGCCGTGGTAGGTCGACTTCGTCTTGGCGTCACGTCCTTCGGTGGAAACAATCAATTGGCCGGCGGGCAGAAATTTCTCGCAAACCTGCACCGCCTGCTCGAGGAGCCCGCCGGGATTATCGCGCAGGTCAAGAATCAGCGATTCGGCGCCTCTGGATTCGAGTTTGCGGAGCGCATCGCTGAGGTCGGAGGAGGTGGCTTCGCCGAACTGCAGCAGGCGGATGTAGCCCACCTTGTTCTCGGAGAGCGGGAACTCACGTTTGCCGTCGATGTCGCGGACAGTATCGACCTTGATCTTGGCTCGGGTCAGGGTGTGATCCTTAAACTGGCCGGTGGAAGGGCGGTAGGTGGTAATGGTGACTTCGGTATCGGGCAGGCCGCGCAAGCGTTTGACGGCTTCGGGGAGGCTCATCTTTTCGGTGCCTTTGCCGTCGATCTTGACGATGCGATCGCCAGTCAGGATGCCGGCTCGGAATCCAGGGGTGTCTTCCATCGGGGCCACTACCGTCAGTTGATTGTCCTTGGTGGAGACCACGATGCCCACTCCGCCGAATTCGCCCTGTGTATCCTTCTTAAGATCCTCGTATTTGATGGGCTCCATGAATTCGCTGTGCGGGTCGAGCGTGCTCAGCATGCCTTTGAGGGCCCCGTGGATCAGGTCCTGATAACTGAGCTTATCGCCGTCAACGTATTCCTGCCGGACGCGGTCGAGGACCGTGGAGAAGAGCCTGAAGTTGGGCAGGGCGTCGTCCTTCTCGGCGGCCTGCACATTATTGAAGTAGGCGAAGGCGCCGAAGACCAGGTTGACAGCAAGCGCCCCGAACAACATCCCCAGAAGAACACGACGTTTCATATCAGGCCGAAATCTTTAATTTTCGCGCACACTAGACCTGCCCCTAACGGTTGGCAAGGAGAGGCTTGGTAGCCCATCCGGGACATCCGGGCGGGTTACCCCTCTGGCACCTTCGAACCGCCTCGTCGTTTTTGGGTCGGTATCTGCAGCCCCCGGGGAGCAGGACTCCTTTTCCCACAGCAACAACTGGTCCATTCTACAGGTATTTCTCCAACAAAGGCCGCAGTTCTTTTACGGTTTTAGCCGGCCAAAACTTGCGATCCGTCATGATAGCGTTCTTGAGCGCCGAATGACACGGCCAGCCAGGGGTCTTCGGGATGGCAGGCAGGACCTCGGCAATAATGGCCTTGGCTTGGGCCGCGTTCTTATGGAGGTTATCGATAATCATCTCCACCGTGACGTGTTCTTCGTCCCCTTTCCAGCAATCGTAATCGGTCACCATCGCCATGGTGGCGTACGCGATCTCGGCTTCCCGCGCACAACGAGCCTCCCCAAGGTTGGTCATCCCAATCACGTCGAAGCCCGCCTTGTGATTGACGATGGATTCCGCGCGGGTGCTGAACGCGGGCCCTTCCATGTTCAGATAAATCCCCCCGTTATGCACGCGACACTTCAGTTCGCTGGCCGCTTCCAGCAACAGGACCCGCAGTTCTTCACAAATTGGGTCCGCAAAGGCGATGTGCGCCACGATACCGCGCCCGAAAAATGTGTGTTCCAAACCGCGCTTGGTGCGGTCCAGAAATTGGTCCGGCAAGACAATGTCGCACGGCCGATACCGGGTCTGTAACGAGCCGACCGCGCTGACGCTCATCACCCAGGCGACCCCCAGCTTTTTCATGGCCCAAAGGTTGGCACGGTGATTCAGTTCGCTGGGCAAAAGTCTGTGACCTCGACTATGCCGCGGCAAAAACACCACCTCACGGCCCCGCAAACGCCCGGTCAGAAAGGCATCGGACGGCGGACCAAACGGCGTGCGGACCGAGACCCATTTCTGGTCCGTAAACCCGTCGATATGATACAGTCCGCTTCCGCCAATGATGCCAACCCGGTAACTCGCCATAGGTCGGGCTGTTGTAGTTGAAACAGAGGAGCGGGAAAAGCGGAAAGCGGGGGAAGGAAAAGCGGCCCGCCCGCCGTAGCTCGCAGAGCGAAGGCGGGAAAGCGGACTGCCGCGCCGCCTGCCACGCCGCCTGCCACGGCGTAGCCCGCAGGGCGAAGCCGGGCAACCTGGAACCTGGAACCTGGAACCCGGAACCTGGAATGACCCAACCTACTCGCTGAGGCCTTCGTCCTGGGCTTTTTTGGCGCGTTGTTCGGCAAAGAAGATCTGCAATAACGAGCGGCACTCGGGTTCACGCACACCTTTGGTGATGATGCAGCGATGGTTGAACCCGGGGAAATCGAGCAGGTTCAAAGCGCTTCCCGCTGCTCCAGCTTTGGGGTCGGCGGCGCCATAGACCACCCGGGCCAATCGCGTATGGACGATGGCGCCCGCGCACATCGGACAGGGTTCCTTGGTGACATAAAGCGTGCAGTCCGTCAGGCGCCAATCGCCCAACACCCCCTCGGCTTGCGTCAACGCCACCATCTCGGCGTGAGCCGTGGCGTCCTTGAGCAGTTCGATTTGATTATGGGCGCGTCCGATGATTTTTCCGGCCCGGACCACGACGGCGCCGACCGGCACTTCCTCGGCCGCATACGCTTTGGCCGCCTGACGCAATGCTTCGCCCATGAAATAATGATCACTTTCCAGGTCGATGATGGGTGGTTCGTCCATTCCTAGTTGCTGGTTCCTGGTTGCTGGTTGCTCGTTCTTGGTTGCCCGGCTTCGCCCTGCGGGCTACGCCGTGGCAGGCTGGTTGCCCGCCTTCGCTCTACGAGCTACGGCGGGCGGCCGCTTTTCCGCCCGATGCTTTCTTCGAGAGTCCAGCTGTTGCGTCCGTCGGGATGGCAATGGCAATGGGCGGCGAAGAATCCTCCGCGATGCTGCCAGAACAAAGGCCAGATCTGTTCCCGATCGGTTTCGGGCAAGGCCAGGCCGGCGAGTTGTCCCCGCGCAAAAAACGCCAAGCGCCCTTCCCGATGATCGGGTGGGAGCTGGCTCAGGCGCGTTTTCACCTCGAACAGGAACATCAACCAATGGGCCTGGCCGGCATAACCGTACTCGCTCACCAGGCCGGTGAGATGCAAATCCACCGGGCCAATTGTCAGCCCAAGCTCCTCGGCCGCTTCGCGACACGCGCACGCGTAGGGCGATTCACCGTCGTCCGTGTGCACCTTGCCGCCGGATGGACTCCACAATCCGCGATTCGGTTCCTGAGCGCGCTCGAGCAGCAGCACTTCATCCCGGTCATTAAAGCAATAGAGCAATGTCGCGATCCGATACGGCAGCGGCATGCGCTATACAACGGAATAAAATCCCGGCGTGCAAAGCATAAAGTGGGCGAGTGAGCCAATGAGCCTCGAGCTTGGACAGTTGTCAAAGCCCTGGGCCATATCTAACCTGCCGCCATGAAAGCGCGGAGGTTTGAGCAATTCGTAGGCGGTGGAGAGCTTGAAACCCGGCATGGTTGCCTGGGCGATTGAATATATCGAGGCTCGACGGCCGGGCTTCGACGAAACACTTGGGCTCGATAGGCATCTTCAGAGCCGCGCCCACAAGCAAAGGAAGCAGGTTGTTGGGTTAGAAACTCGGCGAATCAGACCAACGAACACGGACCAGTGAGGGCAAAATCGTGGGCAGCGGCGACCAACGACTACGACAACTAAACTGCGAGAATGGGAATTCCCAATTTATCGGGCTTTCTTTCCTTTCTGAATCCGTGCCATCCGTGCCAGCGCCCGATGTGCGTAATGTCGGACCTTGTCTGAGTTGTTTTTCGTCAAAAGGTGTAGCGCCGGAATAAGCGGAGTTCCGTCCTTCTCCAGTGCCTCGGCAGCGTAGGCCGCCTGCCAGATTTCCTCAACACCCCCTGCTGGGTTTAGACACCCATCCAGCGTCGGGATTACCTTACTGTGCAGGGGCTCTTGGTATTCGTGTGAAATGTCAATAAGGGCGGTGCATGCCCGAACACGGATTAGGGTGTCTTTATCATCTAAAGCCAGAGCGATTAGGGGCGTCGTGTTGGTGTGGAATCTCAGTTCATCTAGGGCATGGATGGCGCACGCTCGCACTGCCCAATCCGCATCAGATAGCGCCGGGATGACCTTCCACGGAATAGGGAATTCAGGAGATGGGCTGTTCGGCTTGTGAATTGGTCCATTGATGACCACAGCGTTCGGATTTCGGTATCGGTCCCCAATGAATATCGCTGCACAATGACGAACGGTTGAGTCTTTGTCCTCCAAAAGGAGCAACAGTTCTGGAATGGTTTTGTCAGAAAAATTGTGAGCAGGCTGCACTGCCAACGAAACCCAAGGGAGAATCGCACAGATAAACAATAGTGAATGCTTTAGCGAAACAGCGTTGCCCGCAGTGACGGTGGCAGAAAGTAATCATCGGCTCATAGAGTTTGTCTGGCCATCAACTTCGTAAACCAAATTGTGCTCATCCACATGAACAATCCGGAACTCCTTTTTTCCACCAATTGATGTGCCGGGCGGGCCATCGGGGTAAACCATCAAAACCTTGTCGCTAGCCCTAAAAACTTGCGTTCCTTTGAGAACGTTCGTGTGCGTCGGGCTTGACCGCGCCGCTGAGAATGTTCCATTCGGGGATATGGTCATCGTGCCAGAGCCGTTCGTCCAAGTGCCATCAATCTGTTGGATGAATCTATCAACACGGTCCTCTTCTTCAATTTCCGGAATTGAGCGTTTCATTTCAATCGTGTCCTGAAACCAATGCCAGAATCCCATTTCCCATTCTTTGTCTATAATGGCCTTGCACTCCACGATATAAAGGCGGGCCTGTTCGTTAGTTTTGGCAGCATCTTCGCAATATGACGTTTCAAATGGCTGGGTGGCAAATTGCCCTTGAATTACGGCGGACCATCGTATTCTCCCATTGTTGGCATAGCGGTCAACGAGACGGCGTGAACCAGAAAGCACCGTTTCATTTGGCCGTGCCTGGTATCCCTCAATTGAATCTGTTTTGAACATATCAGGCACTGGTCGTGACAGAAATGTTTTCGCCCGATTTTGCAGTGCGTGGGCTTTCGCCCGAATCCAAAAATCCAACATCATGGGGCTTACGATAAAGAGCCCGAGGAAGACCGTAATCAGGGTTTTGGCTCGCCGTGAGAGTGGCAAACGTCGCTTCAAAATCAGGAACAGCCCTGCGACAATCAGCCCAGCAGTGAAAGCGGCAGGGATGAATTTGAACCAAAGAACCCCCGCCCCAAAGGAAACCCACGAAACCGGCACTAAGAAAAGTGCTATGACCATACAGGTCAGCCCGGCAATAACTTTCACGGTGCTCATTTAGATTTCAGCCGCTAGACTCCAATTCTGTGTCAATGATGTCCGCGGGAATCTTCAGTCGTCATTAGACCGCCATCACAGGAATTAAACACAATTTTCTGTTCTGGTGCAAAGCAAACCGAAACGGATTCATGGCGCTATTGTAATTTGGCACATTGCCGCCGCCATGTTATCCAAAAGGCCGGCCGGTTCGTTCAGAAACGGGCACGGTCCGATTGAGCAGTCAGACCGCCCAAACTGATTAACGATGTTGACCGCCGAACCGTCTCGCAATCGGGCGGAAATGTTAGAAGGTGGTCTGGTCGTGGGGGAGGGTGTGGTTCTGTGGCTACAACGGTCTGAAATCCTCGAAAACGAACAGGGACGCCGTAGTTTGTCAGTATATCCAAATGATCGTCGCGATCCGATACGGCAGCGGTATGCGCTATACAACGGAATAAAATCCCGGCGTGCAAAGCAGAAAGTGGCGGAATTGGCCTTAAGAGCAGGAGCATTGTCAATTCAGCCTGGGGCCCCTAACCTCGACGAATGAAACGCCAGAGGGTAAAAGGGTTCCACTTGCTTTTACTTGTTCCGGTCCTTCTTCCCCCTCTGCTGGCTCAGCAACCCTCCACCAATGGCCAGAGACATCAGCCAATGTGGAAGGTGGCTGGTGAGCGAGCCACCGTTTACCTGCTCGGCTCGGTCCACCTGCTCAAGAAAGAACATTATCCGCTGGCTGCGCCGATCGAAGCGGCTTTCGAGAAAGCCAAGGTAGCCGTATTCGAGATCGATTTTGAAGAAGCCGAAAATCCGACAACGCGAACCAATCTGTTGGCAAAAACCAAACTCGGCACAGGCGAAACGCTGCGGGACCTGCTATCAAAGAGATCGTACGAACGCCTTACCAATTACCTGGAATCGATTGAGCTCCCGCTCCAAACCGTCGAGAACTTGAAGGTCGGCGTGATCGCAATGTCTATCCTATACCTGGAAGCTCAACGTCTAGGCTTTGAAGAAAAGCTCGGAGTGGACCGGCATCTTCAGGAACGCGCCCGCAAGGACGGAAAAAAGATACTCGCATTAGACACCCCGGAATCCCAGATGGACGTTTTCACTGGGCTGTCAAAACAGGACGGGGAAACGCTTTTGAACGATACAATTGATCTTCTGGACATGATGGACCGGAAACTGGAGCAAGCGATCAGCGCATGGAAGACCGGTGACATTGCGACCGCGGCTGTTTATCTCAATGACTGGGTGACGAAACATCCTGAACTCTATCAACGGTTCGCTGTCGAACGAAACCGGCGATGGATCCCAAAGATCGAAAAGCTGGTGCATGGCAACCAGGATGCCATCGTCGTCGTTGGGGCCCTCCATCTCGCCGGGAAGCAAAACCTTCTTGAAATGCTTGAGCAGAAGGGAGTGAAAGTGACTCAGGAGTAGCTCAATCGCGCAACCCCGACGGAGCAGCGCACTCGCTTCGGGTCTGCTGGCGCGGCTGGTTCCTGCTTCCTACTTTTTGCCCACGCAAAAGAGCGTCTTCGAAGTACGGATGAAGAGTTGGCTGTGGCTGGGCACGACGGAGGCCCGTAATTTGTCTTCGCCCGGTTCGCCCATGTCGGCGGTGTGCAGCAGCTTGAATTCGTCGCCGCCGGCTTGGGCTACGAACACTTCGCCGGCGAAATTCATCGCATAGATCTTTCCATCGGCGACGGTGGGAGAGCTTTGGAAGATGGCTTTGCCTTTGAGGTCTCCAGACCAAACCACTTTCCCCGCGGGCTCGACGCACAGGAGCTTTTTCTTATCTCCGTTCAGCACATAGAATCGACCTTCATAAAAGGCCGGCGACGGAACGTCACTCGACACGTCGCGATTCTCCAAAGAACGCGCGGCTTTGGTCGAGTCTTCGGAGGATTGGACAAAGCTTTGCCAGGCCACATCGCTGGCCGTCGACAGCGTACCTTTCAGGCCCAGTTTGACCGCATAGATCGGGGCATTTTTGGGGGCGCAAAGCAGCGCTACTCCGCCGCCGGCCGTGGCGGAGGGCACGAGTCGCCAGTGACCAATGTGGGTGGGGTTCCAGGTGCCCCAGCGCCAACGTTCCTTGCCGGTCGCTAAATCGTGGCCGGTCAGGCAATCGCCCCCCGCCACGATGAGCTCCGCCTGGCTGCCGTGACCGGATGGAGTCGGAGTGTTGAAAGCTTCCAGAGATTCCTCCCGCGCGTCCGCCGCCCGGACCACTTTCCAGAGTTCTTTGCCGGTGGCCGGATCCAACGCCACTAGATAGGAGTCGTTTGGACCATCGGCGCGGCCTCGCCCCTGCACCGCGACATTGCGCTGGAGCACCTGCAAATACAACCGTCCGTCATACAGCACTGGGCTCGTGCTGAAGGTCCATTGAAAGGCGAATTGCCCGTAATCGGTTTCCACGTTGCGCCGCCATATTTCCTTGCCGGCCACATCGAAACAGGCCAGGTCGCCTGTCCCATAGAAAAACCAAACTCGCTTGCCGTCCGTAACCGGCGACGCATTGGCGAACGTGCTCATCCGATCTTTGGCGTCTCGGTCTGCGACTTTCTTGCGCCAAAGTTCGCGTCCTGTTTTCCGGTCGAAAGCCAGGGCCACACACGTCTTGGTGGCCTCATCCGTCGAGGATACAAAGACGTAATCACCCCACACGACCGGCGTGGACCCGCTCGGCCCCGGCATGGGGCTAGCCCAGACGGTCCCTTCGGTCTTGCTGAATGTCGCAGGCAGGTTCTTTTCGGTGGTGGCCCCGTTGAATTCGGGCCCGCGCCACTGCGGCCAATCTGCCGCGACCGCCACGCCATAACGCGGGACTGCTGGGAGAAGGCACGTGATGACAAGGCCGAGGACGACAGCGAAGGAACGGCAAGTTGGGATCATGATTATCTCTGGCTATGGTTGCCCAAGGGCAGGCACTCGGTTTCATCGCTTTTAAACCGGGATCGGCCTGATGGCAAGACGCTTTGGGGGAAAAGCGGGGGGGGAAAAGCGGAAAGCGGAAAGCGGAAAGCGGAAGCGGAAAGCGGAAACGGGGAAACGGGGAAGGGGAAGCGGGGACGGGAAAAAGCGGCATGCCACGCCTGCCCGCCGTAGCCCGCAGGGCGAAGGCGGGCAACTAGGAACCAGGAACCAGGAACCAGGAACCGGAATGATCCTGTAAGATTTCAGGGGCGCCTTCCGTATATATATATAGATAGATAGGTGCTCCGATGGCCGGGTGGCCGGGAGACTGAGATTGCCGGGGAGACCCGGCGGAACAGCCACTGGACGGAAGCAGGTCGAGGATACAGATTAAAGGCGCATTGGCGGGAACCAGGAACCATTTCCAGTGCGGAATGCGGAATTATGCGGAAATAGCCAATATAGCCAATATAGCCAATAGCCAATAGCCAGCCAGGAACCAGCAACTGGCAACCAGGAACCAGGAACCAGGAACTTGTAAGAAACTTTAAGCGGCTTGCCGCATTTTAGAAAGTAGCTACGGAGATATGTAAACGGCAAACGGAATGCTCAGGAGATCGTGTTATGAAAAGCGCAGTTCTAGCCCGGCCTAATTTGAAGTTCTTTGTGATCAGCGCGCTGTTCATGATCGTCCTGCAACACATGGTGACCAACGGGTTGTTTCAAGGGCAGGCGTCGGCGGGGTTGATGACCGCCTATGGCCGGGAAGCGACCGACGCCGAACTCCAGACCTTGCTCCAACGGGCACGCGAGACTCCCGACCCGGCCGTTTACCTCCAGATCAGCCGCGTCTATGAACAACGCGGCGATTACAAACGCGCTTTGCAGTATCTCCGCCGAGCCGAGAAATTGGGACTAAGCGAGGACGGGGCGGAGTAGTTGCTACTGTAGTTGCTGGTTGCCGGTTTCTGGTTGCCGGTTTCTGGTTGCTAACCGGGTCGTAGCAGCTCAAATACGCCAGTCAAGGACTTACGGCGAATCTGCGAAGACCGGTTAGAGGCGCTTCCGTTTTCGCTTTCCCTTTTCCGCTTTCCGCTTTCCGCTTTCCGCTTTTCCCCCGCCCGTCCAGCCGGGCCCGCGCACGACGCGGCCGGGTTTGGCTCCGGTGTGCTGGCCATCTTGAAGAACAAAAACGCCATTGACCAGGACATGTTTCATGCCGGTCGCATATTGATGCGGCTGTTCGAAGGTGGCGTGGTCCTGGATGGTGGCCGCGTCGAAGACGGCCAGGTCCGCAAAGAAACCCGGCTTAAGCAGGCCGCGCCGGTCCAACTTGAGGGTTTGCGCAGGCAACGACGTGAGACGCCGCACCGCTTCCTCCAAGGTGATGACCTTTTCGTCCCGGACATATTTCCCCAGGAGCCGCGCGAAGTTGCCGTAAGCGCGCGGGTGCGGATTGGACTTCAGGAAGGGTCCCTCCGGGGCCAACGACGGCGCATCGGAATCAAAACTGACCCAAGGCAAGCGGATTTGTTTGCGGACATTTTCTTCGGACATCATGAAATAAACGGTGCCGACGCGACTGCCGTCTTCGATGACGAGGCTGATGGCGGTGTCTTCTGGGGATTGACCGCGCTGTTGGGCGACCTGGGCCAGGGTCTGGCCGGTAAACGCCTTCAGCTTGGGATTACGGAACTGGAACAGGAGAACTTTTTCGGGAGACCCCGCCGCGAGATAGAGACTTTCCCATTGGTCGGTCGGGGTGGTCATCTCTTGTTTAACTCGTGCGCGGATGGCGGGGTTCTGGAGGCGTTTGGCCCATTCGGCGTAACCACCTTCCTGGACCCAGGGCGGCATGGCGGCGTCCAGACCGGTGGCGCCGGCCGTGTAGGTGTACATATCGGCGGTGATATGCAGGCCGGCAGCCCGGGCTTCTTCGACTCGGCGAATGGCCGCGTCGAGTTTGCCCCAATTCTTTTCCCCCGCGGCTTTGAGGTGATAGACCTGCGCGGGGATTTTGGCTTCGCGCGCGATGGTGATGAGTTCTTCGAGCGCCTCGAGGAATTGGTTCCCTTCGCTGCGCAGATGCGAGATGTAAATCCCTCCGTGGCTTGCCGCCACCTTGCAGAGGGCGATGAGTTCATCGGTTTTGGCGTAAAACGCCGGGGCGTAGATGAGAGATGAACCGACCCCGAGGGCGCCTTCTTCCATGGCCACCCGGACCAAGTCCTTCATTCGTTCCAGTTCGGCTGGGGTGGGTGCGCGATTGGCATAGCCGATTTCATGGATGCGCACCGTGGTGGCGCCGACGAACGAGGCCACGTTGCAGGAGATCCCGCGGGCAACCACGTAATCCAGATAACCGCCGAGCGTGGTCCACTTAACGCGATACTTCAGATCGCCCTGTTGCCGCTTTAAGTCGGATTTCATGCGCTCATTGAGCGGCCCGGCCGATTCGCCTTCGCCCATGACTTCAAGGGTGACGCCCTGGCGGATGTCACTTTGGGAGCGGCCGTCAACGAGCAGGGATTCATTGGCCCAACTAAGCATGTTGATGAACCCCGGCGCGATGGCGAGTCCGGTGGCATCGAGCTCAATGCGCGCGGGGGCGGGGTCGACGCGCCCGAGGGCTACAATGGCGTCGCCGCGGATGGCCACATCCCCGCGGATGGGCGGTTGACCGCTGCCGTCGTAGATCGTGCCATTGCGGAGCAGAACATCGTAAGTCATGGGAGACGCGGGCGCGCTTGGAGCCGTCGCGGGCGCCCGGCAACCCGTCACGGCGAGGCTAAAGAAACCGGCCAGGACCAGGGCTGAACCGGACAATGGTGGGCGTCGGCGATGGATGGTTGAGGCGGGCTGCATCCGCGGGGGTTACTGGCGAAAATCCGCGGCGAATGCGTTGGGGTTCAAGGCTTCGCCGGTGGCGAATTCAGTCAATTCATTCCAAGGGAGCGTGCGGCCTGGGGCGAACACGCGGCGTTTGAGGAATTCGCCGACGGCCGGGTTGCCGACGTAGAGGCCGCGGTTGGGGGGCATTTTGAGCACTTCCCGGGCGATGGCGTGATGCAATTGCGAGGCAAAGAGCTGGCCGAGCATGTAGTTATGGTAGTAGGCGGGCGAAGTAACGATGTGGATTTTACTGGCGTAATCGGGGGCGGCGCGGTCTTCGGGACGTTTGATCATCTGATAATTCTCCACGAGGTCCCACCAAAGCTTATTGAGATCCTGGCGCGGATCGCGGTAGAGCTCGCGTTCGAAGCGCAGCATGACCTGGCACCATCGGGAAAAGATGAGCAGCTCGAGGCGTTTCTTTTCGGCGCCGGCTTCGTTGAAGGCGGTGGGGTTGGGCACGGACACGCCCATGGCCTTCAGCCAATCGGCGTTGGCGGCCGGTCTTTCGAACATCATGGCCACGCCTTCGGTGGCCAGGATATGGGCTTCGGTCCGGAGCACGTACGGAACACTGGGCGGAATGTTTTTGCTGCTGTAGACGGCATGTCCCAGCTCATGCAGCATGGTGCTCATCCAATACAGGTTGGGCACGACATTGGCCAGCACGCGCACGTCGCCGTTGCGATCGAGGTCAGTGCAAAAGGCATGGGGGCTCTTGCCCGGTTTTTCCAGGAGATCGCTGCGGGCCAGGACATCGTCGATGGGCAATCCGATGCCGGCATAGTAATTCGCGCAGATCTTGACGATATCGGCGTTGGTATAAGCCGTGTCGAGATCCAGGGTGGAGATCGCGGGCGCTTCCTGGAAAAACGGGTCGTGATAATGCCATGGGCGCAGTTGTTCCACGCGGATCCCGCATTGCGCAGCCAGGCGGCGATCGAGCGCCGCTTTCGCCTGCTGGAACGGTTCGCGCGTGAGCCGATCCAATTGATCAAATAACTTGAGCACCTTGTCCTGGTCTTGCTCATTTAACTGCAGTTGCAGCACATGATAATCGCGGTAACCCAGGTGACGCGCCGCTTCGTTGCGCAGCCCAACCAGCTCGAGTAAATCCTTTTCCACGACCGCCCCCACCGCCTTGCTGGCTTCCCAGATCTCGCGCCGGCGGGCGGAGTCTTTGGATTCCTTGAGTTCGCGGCGCACCTGGCTGTCGGTGAACTCCTGGTCGCCGATCTTGGCGCGAAAGACATTAAACGCTTTTTCGATGGCGTTGGCCTTGGCGGTGATGCGCTGCAATAACCCGGGATCTACTTGCTTCTCCAGATACTGCAAATGCAGCACCTCCAGCTCGCGCTTCAAAATCGGGTCCTTGATCCGGTGTTTCCTCGCCGCCTCCAGTTCGGCAAAACGTTTCGGGTCCGCCAAAACCGCATCCAATTTGTTCTGGGCCTCTTCCTTGGCTTGAAAATCCTCGTCCTTGCCTGTGGTGTTGGCCTTCCACCAGGTCAGACTTGCGTCATACTCGAGCGGCCGGACCACTCGTTCGTGCCAGGACACAAAAGCTGCGGCCGGATCTTTCGAATTGCCGGCGCCGTCAGCGGCCAGGATGAGCCCGGCCCAAATGGCCAGGGCCCAGGACGAGTGCGGAATGCGGAATGCGGAATGCGGGTAACGAGGCGCTGATCTTTTTCCCGGCGCACGCGTTGGGACCATGAACCAATGTTTCCTGAAAACGGTAACTGATCGAGGCCGAGGCCGAGGCCTGCCCGCCGTACCCGCAGGCGAAGGCGGGATGATTCGCGCGTTTTCGCTTTCCGTTTTCCGTTTTCCGCTTTTCCCCCACGGTTCATGGGTAGCTTCCACGTGCATGTCATGTGCACGAGCATTGGGGCCATGAACTTCCACTGAAAAAGAGCCCTCACCCCCAGCCCCTCTCCCATCGGATGCATCGGATGGGAGAGGGTGGCCGCAAGGCCGGGTGAGGGTGTGTTCATGGAGAGCTTGGACCTCCGAATTTCGGATGTGAATTGGGGCCTTGAACCTGCTCCCTCTCCCCTCAACGGGGAGAGGGCCGGGGTGAGGGGTGAGAAGGCCAAGAGTTTCGAGTTCCCGAAGGTCAGGTTGATGGAGAGACCATCGGGCTGGGGGTGCGTTGACGTCGGCCAGGCGGGCTTGCTCGCTCATGTCGGCAGCCATTATTCCCAGGACGGTTCAGGCGTCACGCCGAAAACTCGCTACAGAGGGTTATGACCGCGTGCTTGATCCAGCTGTCCAGGGGCAGTTCGTGAATGCGCCCTTCAATCCCCCGCCCCGGGATCCGCGGTTGCATTTGTGTTCGGTCCTCTTCAACATCGCCCCTCCTACCGCTGCCAGAATTGGGTGCCATGCTGGTTTGTTTGGTTTGGGCACGGCGTCTGGCTGCAGAAGGTTTGATCACGGAACGTCATTGAACCACTGACATCGACATTGCATGCCCAACCCCTGGACTGGAAAAGGTAACCCGTATACGCGCAAGGAAGTCGTGGAACGTCTGCGCGCTCAACTCAAGCAAGGCCATCCCATCATCGCCGCCGGCGCCGGCACGGGCATCAGCGCCAAATTCATCGAGAAAGGCGGGGCCGACCTGATCATCATCTATAACTCCGGCCGGTTTCGGATGGCAGGGCGCGGGTCGACTTGCGGCCTGATGGCTTATGGCGACGCCAATGGCATCGCGATGGAGATCGGCGAGCACGAGGTTTTGCCTGTGGTTGAAGAAATCCCCGTGATCTGCGGGGTGCATGCGACCGACCCCCGCCGGCGCATGTGGCATTGGTTGCTTCAGGTCAAAGAGATGGGTTTTAGCGGGGTGAACAATTTCCCCACCCATACCATCGTCGACGGTTTGTTCAGGCAAGTGCTCGAGGAGACGGGGATGAGCGTGAAACAGGAATTCGAGATGGTGGCGCTGGCCCGCAAGATGGAATTATTCACCATCGTGTATGTGGCCACGCCCGACGAGGCCAAGGCCATGGCGGAAGCCGGAGCCGACGCTATTATCGCCCACGTCGGGACGACCGTCGGCGGCAGCATTGGGGTCAAAGGCGCCGTGTGCACCATGGACGCCGCCGTAAAACGCACGCAAGCCATCATTCAGGGAGCAAAGAAGGTGCGAAAAGACGTCCTCTTTTTGTCGCATGGCGGTCCGATCTGCACTCCGGAAGACGCGGCGTACATCAACGAACACACGGATTGCGTGGGATTCGTGGGCGCCTCCAGTCTGGAACGTTTGGCGGTGGAAGATTCACTCACAAAGTTGACCCAACGCTTTAAGAAGATTCCGGTGCGCAAACAGGCCGTGCCAGTGTTGGGCAAATGAGCCCCGAAGCTGAGGAGCGGAGCTGAGTATCATGCTCAGGAAGTGCGCAAATGTTGCGGGGCTAAACAGACCCAAGGCTCGGCGGATCGAGTTGGAAATCGGTTGATCGGCGGGTGCTTTTTCCCCTGACGACTTTGGTATTTCCTTGCTTTGGCGGGCGCACAAAAGCGTTGCCTATCCCGGGCGGGTTATGGCTTTATCTGTCGCGGGTTACGCGGATGCGGCTCTGTCAACCCCTGCTTTTGGAGCCGGGCTCCGCCCCCCGCCGCCATCCGATCTGGCGCGTTATGATCCGGCGGGTATGATCCGCGAACGACTGCATATTTTCTACAGCGGCCGGGTGCAAGGCGTAGGCTTTCGTTATACCGCCAAAGTCACCGCTCATGGGTTTGAGGTTACCGGGCTCGTGCGCAATCTCATGGATGGCCGGGTTGAGTTGGTAGCCGAAGGGCACCGAAGCGAGTTGGAAGCGTTCAGGTTGGCCATCCAGGACTCGGAGGTCGGCCGGTTCGTCCGGCAGGAAGAGGTCAACTGGTCTCCGGCGAAAAATGAATTTCGCGGTTTCGAAATTGTTGGATAATTGTTGGATAGCGGATTCGAAATTGTTGGATAGATTAGCACGGAAATGAGATACGCGGTTATCGCAGACATTCACGCCAACCTCGAGGCATTGGAGGTGGTGTTGGCGGATACCAAGGAGCAGAAATGCACTCATTATTGCTGTGTGGGCGACGTGGTCGGCTACAATGCCAATCCCAAGGAATGTCTGGATATCATCCGCACGATGGGCATGCCGGTGGTTAAGGGCAACCACGATGAATACTGCTCCAGCGAAGAAGACCTCGAAGGGTTCAACCCTCATGCGGCCGAAGCCGTCAATTGGACTCGCAAACAGCTCAGCAAAGAAGATCGGCAATGGTTGCGTGACCTGAAATACGTCCGGTTAGTGGCCAGCTTTTCCATGGTGCACGCCACCCTCGACGGACCCCAACGTTGGGGTTACGTGTTCGATAAACTGGCTGCGGCCGCCAGTTTCACGTACCAAAACACCGCCGTCTGTTTCTTCGGCCATACCCATGTCCCAGTTGCTTTCGTGCGCGACAGCATGGTCCGCGGGGGTACCTACTCCAAATTTCGCGTCGAACCGGGCAAAAAATACTTCGTCAATGTCGGCGCCGTGGGTCAGCCTCGGGACGGCAATCCCAAAGCCGGTTACGTGATCTACGATCTGAACGAAGGCAGCATCGAATTGCGCCGGCTCGACTACGACATCCCCAGAGCGCAAAAGAAAATCCTCGAAGCCGGTTTGCCTCCGCGCCTGGCCGACCGCCTGGCCCTGGGCAAGTAACCGGCCCTGTGTCGCGTCCGAAGATCTTCATCCTCAAACCGAGTTCCTTGGGGGATGTGATCCAGGCGCTGCCCGTCCTGCGTCTGCTCCGATTACACCTTCCGCAGAGTGAAATCTTCTGGTGGATCGATTCCGGCCTGGCTTCGTTGTTGGAGACTGACCCTGACCTGACCGGCGTCGTGCGGTTTGACCGGCAACGCTGGCGGTCGCCGTGGCATTGGGGCGAAATATGGGCCAGCGTGCAAGCGCTGCGACGGCAACGCTTCGATTGGGTCATCGACTTGCAAAGTCTGCTCCGGAGCGGGGCGATGGCCTGGCTCACTAATGGCTCGCTGACCGTGGGACTGGATGATCCGCGGGAGGGCGCGCGGGGTTTCTACGACATCGTCGTGCCCAGACCCAACTATCACACCCATGCGGTCGATTGGTACTTGCATAGCCTGCCGCCCCTGGGCGTGCCGGTCCATTGGTCTTTCACCTGGTTGCCTGCAAATTCGGAGGCCGCAGCCCAGGTCCAAGCGCGCCGAACCGAGGTCGCCCCGGCGGGGGCTCGTTGGATTGCTCTTCAACCTGGGGCGCGTTGGGAAAATAAACGCTGGCCGCTGTCCCATTTCGCGCAGACCGTGCGGCAGTTGGCGGCCGAGGCCGAGGATGTTCGGTTTCTGATCCTGGGCGGAGAAGGCGATCGCACCTTGGGGCAGGCCCTGGCGGCTGCTGCGCCAAAACGTTGTCTCGATTTGACCGGGCAAACTTCCCTTCCGCAGATGATCGAATGGCTGCGCATCGCCGAGTTGCTGATCACCAACGATACTGGACCCATGCACGCCGCGGCCGCCCTGGGCAAACCAGTCGTAGCGTTGTTTGGTCCGACGGAACCCCGGCGGACGGGGCCTTACGGTCAGGTGGCCGATGTGTTGCGTCAGCCGTTGCCTTGTGTTCCCTGCATGCGCGATAGCTGTCACTGGCCGCAGCCCATGGAATGTCTGCAGGCCATCACGCCGGACATTGTCCTGGGGCGTGTGCGCATGTGGTTGACGAGCGGACAGCAAACGAAGCCAACTCTGAAGTTTGGACAACTCCCTCTCCCCTCAACGGGGAAAGGGCCGGGGCCTGCCACGCCCGTAGCCCGCAGGGCGAAGGCGGGTGAGGGGTGAGAAGGCCAAGAGTTTCGAGTTCCCGAAGCTCAGGTTCATGGGTAGCCCGGACCTCCGAATTTCGGACGCACATTGGGGCCATGAACCCAACCCAAATCTCACGTAGCAGCCGAGGTAACGAGGCTCGATCTTTTTCCCGGAGAACGCGTTGGGGTAGAGTGAGCCTCCTGAC
>DATLUX010000456.1:0-10101 GCA_035577805.1 Verrucomicrobiia bacterium
GGGTGGAGCGATACGAAGACGGGTGGGCACGGATTATCTCTTTTGTGATTTAGTAAAGTTGCGGACGGCTTGGCCGGCGGCAGCCAGGTTGGCCAGGCGCATCTCGGAATATTTTCGGGAAAGGATGACGCCTTGAGCGCCGGCAGCGAGCGCTGCCTGGGTGGCGGCGAAGGTGTCGTCCGGTTTGGCTTTGCGCGAGTTGCGGCCGGTTGGAATGTCGATGTCGATGCCGGGAAGGATGCGGCATTTGCCTTGCACACCGTCCAATGCGCGTTTGGTTTCGCGCGCCACATAGTCGGGCGACAATCCGGCCGTGGCCAGTTCGCCGAGCCCGGCTTCGCGGCTGTAATTGAGCAGGTGATTGTTGAACTGGAGCAATTCATCCTTGGGCACGTCGCGAAAGATGGTTGAGCCGACGTTGCGGATGAAGCTGGCATAGCGTTCGCCGCCGCAGTTGTTGTACGCAACCACCTTCAGAAAATCGGCTTTGGTGGCGAGATCGTCGTAGCGCCGGGTGGCTCGAAAGATGGGATTAAACGAGTTGACATGCTCGATGTGAAAGCCGACCTGGAGATTTTTGCGGGCCCCTTTTACGGCGGCGTTGACCTCAGCCAGAACCTGGTGTTTGCCCTGGTCAAAGAGCCGGTCCCAGGCCATGACTTCCGGATACTCCATGAGCACCCGCCAGAACTCGACGAAGTAACCGTCGCTGGGGCGTTGGTCGCGCAACGCCGCCTGCACGAATTGGTCGAGCTTGCGGTAACCGTCACGGGCGCGTTCAAAGCTGATCCCGGCGGCGCGCGCGGCTTGCTGATGGTGCGGACAGAAGCAAGTCACGCGCGAGGACGCGATGTTTTGGGCGTGACTGGCGCCCAGCGCGTTGAGCAGGGGGCCGTTGCGCTCGTTGAAAAACAGAATGCCGTCGATCTCGTAAGACTGGCAAAGATCGGTCGCCAGGCCCGTCCAGAACGCGCGCACATCGGGATGAAACAAGCAGAGGGTGTTGCTCCGTCGCCCTTGCCAGTCCATTTCGGTCACCTCTTTTACGCCTGGAACGTCGTTGCGGAATACGTCCTCGATCGAGCAAAAGAGTTTTATCCCGCGTTTCCTCGCGGCGGGCAGCACGGCGGCGACAATGTCGAGATCACCGTGCTCCGGCGCGCGCGTCTCTTTCAGGACGGTGGCCTGATAATACTGCGGGTGGGGCGTGGCATAATTGCCGCCGTGAAATGTTTTTTCGTCCGACTCCTGCTTTCCATGATCGGGGAATGGTTGTCCGGGGATCTGTCGGCCGGCCAAACCGCGTCCGTAGGTAAAGGTGGTCAGGTAAATCGTGTCCACGGACGCCTGCTGGAAGATATCCAAAACTGGTTCGACGCCTTCGTCCACGAACGACACGGCGCCCACTTGGATGCCGTTGGAGATCGGGATGGCGGGGGGTGCCGCCAGGTTGGCGGGTTGGGCCACAGTCACCGGCGTGGCGGCCGCGCCGGCTGCGACCGCGGCCGTGCGAAGGAACCTTCTTCGAGTGAGTGGTGGAGAGAGAGGACTCATGGCGATTGCCTTTCGGGTTGCATGAAATCAAGCAGTATTACCAGTCTCCGGCCGAACCATCCGGATAAAAAGTGCGTTGGGCGATTTCCTGCTGAAACGGGTGTTTCTTCACGGCCGGTTCATTGATGGTGATGCCAAGACCGGGCTTGGTGTTCGGGCGGACGAGGCGACCCTTCGGTTCGACCGTGAAACCTTCTTCCACCACTTCCTGCCGCCACGGCACATCGTCGTGGACCGTTTCGCAGATGATGTAACTCGGCTGCGAGAATCCGAACTCCAGTGAAGCGGCCGTGCTGACGGGACCCTGCGGGTTGTGCGGGGCCAGCGCGATCCGATGCGCCTCGGCCAGCGCCGCCACGCGCCGGGCGGCGGTGAAACCGCCGCAATGCGTCAGGTCGAGCTGGCAGATTTCGCAAGCCCGTTTTTCGAAGAGATCCTTGAACGCTTCCAGGTGCGTCACGCGCTCGCCGGTGGCGACGGGAGTAGTCAGCGCCGCATTGATCTTCACCAGACCATCCACGCACTCGGGCCAGCAGGGTTCTTCCAGGAAATAGAGCCCATACGGGTCCAGCGCCTTGCCGAACCGCAGGCCCATGGCGGGCGAAGGGCGCGCATGACAGTCCACCATAATATCAATATCCGGCCCCACGGCGTCGCGCATCGCGGCCACGGCGGCTTCGGCAGCCTTCACTGGTTTCAGTCCCTCGATGGGCATCGTGCTGGGCACGGCCATGCTCTTGAAGGCCGTGAAACCGGCGGCCACGGCCGCACGCGCGAGTTCGGCAAAACGTTTGGCGTTATCGACCGGCGTCTCGTAAAAGTCCTCCATTCGTCCGCCGCCAAGGTGGCAGTAGGTCCGCACGAAGTCTCGCACCGGCCCGCCGAAGACCTTGGCCAACGGAAGACCAGCGACCTTGCCGACGATATCCCACAGGGCCAGATCAATGCCCGCGATGGCGGTGGCGCGCACGATGCCGTGTCCGTGCCAGAAATGCTGTCGGTACATGATCTGCCACAGATGCTCGGGACGGGTCGGGTCCTGGCCGAGGATCAGCTCTGCGATGTCTTCGATGGCGCTCACCACGCTGCGGGTGTGCCATTCCAAGGTGGCTTCGCCCCAGCCGACGAGACCCGGCTGATCGGTCATTACTTTCACGAACACCCAGTTCCGCATGCGGGCGTGGCAAACAAAGGTTTCGATTCCTGTGATCTTCATGGAGAGTTTTCACGTGCACGTCATGTGCACGAGCGTTGGGGCCATGAACCCAAATCTAACGTAGCAGCCGAGGTAACGAGGCTCTGATCTCTTTCCCGACGAACGCGCCCGGATGGAGTGAGCCTCCTTACGTCGGCTGCTACGAGACAGGAAAGGTTCATGGAGAGCATAGAGAGGCGGGTTTGGCGGTGGATCGGGCGTCGGTCAGGCTTTGCTCAATTCGTTTTGCCACCGATTCGCACACTTGTTCCAGTCCGCCCGGGGCGACTACCGCGATGCTTTCCTGGTAGATGCCTTTCCCGTAAGTCTCGCGTGGCGGTAAATACGATGCGCCCCAGTCCGCTGCGATCGTCGCCACGACGATGGGCACGCCTGGAAAACGGGCGCGCAATCCGGTTTGCAACACGCTGTAGAATTCGCCCTGGACACCCAGCCAGAAAGCGTCGCCCACGCGCCAGAGGACAACCTGCAACGGGAACGTTTCGCCCGTGGGCAACTGGGAGAGCCGATGCAACAGCCGGGTCTTGCGCTCGGCCATGGCGCGGCATTCGGCGGCCTGCGCCGCGTTCCCGCCAGCGCGGGCAGCCCTTTCCTCAGTCTGGAATTGCTCGAGCTGCGCCTCCACCTCCACCACCGTTGGTTGCCCGGGACGATACGGCAGCGGCTCGCGCCAGCGCCAGCTTTGCCAGCAAGCTTGGGCCGTTGTCTCTGTCGCGGACAAGAGTTCGTGGGCCCAGGCGCCGAGGGTTGCGCCGGACACGACCGGGCCGGTGTAGCGGAAGCGCGTGCCAGCCGTCGGCAGCGCCGTCAGAGTCGAAAGCGCCGCGTAGGCGAGTTGGCGTCCGTTGCGGTCTGCTACCAACGGGTCGCCTACATAGCCCTCGACGGGACCGAGTTCGCCGCTGGCACCTTGCAGGAATAAGCAAGGCGCACCTGTCTCACGCTCCACCACTTCGCGCAATGCGCCGATGTAGTCAGGGCTAATTAATGTGTTGTCCCAGGCGAGCGTAGTCGGGTGGCAAGCGTAATTGACCAGCGTCGCCAGAAGGTCGCCGTTCGCGGCCGTCACGCGCGCGACCAGCACGGTGTCGTCGGCGGGTGTAACCGGATTAAAACCGCAAACGAACTGGTTGGTGGCGCGGTCGAAGTAATCGCGATTGGCCGCCAGGTTGCATCGGCCCGTGCCGTAGACGATGGCGGCCGAGGTTACGCTGGCTTTTGCTTCGTGGACGAGTTCCGAGGCGCGCTCGGCTAGGCGCTGCAGGTAACCGGGAATCAACTCTCCGCCCGGGAGAGACGCTCGTTCCAGGCCCATCAATCCGGCGGCGTGTGTATGCGAGAAGACGACCAGAAGAGTCTCGCGCGGTTGGCCCGTCGCTTTCGCGACCTGCGAGACCAGTTGCTCGTGCTCCATGGCGCCCAGCACACAATGATCGAGCGCGAGGATGATTTGGATCGCCGCGGAGGAATCCATGTCCGAACCCGAGTCCGACGCGGGCGCGAAGACGGCTACAGTCGCCCGGAGTGGGCGATGCACGCCAGTGGCGCGTTCATGCTTCGCCGCACCCCACATGCGGTGATAAATGTTGGGCGGCGGTGTGATGTCGCCGGTAGCGAGGGCAAACCGGCACCGGCTTGAGGGCGTACGGACCTGATTCATCGGGACGGGCTTGGCATAACAAATCCTGGCCGGGATGGAAATGCCCAAGCGCGGAACTTTTTCAAACTGACTTCCCTTCTTCCGGCGTATGCCTGAGACGCTTGACCTCAGGCTTGGCAATCGGCCCACTCCCAACCCGGCGGGGGTCACAAATCTGCCCGGTTGGGCAAGGGAATTGGGGGCAAGGGAATGGCGGCCCCTTTAGCTTCTCTTCAAGAAACCACTTCTCGATGCACCAGGCCGGTTCCGGAAATTCCCTTGCCCCCAATTCCCTTGCCACCTCCCAGCTCCCCTTGCCCATACGCGCACGCGTGATCGCTGCCTCCCCTTCCAAGTACGTAGGTTCCAAGTTGCGGCCTCGACAAGGTGGCCGACAAAGTTTCCCGCAAAGGTGGGAGGTGCTTGGTGCCGGATCAGAGTTTTGTCGTAGCCGTTTCCTTGCCCAGGAGCGCCTGGGCAAATACATCTCCTTCCGGTTTGAGCGCCCACCAGCAGAGCGCGGCGGCAATGTAAACTGCGCCGAAGCTCAACAACACCGTCTCCCAACGACCGGTTAGGCTCAACAACCTCGGAACGGCCAGTGGTAACAGCATTGCGCCGAGGTTGCCGCACATATTCATCACGCTGTTGACGGTCGGGATATGCTGGCCGCCCATATCAATCGTGATCGTATAACCGCAGGGCCCGGCCACCGCGGCGAAAAATGAGCCTGCACTGATGATGAGCACCGCCGACAGCGTGTTGGCGAAAAAAAGGGCCGACCACGAGAGAATGGCGCACAACCCCAGCGACACCACCGCAACGGTTTGGCGCGCCAGCCGCCGGCTGCCAGTCCGCCGCAGGATGCCATCGGAAACGCCACCACCGATCAAGCTGCCTGCCACCACCGCGAGCAACGGCAACATGGTGAGCATTCCTGAACCCTTGATCGTGACCCCGCGAGCTTCTTGAAGATACGTGGCGAACCAACTGGTGAAGAAGGTGTAGCCGGCCGCACGGAAAAACTGCTGGCCGCAGATGCACCACATCGCTGGACTGCTCAGGAGCAGGAGCCAAGGCGTTGGCGCGGCGGTCCCCGTCCCGTCGTGGCCCGCTCGGACCGGATGCGGCGAGGCAGCGGATGGCCGTCCACCCGCATTGACCCGCGCAGCTTCTGCGGCTTCCGGTCGGATGAGTTGTCGCTCGGCCGCGTTGACCGCAGGGTGTTGCTGCGGATGGTCGCGGAACCAAATCCAAAACCAGCCCGCCCACAGAAGTCCAGGCAGACCGTAAAGCACGAACATCCAACGCCAACCGAGGTCCACGATCAGCCAGCCGGTCAGGCCCGCCGTGACGGCGCCGCCCACGGACATGAAACTTCCCAGCGCGCCGGTGGCAAAGGCCTGGCCGTGCTTCGGAAACCAGTTGGCAATGACGCCCGTGCTGACAGGAAACAAGCCGGCCTGGGCCAAGCCCTTGATGATCCGGGCGACCACGAGCAGCCAGAAGCCGGCCCCTCCAGTCAACGCCGTGGCCAGGGACCAGACCACGGCGAAGGCCGGCAAGGCGCGGCGCGCGCCGAAACGTTGTCCGAGCCACGCGCCGGGAATCTGGCAGACGGCATAGGAGACGAAGAACGCGCTCAGCATGAAACCGGACTGGTCCTTGGTCAGCCGCAGATCGCTGCGGATCGTGCTTTCGGCGACGCCGATAGCGTTGCGACTGAGATAAGAGACCGCGGCGGCAACACAGAGCCAGGCCAGCACCCCGAAGCGGACACAGGTCGGTCGACCCGGCTCAGGTTGTTCGCTCGACGGCTTCAATCAGTCGGTCGAAGAGCTGGTCCATTCCGCGTTTGATTTCTTCATCGAGCCAGAAGTCGACCAAGCGGCGAACCAGAGCGTTCATGACGGTGTCTTGACTCACTGGTGGCGTGACAAAACTTCCATAGCGCGCTCCTTCACGGCGCTTTTCCAAGCGCGAGCCGATAGACCGGGTTCCCCATGGCGGAAGCGTAAAGGATGTTGTTCACGGGATCCCAGGCGTAACAACCAAACCAGTTCGGAGTAAAAACAAATCCTCCTTCCTTCGGTTTAAGATCGGCCATGTGTTTCCACTCGCGGCCTGCATCGCTTGTTGCAAATACGCCATCCTTCCCGACCACGAGCATCTTTGTGTCGCCGCCGCCGAAGAACGGGCCCAGCCAGATGTTGACCGCCGCTCCCTGGGCTTGCCAGCTCGCGCCCAGATCTTTGCTGACCAACAAACCATTGGTGCTCCCCAAATAGACTGCGCCATGAAATGACACGGGAATCCGGGTCTGCGTATTGGCTGGAGAAACTTTCGTCCAGGTGGTCCCGCCATCGGTGCTGCGCTGGATGCCATCGCCGTTGCCATAAATGAGGGTGGTCGCGTTCAGGGCGCCGACCATGGAGACGTGATTTCGATTCTCGTGAAGATGAATCGAAAGTTTGGTCCAGGTGATGCCTCCATCTTGCGTCACGTAGACTTCTCCTGGTGGGCTCGTTTCGTGTTTGGCTGCGATGATCGTTTTCGGCACAGGGTCCGACCAATCCACCGACCCGTAATCCCAATTGCGGCCGAGCGTCGTGAAACGCCGCCAGTGGAGCCCGTCGCTGGTCCAGCCCGCGGAGCCATCGAGGGAAAAGCTGGCGATGCGCGCGGGCGCGTTTTGGTCCAGACTCGTGGCCCACCCGGTTTCATCGCGGCCGGAGATCGTGTTGTCGTCGATCTGCTTCCAACTCGCGCCTTGATCGGAACTGCGCCACAGACCCAACCCGACAACTTTGATGGTGACGTCGCCGGTGGTTCGATTGACGACGACGCCCGAACAACCGCCGGGCCAGGCCGGTTTGGCGCCGTTGTTGGTTAATCGCGCCAGCAACGGGGTGGAGATGTCGGTCCAGGCGTCTGCCGCCGCAGCGGCCAAAGGGGCCAGGGCGGTGACAACACAAGCCAGGAATGTCTTGCCCAGGCTGGGAGTCTGAAATGCGCAGAGAATTGAGTTCATCGGTGTTTGGATAGTTCCACCTCTTGACAAAAGTGGGGACAAAGAACAAGCAAGTTCTGGATT
The DNA here is from genome assembly GCA_035577805.1 of Verrucomicrobiia bacterium. Classification (GTDB taxonomy): domain Bacteria; phylum Verrucomicrobiota; class Verrucomicrobiia; order Limisphaerales; family JADJPG01; genus DATLUX01. The sequence goes on from DATLUX010000456.1 coordinate 7,504, forward strand.
TCAACCAGCGCGCTGGCCGCATTTCGATGAGCCCCACGGAAAGCCAGATAGGGGCGCGGCCTTTTTAGGCCCCTTCAAGATGAGGATCGGAGACGGGCTGTTGGGTAGTCCCTTCGCCAGGAGCCGGCAGCCGCTGACGAGGCGTGAACGCCGCCTTCCCGATCTGACGTTAAGGCGTCCTAAGACGATACCAGCGGTTGGTCGTGACGCCGAATTGTGGCTCGGTGTAGTTGAAAGTGTAGCGTGCGGAAGTGGGTTGGACGGTGCGAACGTCCTGCCAGTAGTTGGTCGGCGGACAGTAGAGCAGGAACGGAGCGGATTGGAGCACATAATTGTTGCCCGCCTGGCCCCCGGCGATGGTGAACTCAAAATCGCCGGCGGTGACGCGCCGTATCTGCAAAGAGTAGATGGTGTTCGTGGCCACCGTGATCGTGAAGGTGTTGGTGGCGCTCAACTGCTTGTCGTTGATGGCATCCGGGTTTTGGTCGGTGATCATTACGGTGACGGTGTGGGAGCCCAATTGTTCCAAGGTTGGCGTCCAGTTTAGCCGGCAGGCATCAGAATTGATGGTCATGCCCGGCGGCCCGGATAACAGTGCGCAAGCCAACGCGTTCGCCGGGATATCCGGGTCCTTGGGGCACAAGTCCAAGGTGAACGGTTGAGTGGCTTCGACGGTGTGATTGGTGACCATCAACGACGGAGGCTTGTTCACTTCGTTGACGTTGATCACGACGATGGTACAGGCGTTTTGACCTCCGTTCCCCAGGTCAACGGCGTTGATGGGGATCCGATAGGTGCTTGGGCCCTGGACCTCGGTCGGCGTCCAGGTAAAGACACCGGTGCGCTGGTCAATGACCGCGCCTTCCGGCGGGCGTGTTCCCAAGTCGAAACGAAGGTCGGAGGACGCATTGGCTCCGGAGACGCGGGCCTGGAAAGTGAGCAGACTTTCCTCATTGGCCGCCTTTTCCGCCACGCCATTGAAGGACAAGGAGCCGCCGAGCACACAGACGTCATCGACATACCAGCCGGGTCCGCCGTCATAGCCGCCACAGCAGTCTATCGCGGTGAATAGGAAACCTAGTTGGACAGCTTTTCCCGCGAAGGCGGTCAGGTCGATCGGTGGATTGTTGAACCATCCGCCGCTCGATCCAGAAAACGTGTCCAGCGTCGCCCACTCGTTGGTCCCCTCGCGAATTTGCAGGGTGCCACTGTCGCCTCCGCCAAAACTGTACCAATGCCAAAATCGGCAACGGGCGTTGACTTGCGGAACGACGAAGGCCGGGCTGATCAGCCGGCTGGAGATTACCTCCGCATAATTTCCGGCCAGCACGGTGCCGGCTGCGTTGACGCCGCTGTGAGCTTGACCAGGGCCGCTGGTAGGCGGACCAACCTCCCAGGTGCCTTGATCGGAGGACCACTCACTTATCCCCAATTCGAAGTCCTCGGGATTGTGAACTTGGATAGGCCCGACGCCGATGCCGACATCATCAATGTACCACCCCGGCCCGCCGTCGTAACCGCCACAGCAATCTCGAGCACTCAGGAGAAAACCCAAACGCACTTCCTGGTCCGCATATGAGGACAAGTCAATGAGCGGATAATGCCATACGCCCGGGGTCAGGGTGTAGATGGCCAAGGTCGTCCAATCGTTGGTCCCGGGTTTGATTTGGACGCTGCCCCAATCTCCGCCGCCAAAACTGTACCATTGCCAGAAGCGCAAGCGGGGGTTCAGGCCCGCAGGGGGGACCCTGAAGGGCGGACTGATCAGCCGACTGTCGAAAGATTCCGCGTAGCCTCCGGCCAGCACCGTCGCGGCAACATTCGTCCCTGAATAGGCGCGGCGATCGTGTGGATTCGGCGGAGGTCCCGAGGTAGGAACGCCGATTTCCCAGGTGCCGGAGTCCGATGCCCAATTCCCCCAGCCTAATTCAAAGGTCTCCAGGTTATGGACTGGATCCCAAGTTAGCGGACCATTCGTGATCGAGATGTCGTCGATGTACCAGCCCGGGCCGCCGTCATACCCGCCACAGCAGTCTCGTGCGCTGAGTAAAAATCCCAAGCGGACGGTTTGTCCGGCGTACGGGGAAAGATCGAGCAACGGATAATGCCACACGCCGGGCGTGGAGGTATAAATAGCCAATGTTTCCCAGTCATTTGTGCCTGCCTTGATCTGCACGCTGCCCGAATCACCGCCCCCAAAACTATACCAGTGCCAGAAGCGCAGGCGCGGGTTTTCCCAGCTCGACGAGATCTCAAAGGGAGGGCTAATCAATCGGCTATCGAACGATTCGGCGTAACTTCCGGCCAAAACGGTGGCGGCGACTTGGGTGCCGGAGTGAGCGCGTCTTCCGTCGGCATTCGGCGGTGGCCCTGACGTCGGAACGCCCACTTCCCAGGTGCCGGAGTCGGAAGCCCAGTCGCCCAGGCCCGACTCAAAGCCTTCGGGACTGTTGTGCGGATCAAATACGATTGGCCCGACCACGACTGAAACGTCGTCGATGTACCAGCCTGGGCCGCCATCATACCCCCCACAGCAATCACGCGCACGCAGGTGGAAGCCCAACTGAACCGTTTGCCCCGCATACTTCGAAAGATCGA
>DATLUX010000457.1:0-4457 GCA_035577805.1 Verrucomicrobiia bacterium
TTCGGCCTTTGTCGGAAACTTCGTCGGAAACTTTGTCGAGGACTTTGTGACAATGTTGGGATTTCGACAAAGTTTGCGACAAAGATTCCGACAAAGTTTGTCCCGAGAACGTTCCTGGGACAGGCCCAGGGACAGGCCCTAGGTAGCGGCCCGAGATGCTTGAATCCGGATCTGTGCCTACTATCTTGCCGCGTGCAGAACCGGGAACCGGGAACCCTGAACCCTGAACCCTGAACCCTGAACCCTGAACCTCACTTCACGCTCGTGCGATCCTTCAGCCACTGAAAATCCGTGCGAGGCTCGGCATCGATGGTGCCCCCGACACCACCTTCAACGGGCGGACGAATGGTGCCGGGCACAACCCATTTGTGAGCTTCGAAGTGGCCATCGGCAAAGGTCAGGTTGGCGGCGCCATTGTGGAACGAGGCCGGCAGGTTGCCCCACTTATATTCCTCCAGCCGATTCATAAAGAACCCGTCGTTAATCGTGTCGGGATGTTCATCGAGGAACACGAAAATGTTAGCCGGCGCCGGCATCTGCCCAATGCTGAAGAACTGGACGTAATCCGGGTTAAAGCGGTTGGTGAGTTCACCCGGGTCGCCCACCAGCGAGTTCATCGAGATGCTGCGCAGGCGCGGACCGTTGGCGGCCATCGACTTGTCGGAAGGACACTTGAAGACATCGATCGAGCGGCCGGTATACGGGCCCAACAGCGAATCGGTCAGGTAGATGGGATTAATGTTGTCGTCGCTATTTCCCCAGTCCAGGACGTTGTTGGCCCAGGTGTTGCGTTTGGCGGCGGTTTCGGGTTTGCCGTGATTGTTGACCAGACGGTCGTCGTTGTCATCGGCGTAGAGGAACCAAGCGAGGGTAAGTTGCTTGATATTGTTGCCGCACGCGATGGCTTGGGAGCGGCCTTTCGCCTGCCCGAGCACCGGCAGCAAGAGGCCTGCGAGAATGGCAATAATGGCGATGACCACCAGCAACTCGATTAACGTAAACGCGGTCCCCGGCGCGGGCCGGTTCCACATCCTCCCGGAACGTGAGCGTTGGCAAATCCGTCTCATGCCACCTGCACCATGGCTTTGATCACGCCGGTTTCCGGATTGGCCCAGGTCGGAAAGACCTCCATCATTCCCGAGAACTCGGCCTGATGCGTGATCCAGGGCCGGGTATCGATCTGGTGTTGTTCGATCAGCCGGATGATGCGCGGAAAATCGTGCGGCAACGCATTGCGGCTGGCCAGGAGCGTGAGTTCGCGCCGATGCATAATGGGCGCATGTGGGAAGGAGACTTCCTGTTGCGTGATCCCGACGTAAACAACGCGTCCAGTAAACCCAGCGTAAGAAAGGGCTTGGGCCATGGAATGCGGATTGCCGGTGGCGTCGATCACAACTTGGGCCAGGACTCCGTCGGTCAGGCGCGTGAGTTCTTCGAGTTCCGTTCCCTGGCCTGTCCCCGCGATGGTGTGTTTCACTCCCATTTGCTGGCGGCAGAATTCAAGCCTCTTCGTATTCAAGTCCAGGACGATGCAGGTGGCCCCGGAAAGTTTGACGAACTCGATGGCGGCCAGGCCGATGGGCCCGGCGCCGATCACCAGGACGTGCTCCTCCGGGCCCGGAGCCCCGCGATCGACCGCATGGCAACCAATGGCCAGCGTCTCGACCAGCGCCAGTTGTTCGAAGGTCAGTTGGGTCGATGGATGCAGCTTGCGGGCCGGAAGAACGAACCGCTCGCGCAGGCCCCCGTCCATCATCACACCCAACACTTTGAGCTGTTCGCAACAGTTCCCGTGGCCGTGCCGGCAGGAAAAGCATCGCTGACAGTTCATGTAAGGCTCGACCGAACAACGGTCTCCGGGTTTCAGGTGGGTCACCCCAGGGCCCACCGCCAGCACTTCCACGCCCAATTCATGACCCGGAATACGCGGGTAAGAGAAAAACGGCATTTTGCCCATGTAGCCGGAGTAATCCGTCCCGCAGATCCCGACCCGGTGCACACCCACCAGGACCTCGCCTGCGGCCGGTGCGTCCGGTTCCGCGAGTTCAATCGGCCGAAAATGTTGCGGCTTTTCCAGCTGGATGGCTTTCATGAAGTTGACTCGCCGGTGTGATAGCAGAGGTTGGCCCGGCAAGAAAGCCGGAAAGTGTTGCGCCACTTTCTCAATTAGCGTGCATTCGCAGCCGGGCTTCGCTATGGCTGAGCCCGACACACACACAACCCCAATCCCAGACCGCACCGTCATGAACGTGGCCCTTTTTGGCATCCCCGGTATCCCTGTCGGCAAGCGCAATATCAAAGATCCACGCCTCGACACCGCGCATGAATTGGTTGAGGCCGACAAAAAAGTTTATGCCCAGGTGGACCTGATCGGCGAGGACCGGTTGGTCGACGCCCATGCCATTCTCACGACGCGAGAGGCGTTCCCGGATCTTTTGCTTAAAGACCTGGAATTTGTCGAAACCCGCGTGAGCCGCGACCCGCCTGCCATCGAGCATGCGGCCTTGAGAAAGATCCAGACCGCCTTGGAGAGCGAGCAGTGCGCGTTGACCGTTCAGCTCAGCCCAGAAGAACAGCAAGCGATGGCCGCCCATAACCTCTGCACCAGCCGGCCTGTGACTGTGGCGACGGCGGCGGAATTGGCGGAGCCGGACGATCTCTTCGTGCGCGCATTCCGGGAGGCCGGTTATATTTCTTTCCTCACTGTGGGCGGCAAAGAAAACCGGGCTTGGCCGATTCGCCAGGGTGCCTCCGCCTGGGATGCCGCCGGATCAATCCATACTGATATCCAGAAAGGTTTTATCCGGGCCGAAATCATCAGCTTCGCGGATTTCGTGGAAGCCGGTGGGGAAACCCAGGCCAAGCGCGCCGGCAAACTGCGCCTGGAGACGAAGGGTTACGTGATGCAAGACTGCGACCTGACCAATTTCCGTTTCAACAAATAGCAGTCCTTCTCCCATGAACCGACCCTCAGGTAGCAGCCGACGTCAGGAGGCTCACTCTATCCCAACGCATCCTCGGAGAAAAAGATCAGAGCCTCGTTACCCGCCTGCGCCCTACGGGCTACGGCGGGCAAGCCTCGGCTGCTACGTGAGATTGGGTTGGGTTTATGGTCTCAACTCACGTCCGAGAATCGGAGATCTCAGCTTGCCATGAATGATATCCGGGTGAGCGCGGATGCGCTGTTGCGTTTTTGTCGGGCCTGTTTCGAGAAAGCGGGCCTGGCCGGTTCGGTGGCGCAAGTCACCGCCGATAATCTGGTCTTTGCTAATCTGCGCGGAGTCGACTCTCACGGCGTGATCCGTTTGAAGGTCTACGTCGATCGATTGCATGCCGGCGGATTCAACGCGGCGGCACAGGCGCGTGTCATTGCTGAGGATGCCGCCACCGCGTTGCTGGACGGCGGTGGGGGCATGGGGCAAGCCGCAGCCGTGGCGGCCATGGACCTGGCCATCGCCAAAGCCGCCCAAAGCGGCGCCGGCTGGGTCAGCTGCCGGAACAGCAACCATTTCGGCGCTGCTGCCTTCTACGCGCTCCGCGCGATCGATCGTGGTATGATCGGATTTGCCGCCACCAACTCCGGCCCCACCATGGCCCCGACCGGCGGCTGTGAGGCGCGCTTGGGCAATAACGCATTCGCCATCGCCATCCCCGCGCATCCGCATCCGCCCGTGGTGCTCGACATGGCCACCGGAGCAGTGGCGTGGGGGAAAATATTTGTCGCCCAACAAAAGAAACAAAAGATCCCGCTCACCTGGGCGCTGGATAGCCAGGGACGACCGACGGACGACCCGGAAGCTGCTGCCCGAGGCGGACTGATCCAGCCGATGGCCGGCTACAAAGGTTATGGGTTAAGCCTGGTCCTGGATATCTTTACTGGCGTGTTGTCCGGCGGCGGCTTTGCCACCGGTGTGCGCACACTTTATCGCGAGCTGGACACGCCCTCGGGCATCGCCCACACCTGCGGCGCGTTGCGGGTGGACCGGTTCATCCCAGTCGAGGCATTCCAGCAACGCATGGCGGAGATGATCGAGTTGCTCCGCAATTGTCCGACTGTTCCTGGGGCCGAACGCATTTATGTCCCGGGCGAAATAGAAGACCAAACCGCCAAACACCGCCGCAGCGCGGGGATCCCAATCCATTCCGCGTTGCGGCAGGAACTGGCCGCCTTAGCGGTGGAGTTGGGCATCCCGGAATGCCCGCCGATGGATGCTGGAGAAGGGGCCCACTAATAAGGCCGCGGACCGGGAGCCGCAGATAACCGCAGATGGGAGATGGCCCGCAGATTCACGCAGATTGCCGCAGATGGGGGCCGCAGATGGGTGGAGATTCTTCGATTCTTCTTTCAACGTCCAACCCTGAACCGTGAACCCTGAACCCTGAACCCTGAACCCTGAACTGGGAACCCTGAACCCTGAACCGGGAACCCTGAACCCTGAACCGGGAACCCTGAACCC
>DATLUX010000458.1:0-11769 GCA_035577805.1 Verrucomicrobiia bacterium
CGTCGTTTTGGTGGAACGCCTGCGCAAACTGTTTCTTGAGTTGCTCCAGTTCGGCAGGGTCGGCGATGGGGTCAGGCATAGGGCGTTGCTGGTTTCACGCGGCCAATATTCGATCTCATACTATGGGCTGCGCGTGATCGGCGCAAGCGCCGGTCATTCGGCTTCCGAGCGCGCAATCGGACGTAGGAACCGAGCGCAACCGTTCGGGCCCCTCCGCGGGGGTTAGGATTGCGATTGCGAGATTACGATTAGGATTACGAATGCCGCGGCAAGTTCGGGTTCGTGGAGGCTAAAACGGAAACCCGATGGAAACATGCAAGGTGCCGGCCGGGTCATGCCGGCGGCGATTCAAGTTGTGACCATACTCGAGCCGGGCCGGGCCGATGATGGTGCGCCAACGAATGCCGCCGCCGGCCGAATAAAGTCCTTCGTCCCAGGGATAATCCGAACGCGATTGGGCGAAGCCGACCGCGTCAAAAAAACCGACGACAGACCAAAACTGGGTCAGCAATTGTTCGAGCTCCACATTGGCCTGAGTGAACGTCTCGGCGCCCAGCTGATGGCCGCGAGCATCCAGGGGCGAAGCCTCGCCTTGTTGATAGCCGCGCACAGAATTTTCGCCGCCGGGAAAGAAGCGTTTGTTGAAGGGGAGTTCTTCATCCGTTCCGCCGGCGGTAAAGGTCAAGCCATGGGTCAGGCCAAGATGCGCCAATCGTCCACCGCCCAGGTCCTGGTGATAGGAGGCGCTCAACACGACCCGTTGGTAATTGACGTTGCCGCCAAGGCTCGACGAGGCCAGTTCGGTATTGGCAAACAATTTGAGGCCTTGGTGGGGCGTGAGGGGATTGTCCAGGCGATCGCGAGTCAGATCGATGACGATGGCGGCAGCACGTGCTTCCGTGACGCCCACCTGGTTCGTGTCGGTGGCGCCGAGATTGAGGGCATTGAGGAATTCATAATCATAGCGCACGGACATGTCGGTCTGGATCGACGTCAGGCGTTTTTGGAGACCGACGGCAGCGCCGTATTCGAGCCGGGTGAAGGAGACTTCCTCGCGGCGCAGGCCGGAGGCGTGGCCGAACAGGTTGACGTGTTCGAAGAGGAACTCCGGAACGGTATAAAGGAGGTCGCCGCTGCTGGCCTTGAAAGATTGGAGCGCGCGCAGACGCGCATCGTGAGCCAGGCCAAGGACGTTGCGATGTTCGACTTCGAAGCCGCCCCGCAGCAATTCGTAGCTGCCATAACCGCCCAGGATGCTGAGGGAAACGGGTTTGCCTTCGCTCACATCATAGATCACATCACGAGGTGGTTCGTTCGTGTGATCGTAACGGAGAGTGACCCAATCGAAGACCCCGACGCGCGCCAGCCGTTGCCGGGCCTGCTCGGCCTCGATCAGGTTGAGAGGCGCCCCTTCCTTCAGGTGCACCAACCGTTCCAAGACGCTGGTGCGAGTATGTTCGTGTCCCCGGAAGGAGACGTGTCCGAGAGGCACGAGCGTGCCGATGTTGACGCGCGCCAGCAGATCCAAATTTAGCATCGCGCTGTTCGTTTCGCGGCGCACAATGTTGATGTCGACGGTGGTGTCCGGGTACCCGCGGATATTCTGTTCCTCTCTTAAGCGCTGCCCAAACTCCTGCTGCCACAAAGTCGAGTAAGGTTCGCCGGGATGAAACAGCTTGTGCTCCACCGTGTTGGTTGGTCCGGTGATCTCCACGGCGACCTCCCGCACCATGGACCGTATTCCTTCCACCACTTTAATCTTTACGCGCGCCGCTCCCGTGACGCGGTTGACTTCCAGATCCTGCGCCGTCACGGTGGCGTCGGCATATCCTTTTCGCCGCAGCGCTTCATGCAACGCTCGCAACGACGAAGCCAGACGCCCCTGAGTGTAGATCCGGTTCGCGCGCAGGTCGAACAAGGTGTCCCCCCCGACAAAATAGCGGGCGGCCGCTTTGGGCGGGATCGTGGTGGACCCTTCGAACTTGAGAGATTTGTAGTAGGAACGCGGTCCACGCTGCAGGCGGAACCGGGCTTCGCGCGCGGCGAAGTCACGAGGCAACTCGACCTCGGGAGCATTGGTCCACAGGAAAGTCTGGCGCGTCCCGTCGGCCATGACGAATCGCGCCTGGACCCGTCCGCTCAGGTATCCCTCCTGGCTCATCCGCGACAGCAAGACCAGCGCGGAGTCTTCCACAAAGGTCCGGTTCACCAAGGTCCGTTCCTGGGCGGGCTGAAAGCTGCGTAGCAAACGGCCCATCTCGCGATTCCCGAGAATGCCCAGGCCGGACACCTTCACGATGGCAGGAGCGTTGGTTTTGGCATCGTGGGTCGCGGCGGCCGCCGCGCAACTCCAACCGGCGTGGGCGCCCAGGAACAACCAACCTAGACAACGAAGGCAGAGAAGGACTTGCCAGCGGCAGGCGCGTCGAGCTCCAAGAACGGCGGTCCCCGCCGCCGCCCAGGCGCTGCAGGCGCTCATCGCGACAGAATCCTCCATTTCACCGCGGCGTTCAGTGCGCTGAACCGATCGTATTCGCCCACCAACGACCAACGATCCGTCAGACGATATTCGATCGAATAGGTGGTTCGGCCTTCTTCCGTGATGTTCTCGGTGGTGTTGATGATCAGCCGTTCGCTGCTGACATCGCCCCCGGAAAATCGGGCCACGACATCGCGGCCGAGGAACGTCGCTAATTGTCCGGCGCGCGCCGTCGTGGAAAACACGGCTTCATTTTTGGGCAGCTCACCCGCGGTGAGCATCAGGAGGATCTCCTCCGACGTCAAAGGAGGCGTGGAGCTGAAAAGCACCGTCGCCCGCTCGGCCGGCCCGGTCACCTCGAGGCGAATTTCGTACCGATAATTCCGGCCGGAAGCATGCACGAAGAGCTCCGGACCGCGCGGATTGTCGCGGCCCAGGCTGGCGGAAGCCTGATCCACCCGCAACGTGCCGAAGGGGAAAATCAACCGGCCGGAATTGACCCGGGCGTCCCCGACCAGCACCGGTTCACGCAAAGTCCCGCCCAGCTTGACGTTGAGCGAAAGAATCCCAGTGAAGACCGGCGTGCGCACTCTCAGAAACTCATCGCCGCGCACGGCCACGTCCATCGTCCAATCCCCGAACGGTTCGTTGGTCACACTAAAATAAGGCGGGCGCACCGCGGGACGGTCCGGCGAACTGAGGAGCAATGCCGAAGCATGCTGTGCGAACAGGCCGTCATGAAGACGCACAGTCCCGGATACGGCCGGAGCCGCGCGCCCAGCGCTTTTCACTTCCAGATCGAAATCACCGCGCACGAGGAATTCCACTGTGCGGGCCAAGGGCACGTTGCTGCCTTGCAAATTCAACTGATATTCCAGACCGCCTCCGCCCAGCAAACGGGCCCGGCCGGTCGCCCGGATCGGCTGCCCGCCCACTTGCCCGCGAAACTCAGTCAGAGTGGCTTCATCTCCCGAGATCTGGATGCGGGCGGACAGATCCCGCGCCGCGGACAATTCACCCGCCGCACGCGTGGCGGCGTTGGTCAGGAGGATCAGACCCTCCAAGGTGCGGCCCGGGCGCAGGGCTAGATCCACATCGACTTGCCCTTCGCGAGTCAGCCAGGCAGGCGCATAACGGGAGAGAGTGGCCAGTTGCGCATGCTCGATCGCCAGGTGCCCGCGGGCCGAGTTCCAATCCAACGCCGCACCGGGCACAGGCAAGCGGGTCCAGAATTGCGCCGGTAGCGGCCATTCGCCGTCCGCATGGAAGGCTTGCCCTTCCAGCTTGCCTTCGAGCTTTCGAAGTTCAAGTCGCTCTTCCGTCACCACGGCCTCGAACTGCACCTGCTCCACCCGCGGGGTCAAACTGGCGTTGGTTCCTCCACGCCATTCGATGCCCGACGGTCCCGCCGCCAACACAACCTTGGGCATGGCTAAAGTGCCGGAGGCCGTCATCTGCAGCTTGGGCGTGCTCAGATGCAGCTCGCCTCCAGCTCCCATCGGCCAGGAGAACGATTCGACGGTCTCCAAATTGGCCTGCAGCTCGAGTGGACGTTCCTGGTTGGCGCGGAGCCAGCGGTTGGTCTGACCGGGCACCAACGCGAAAGGCAACGTTCCTTTCAACGTCAGGGCCGGAACGCCCCTTGTGCTCAAGGTAAGCTGATCCACCTCCACCGCGTCCCCGCTGCGCAGCGTCCCGCGCGCATCCATGGTTGGGCCGTCCAACATCTGCAACGTCGCATCCGCCGAAAGCGCCGCCCGGACCGGCCCATTGCTCCAGGACCCCTCGCCCTTCACCGCACGCAAACTAATATTGGTGACGGTGGCCGGCAGAAAGTCCGCAAAATCGGACAGGGCGACGCCCTGCATTTCCGCCTTGGCCTCACCTTGGGACGGCCAGGTGATCTGCGATTGCACGGTGATGCGATGGCCCGTCCCATTCCAATCCAACGGGTCCATAGACATCGTCCAATTGGTCCCGGGGCCTTGGCCGAGTGTGCCCTGCCAACGGAGAGAGACCGGGCGAGCCAGCGAATAAAGGGTGTGACCTTGGCGTTCGAAGACGATCTGGGACAGCGTCAGGCGGCTCTCTGGAACTCCAGTCGCGCGCAGGCGCATCTCTCCCTCCAGGGCCAGACGGGACGACGCCGCCGTCAGGTCGAGCGTGGTTTTAGTCAGATGCAAGTTGGTTCCCTGCCAGGCTGCGCTGACTCGCCAGGATTTGCCGCGAATGATCTCCGCTTTGGCGACCCTGGCCTCTCCTGAGTGCGCAAGGTTTGTGAATGGACCGGCGATGGTGCCACTGCCGGTGAGCCCTTCGTAACGCAAGTCGGACGAGTCAGTCCGAGGGCCGCGAGCCGCGAACTGCCATTTGCCGGTCGTCACCTCCCGAGCAGCCAGGTCGGCGGCGGCCGACGCGTAAAGGGTGGAGCCGTCGGCCAATTCGATCTCAGCCCGCTCCACGCGCAGAAGCGGCCAGGCCAGCGCGCCAGTCAGACTTGAACGCGCCACATCGATGTCCGCTCCATGGATCCGGCCGCTTTCGATCTGGAAAGCGCCGGCTGCTCGTTTCCAGTCACTGAGCTGCAGTTGCACGGCGCCATCGATTCGGCCAGTGAGGGACAGTCCGCGTGCTTTAGCCAGATCCAAACCTAACTGGACCCAGGCCTGATTGGTCAGGAACCCGCCAGGTTCCTGCAGGCGCAACCCCACGGGATTTGTCAGCGCGAGGTTCAAGCAACCTGCCTGAACGCCCAACTCGTGCACCAGTGCAAACTCCGGGTTGCCGCTCGCGCGCAGCACCGCCTGTATCCTGGGCTGAACCCAGGTCTCCGCCGCCGTCGGCTCGGCCGTACCCGTGGCTTCCAACTCAAATCGGTTCGACACGATGTTCACGTTCAGCGTCAGGACAGGGTCCAGGTACTGCTTGGGACGCCAATCTCCGGCCGGTAAACGCGTGCTGCGAGCGAGCAATTGCGCCTGGGCCGGCCACCAGCCGACCGCGGAAGTGATGGCGGAAAGAACGGCGCGATTGGTGCCCCATTCCGCCTGGCCATCCAACCGCCACGCCGCCGCGTCACGATGGAGTTTGGCGTGGACGGCTGCGTCTTGCCGATCCCAGGTCGCGGAGACCGACGCATTGGAACCATCGCCGAATGAAGCCAGGATGGCGAACTGACCCGGGACAGAGGGCACGGTCATTTGGGCTTGAAGTTGACCTCGACGCCATTCTGCCAGCGGGATGCCAAAGCGATTGGAATCGATCTCAATGACGCCCCCGCGGGCGACGGCAGCGGGGAGAATGGTCTTCAACGGTGGAACAATTCTCCCCAGATCATCCAGGGTGCTTTTTAAAGAAGGCTCTGGTCCGGCGCTGGCCGGGGTTGAGGTCGCTGCGTTCGTAGCGGCACTTTCGAACACGCGCCAGTCTTCCATAGTGAGAAGCGGTGCCGGGTTTGAGTTGGTGGAGCTTGTCCTCCAGAGCCAGGCGGTCGGAAGAGCTCCTTCCACGCGGCCGGCTTCGAGCCGCGTCGTATCCCAAGCCCCCTCCAGACCAGTGACCACGAAGCCGGCGTAGCCGCGGCGTTCGTACTTTTCAAAGCGGAAGCCCAGATGTCCCAGGACCGGCTTCAGCACCCAAGGCAACCAGACGGGCAACGTGGCAAGACAGATCGCGGCGATCCCCACGATCACCAAAATCCAGCGCGCAACCTTGCGCCATCGTATCCGTCCGATCCTCATGCCCAAAATCAGTAGCCGTTAAGCCCGCTGCTTGCCTTCGTCTGCGGCGCCCCAAGATTGATACAGATCCGGCGTCGGCAAAAGCGTTTCCTAACATTGTGCCTGGGAGCATTCCTGCGATAGGATGCGGCGAATAAGCCATGACTGCGCGCCGTGAACCTGGAGTTTGGACATATTTTGTGCGGGGCCTTTGTCGGAAGCTTTGTCGGAAACTTGTCAAAGTGAAATCGATTGCTCGTCAGAATCCGTTGAGCATGGCAATAATGCGGCTCAAAAGCTTTTGATGAGTGAGCATTCAGCCCTTGGAGCTGAGCAACCGTCGACAGTTTCCGACAAAGGAAGGCCAAAGAAGCTCTCAAAATGTCCAATCTTCAGGTGAACAGTGGCCACCAATGTGCCCGACCAGGAGAGGAGGCTCTGTCCCAGGGCGCGTCCCACCGTCGGGCTTTTCGTCCTCCGCCCTTGTCCTTGTCCGCACTTGGCTCTTGCTCCTACTTGCTCTGACCCCGGCCTGGAGCAGAGCGGCGGATCCTAGACCGCATGGGTTTATCACGGACCTCAAGGCAGAAGAGTTCCGGGTCCCGTGAGCGGAGGGCTGCTGGACGTGTTTCTGGCCGCAGTTACGGGTTGGCTTCCTCCAACATGCGCGGCAGTTGCTTGACGATGGCTCCAAGCTCGGTGAGTTCGCTGTAAAGTTCCGCGGCCCGCAGGGCTCTGGCCAATTCCCGTGGCTGGCGGTGGAGTTCCGGATGTTGGCGGACGAAATCGATGCGAGCCTGTTTCAGCTCCTTCCTCGTTAACAGGGTCGTCTTGCTCCATTTGAAATGGGCCAGGGCGGCCTGTTGTCCGGCTTCAGAAAGCAAGTCGGTGGGATCGCCCCGTTGCAGTGAGCGCAATTTTCGCCCCAGCAAATGAGCAAAAATCGTCTCGCAGGGGAGCACCCAGCGGCCTTTGCCCAGGGTGTGGTTGATGGGACGAAACTCGGCGGCGGCGGCGTAATAGTAGAACTTTCGCCCTGGACTTCGGGCGGCTGCCGGGCAGGCCCAAGCGATGGAAACTTCCAGGCCGGAGCCGTACTGCCAAAAGTCGACGACCTCAAAACCGGCTGCCGCCACCACCGGCGCCAGAAACGGGCTGTCATCCTTCACCCTGGGTCGATCGCAATCTTTGAATGGAAGCGCTTCATGCAATTCCTGAAGGAAAGTTTCGAGGGGTTTGGATACGCGGTGATTACAATAGAGCGACGTCAACACCGTCTCGAGCGGCAGCAGATTGGTGTGGGCGGCCTCCGGTAAGGCGGAGCGTATGTAGGCCACTCGAAACGGCACTTGCTCTACCGGAACCAGGTAATCTGATAAATAAGGGTTGGTCCGCTGCCTGCCGGACGGACCGCAAATACTCATGCGGGCGGCAAAGGCATCTCCGGCCAACTCCAGCGCCCAGCCGGTCCATTTGAAGCGCGGCTGAAACGGCCCGCGCTCGGCCGAGTGAAGGAAATAGGGGCCAAGCGAGATGGTGGCCCCGGATTTCCTGGAGGCGGCTGCTTTGTGGCGCCGTTTCAAACCGTTCATGGGTTGAATTGTGCCGGGACCATCCCCGCGACGTCAAGGCAGCGCCCAGGGCGCCAGGGCGCGTGGAAGCGAGAAGAGCAGGGCTAAGTCCCTGGCTTGACGGCCGCAGTCGAGTTTGGTTTCGACTCCGAACCGGATTTGCGGACGTGGAGCAGGACAGGGCGGGAGGTTTGCCGGCCGACCTGCTGTTCGATCATGTAGAACAAACAATCCTGGTCGGGCACCCAGCGATCCGCGCTGAAGAAAATGCGCCGTTCGTTCTCTCCTTTCGGGATCAACACGCCGTTCAAGCCGATGTCAGCGACGATCACGCCATGCGGCAGGTTTTCGGCAAAGAAGGTGACGAGATCGTCGTGGCCATTGCGGCGGATCTTCAGCCAGGCCGGGACGCTTTGTCCGGGACGGATCGTCAACTCAAGCGGAGCAGGACTGATCTGACTTGGGTCATAAGCTGAGCCGGCGGACTCGCTGTTGGATTCCAACCCGACGAACAGCTTCGGCTTGTCGCTCAGTTGAATCGTGCCCAAGCTGTTCACTTCTTTGGTCACGGTTTGGCCCGCCAATTTGGCCGCAGCCCGCACGCGGGTGGTCACGGCGTTGGTGGCATTGGGCTTGGGAGCGTCCAAATTCGCGAAGAGCGTGCCTTTGGCTTCGGTGTGTCCGGCTTGAATCACGATGGGTGACGAAACGCTGAATCCTGGCGGCAACCCGGTGATCTCCACCTTTACTTCATCTTCGAAACCATCAAGGCGTTCGACGTTGACGCTGAAGCTTTGTCCGCTTCCGGCGGCCACGGTGGGATTGGCGCCGCTGAGGGACACGGTGAAATCCGGATGCGCTTCCCGGAGGATTAGCCGGTAGGCAAAACGGTCGCCGCCTTGACCGCGTGTATCGCTGACGCGCACCAAATACGTGCCGTTGGTTGGCGCGGTGAAGCCGAGGCGGGAATCGTTTCCGAGCTTCCGCTCACTTTCGTCATCGTTTTCGTAATGCAGCGTAAACACGGGCAGACCGGTGGGCACGAGCTTGGTTCCGAGGGGCTGTGGTTCGACGATGAAGCCGGTTTCGTCGAGCGCGTGGGCCACGGCGCTGGTGCCGAAATAGGCGCGTCGCTTGCCGGCGGAGCTGTACATCATCATGTCTGAATCGGGTCCTTGGGGCATGCGAAACAGACGCATGACCTCGCCATTGAGGTAGAGATACTCATTCAGTTCCATCTCTTCATAATGATCGAGGCGCATGCCGGTTCCGTTCGAATCCACGCCGCGAAAGTTGATGGCCGTGTTACGAACGGCCTGCAACAACAGCCGCGCCACGGGCCGTCCGTCCGAATGCAGCACCTCCAGGCGTGTGTCGATTGGCGATCCGCGACGGGCCGCATCCGTTTCCAGGATCCAATGCTGTTCGACCCGGGCTTCGAACCGATAAACGTCCAGGTCACCGACGGTTCCGATCCGTCCGTTGATCATTCCGGGAGCTGTGATCGCTTGGGCCTGTTCTGCCGTGTCGTTGGGCTCCGTTTCGATCGGTTGCGGTCCCTCGGCCGCCAGCACCTGGAACGTGCGCTGGCTGCGAAATTGTTTTGCGTCGATGGGCACTTCCACCGGGCCGGGCCCCGCGGTCTTGACCCGCGCCTGGGCATTCGGCGGCAGGTTGGGTCCGGTCAAGAATACCTCCGCGCTCGTGTTCGTGCCGACGCTGAGCGGGAACACCCCAGTGACGTATGGCAGCACCCCGATCGATAAACGATAGAAATGGTCCGGGGACGCCCCCAGCATCAGGTCCGTGACGCGGGCGACGTAGCGGCCGTCGGCCGGAAGGGTGAACGCCAGGAAACGATCGCCGCCGTCGAACCCGCGGTCCCCGGCGAGCACCACGCCGTTTGCATTCAAAACGGTGACGGAGCCATTGGCGATCTTGCTGCCCAAACTGCGGATGGCCAGGTCGAAGATCACCTGTTCGTTTTGGTGACCGTTGAAGCTGAATTCATCCTGGTCACCGGGTGTGTCCAGCACGCCCCAGCAACTCACCGGCAGCTGCAGGACGTTAGTGGCCGTGCTTTCGGTCACCTGCACGAGGTCGTCCACATAAACCTTGAGCTTGCCACTTTCACCGCCGGGCGCGGCCAGCCAAACGTCATAACCACCGCGGGCCAGTTGTGGGCTGGCGGAGAGTTTGATTTCCAGCAAGCCCGCATTGGTGGCATTGGAACATTCAGCGCGCAAACCCGGGTTGGAAAAACTCACATTGGTAACGCCAAGGAGATGTTTGCCGTGAAGACGAAAGATGCCGGTGGCACCTGTTTGGACTCCGCGCGGTTCGATCGCGCGCAATTCCGGCGCCGGCCGCGGCAGGTGTTTTCCTTTGTCGTCGTACAGTTCCAGTGTCCCATCCAGCCGGCCCACAGCGAAGGCGTTGCCGCCCTCCAGAAATGTCAGCGCCGGCGCGGTGTCCGGCTGGAGCTCAAGCACGCGACGTTCGTTGACCTGGGCTGCATCCCATATCTTCACCGTGCGATCCTCGGCCGAAGACAGCAGGGTCTTGCCATCCGGCGAAAAGGCCAGGTTTAGAATGGCGCCTTCGTGGGCGAACTTGGCCAGCAGGAGCGGGTTAGTCGTTTCGGCGGCCGTGTCGCTGATCTCCCAAACTCGAATACGATTATCCACCCCGGCGGCGGCCAGCCGCTTGCCATCGGGACTCCAGGCCAGGGCGTATTGTTCCTTGAGCGGTTGCGAAAGCGTCTCGATCCGTTTGCCTGTGGCCACATCCCATAGTTTGATCGTCCGATCGCCACTGGCACTGGCCAGGATCTTGCCATCCGGCCGGAACGCCAAATCAAAGATGGCGCCATGGTGCGCCGACAACGTCTGCAGCTCCCGACCTGTCTCCAGTTCCCACAACTTGATCTTCTGATCGTAGCTGCCGGAGGCCAGCACTTTGTTGTTGGGCGAAATGGCGACCGCATAAAGCGCATCACGATGTCCGGCAAAGATCCGAACCAACGTGCCGTCCGCCGGATTCCATAATCGAACTTCGCCCGAGAGCGCCGGTTGACCGGCCCCGGCGGCCAGCCACTTGCCGTCCTCGGAAAAGGTCACGGCGTTAACCATGCCGCGGTGGCCGGAGAGAGTCCGGACCACGCTTCTGGTTTCCGGTGAAAACAATTCCACCTCGCCATAACGTGCGACGGCCAGCAGGCCACTGCCGGTTGGGTCGAGCGTCTTCGAACCCGGGACGAAAGCCACCGCCTGGATGGAGCGGCGCACGGGTCCAAGGGGCTTGAGGTTGGGCACCACCAGCTCCCGCGGGCCCGCTGGTTCCTCGCCCGGCGACGGAGCGCCCGCGTCGATCCAGGACTTGAGGGTGGCAATTTCGGTTGGGCTCAATTTCGGTCGTTTGCCGGGCGGCATGATTTTCTTTTTGCCGTCCTTTTCGAAGGTGCCTTCGACCATTTTGATCAACAAACTTTCGGCGCTCTGGCCGCGCACCAGAGCGGGACCGCTGGCGCCGCCTTTGCTGAGATCGGCATAGGTTTCGAGCACAAGCTTGCCCTCAGGATCCTGGGCGGCATGACAATCGAAGCAATGCTGGGCGAAAACGGCCTGCACGGCTTGATAATGGACGCTGTCTTCGGCGGCAGCCGCCAGGCGAGGCAGGATAATCAGGCCCCATCCGAGCCAAAGCGGAAGAAGCCGACTCACAGTCCTGAGTGGGGACAAATCCATAAAAGGCAACGCCACTAAATAAGCATAAGCCGGCGTGACATCGAAGAACAAAAGCGCGCTGGTTGGAGGTGATCAACTGTAGCGGCGGTCTGCGACCGCCGTTCGTCGGAAAAAAGATCAGCGCCTCGTTACCTCGGCTGCTACGTCAGATTGGTGGGTTCATGGTCCCAATGCGCGTCCAAAAAGTTGAAGGTGTCCACTAACCATGAGCTATGACGCGGACCCTTTCACCATTTTGGCTGCTGTTCATCCTG
>DATLUX010000459.1:0-24628 GCA_035577805.1 Verrucomicrobiia bacterium
GCGGTATCGAGTTTCTCGATCAAGGGCAGCACCTGGTCGATTTCTTTCTCGGTGGTGTTGATGATGAGCTGGCTGGTGCGTTGGTCAGCCACCACGGTGCTGCGCGGCGAGAGCGTGGTCTTGACGATATGGACCAGGTTGCTCGGATCACTGTAACGCAGCTGCACGATGCGGGAGACCAGCGGGTCTTCGGCCTTCGGATCCTTGATCGTCACGCGGGCGATCTTGGATTTGGTATCTTTGACCAGAACCAGACCGTAGTTTTCCAGCACGGCGGTCAGTGCTTCCTGCGCGCTCACGTTTTCGAACCGGATGCTAACGTTGGGCTGATTGGAGGAGGTCACCCGCGGATCGAACTGGAAGTTCAGATTCGACTGGCGCGCCAGATTCCGAATGGCATCGGTTAACGGCACGTCGTCAATCACGATCAACGGCACCGTCTCGTCGCCTTTGGCAGCGGCGTTGGTTTCGCCTTCACGCGCCGCCACCGGGACGGGGGCGGTTTGTCCGGGCGCCTCGATGGCCGGCGTGGTCGCCGGGGCGGCCGGATCCGCCGGATTGGCAGGATTGGCGGGATTGCCCGGGGCCGGCGTGGCCGGAGTGGCTGGGGCCGCCGGGTCAGTCGTCGGCGCCGCCGGATCTTGAGGCGTCGCAGGCGTGCCTTCGGCCGGAGCCGGGGTCGGAGTCGGCACCGGAGGCGGACCAGCCGGTGGGTTGTTATCCTGGGCATAAATGACCAGGCCGCTGGTCGCGAGACCGAGGAGCAATGCTGTGAGTTTCTTCTTCATAACGGTGGTGTTGTTGAGACTGGAAAGGAGGGAATCAGGATTAGTTCAGGCTGGCTCGCAGGGGGAGTTCCTTGCTAACGCCATTGACCTCGACCACGACGAGGCGGTCTTTGATCTCGATGAGTTTCACCTTGGTGATCTGATTGGCGTAGCGGAGTGTGAACTCCTCCCCCTCGGCGACGGTGTAATTATTGATGATGGCGAGCTTCTTGCCCTGGTTGATGGAGATTCCCTTCAAAGAGATAAATTCGGGGACGTTCGGCCGGGTGGGGTTGGGGTCGACGGCCGCGGGGGGCTGGATGCGACTGGATTCGGGGAAGAAAGGATCTTTCCCGAAGCCCAGCTCATTGATGAACGTGGATTTGGGCGCGTTGGGCGGGACGATGCCTGGCGGAACGAGAACGGGTCCCGCCGCCGCGCGGGACAACGCGGTCAGAACCAAAGCTAAGGCGAACGAATAGCGGACCATGATTCAGCGGGGATTGGGGTTAACGAGGGCCACAATTTCCATGCGGAATGACAGCTTCTCAGCTTCCTGCTGGGCGTTGGCGGCGGTGGCCGAGGCCGGGTCCAGTTCAATGTTCTGGATGCGCATGTATGGAAATGCGTTTTCGAAGTCCGCGACGAATCTCCCGAAATCATGGTAGTGGGCCGTGCCGCGCAAGTGAAAGACGGCGGCGTGATACGGGTACTTGGCGTACATCCCCACTTCGGCGGCGACTTCGCGGCTGAACTGCGGGATCTCCACCTTGTAGTTCTCCTTGAACGTATTGACCGTGAGAATAATCCAGGAATACATGTCCCCGCCCGGCACCATGGTGGATTCCACCGCCTTGAGTTTAGCCATGGTGGCTTCGAGGTTCTGTTGGATCTGCGGGGTGCTGCCGGACAACCGTTGGCCTTGGCTCAGTTTGACCTCTTGATCGACTTGCTTCTTGGCCAATTCCTCCAGGCTGTTGCGCTGATTGGTGATCACCCCGTAGTAGAGACCAGCCATGACCGCCAGGCTCCCCAGCCCAACCAGGATCAGGCGGTCGCGTTTTTCTTTCGGCAAGTTTTTCATGCTAGCGGGTTCTCTCCGGGAAACTGCACTGCAAGCCGAATGCCACAAATTGCTTTCCCGCGACTCCGCTCGATTGAGGCGGACCGCGGAAGGTCAGCCGGACCCCATTGGTCTTGTCGAGTTGCTCGCGGAAGAAAGGGACCGACGCGATCGATTCCTTGAATTGATTGACCCGGTTGCCCGGCTGCGAGCTTTCGTCGCGGGCCTCAACCGTCATCGTCACCCGTTCGGTGGCGGTGGGCGGTTTGCCAGGGATGACGATGGTGCCGTTGGTGCGATTGGGCGTGCCGTCGTTGATGGCATAGGTTTGTTCGCCCTTGAGTTTAACCACCCGGACGCCCTGGACGTTGCCGAGGGTTTGCTGAAAACCGTTCAGCACATTGCCCCAGAGAAAGCGGTTGGTCGTCATCTGGTGCAGGGCCAGCAATTTTTGCTCGGCATCAATGGCGCGGCGTTGTGCTTCCACCGCGACTTGATAACTCTTTTCGATCGATTGCCATTTGGTATCGATCCGGGTCAAGCGCCCGCGCGCGGTGAGCAGTTTCGTCTGCAGCACGCCGGCCCAGAACACCACCAGCGACACGACCACCACTGCGGCGAAGATCCCGCGCTTGACGGGATCCTTCCGTCTGTCTTCTTCGGCTGCTAATGCTTCAGCCAGCAGGTTGATACGTATTGGCATATAAATGGCCAGTAACTAAAACGATGCGGCGGCGGCCCCAATCGCCACGGTCAACGTCGGGGCCGTCTGTTCGATCTCACCCATGCGCTCCGGGGGCAAAGTCAGTTGCATGGTCTTGGCGGGCGACCACATCTCACAGGGCACGACCAATTCGGCCTGCAACGTCTGGAAGATGACCTCGCTGCGCGCCGAGCCGCCGGACAGGTAAACTTTGGAAACCGCCTTGTCGTGATGATTCTCGAAGTAATCGATGGAGGCGCGCAATTCGCGTCCGAGCGGATGGATCAACGGCTCCAGATTCGTGGCGACTTCCCCTGGCATCCCCAGCTTGATGTTCTCCGCTTCCGGATAGCTGATGCCAAGGGACTCGGCCAACCCTTGGGTAAGACGATCGCCGCCAATGGCCACCACGCGGCTGAGCATGATCTCGCTGCAGTCCAGGATGGTGATGGTGGAGTTTTTGTAGCCCATCTCGACCAGGGCCACCACTTCCTTCTGGAACGTCTCCGGCTCCGCCAGTTCGAACGCGTTGACCGGCCCGATCATCGCCGGGACCACGTGGTCGGTGACCAGGTTGGCGATCTTGGAGGCGTTCAACACCTGGTCCATAGCGTGTTTCCTGGCGCCGCCGACCATGACTTTCTGTTTGGCGTTGGCGCTGATTTTGGTTGCCTCGGCCTTGACCACACTGGGCAGCACGAACTGGCAATCAAACACGTGATCGGGCAGTTCCTGTTGCAGGTAGGTCTTGGAATTAAACTTGAACATCAGACGCAAGTCCGGGATGGGCATCATGGGCGCTTCCACCTGGCGAAAGAGCGTTTCGTTGACCCCGAGCGCCAACGTGAGCTGCCTGGTGCGATTGCCCAGCACGCGCACGATCTCCTTGAGATGCTCGGCCAACACTTCGGCGGCGAGAGCCTTCTCGAAAACGGGCGAGTCGATGACGGTATAATTCGCCAAGGTAAGCTGATCGCCGCGACGCTGGACGAACACCGCCTTGGTCGTGCGAGCGCCCAGGTCGATGGCCAGGACATGATCACGCTTTCTAGCGTGGCTGCTGATAAACGGCACACCCATAACGAGCGATTGGCTTAGCAGAACAGGTGCCAAGGGGTGTCCCAGGCAGGACAGTCTCAGCCTTGATGAAAACCGTTCCGAGCGCGTTTTCGTTTTTGCGAGATAACCGCACGATGAACCCCAACGCCCTCAGTCCCAGTCGGGCGCGTCGGATCGCGCTGCTCGCGCTGCCTCCATACGCAGGCGGGTGTGCTCGGGGAATCCTCTGCCCCTCGGCCGATTTTGCCCTCGCGCATGGATTGATTTGCCCAGAAATGGCGCAGAAGTGAGCCTTGAGCCGCGCGCGGGCCGACGCCTCGCCGGCTTTTCCAAGACAACGCTGAAGACAGTGTCCAGGTTGCGGACACCATGGCGCCTGTTCAGCGCACGATCTCGAAGGCGAACCCTTTGAGGTATTCCGTTTCGGGAATAGAAGGGAGCACCGGATGATCCGGGGAAGCTCCGAACGTAGCCACGCGACGCAGCCAGCGCCGCGCGTCGAAGGCCGCTGCCACAATCACTTCCTCGAACAAGCCTGCGTCCACATGGTGCGAGCAACAAAACGTGACCAACACTCCGGACGGCTTGAGCAGCTTTAACGCGCGCAGATGAATCTCCTTGTAGCCGCGCAAGGCGTCCGGCACCGACGCCCGGTTCCTCGTGAACGAAGGCGGATCCAGCACGATTAAATCGTAGCGCGGCACCGTGACTTCATGAGCGCGCACGGCCGTTTGCGTTTTGAGCCAGTCAAACACGTTGGCGGTCTCAAAGACACATACTCCGGCCAATTGGTTGCGTTGGGCGTTTCGCTGCGCCAGGGCGGTGGCCTCCGGGCTCTGCTCAATCGCCTGAACCCGCGCGGCCCCGGCCCGCGCCGCGTGCAAGGCGAACCCTCCCACAAAGCTAAAACAATCCAGGACCTGCGCCCCTGGCCGGCCGGTCAGCAAGCCCGCCACCCTCTCGTAGTTCAGCTGTTGATCCAGGTAGAGGCCCGTCTTATGCCCCGACGATAATTCCGCATGAAATTCGAGCCCATTCAGGCGCACGATCATTTCCGGCTCCACTGCGCCGAATAACACGCCGCTCACGTCCGGCAAGCCCTCAAATTTTCGCGAAGCCACGTCATTGCGTTCCAGGATGGCCCGGGGCTCCAGCACGGTGCGCAGGGCGGCCACCAAGTCTGGTTTCCGCAGGTCCATTCCGAGGGAGGAGGTCTGCAGCACCAGCACATCTTCGTAGCGATCGACAATCAAGCCGCTCAACAGATCGGCCTCGGCATTCACGACCCGGAATGAACTGGCCTGGGGCAGCTGCCGCCGGCGCACTTCGAGCGCAGCCTGAATGCGTTGAGCCAGATACTGGCGATTGATCTCGACTCGTTCCCAGGCCAGCAAACGCACCTGGATCTTGGACCGGGAATTGTAGAACCCAACCCCAATGAAGCGCTGTCGATGATCCTTGACCTGGACCAAGTCACCGTCGGCCGCCGGCTGCGTCAGCCGCAGAATCGATCCCTGATAAAGCCAGGGGTGCCCGGCCAGGAGACGATCGGCTTCGCCGGGCCGGACGATGACAGTTGGCAACGAACTCATGCGCGATGGCGCCGCAGCGCCCCGAGGATTGTGCGCAGGAAGAGGGCGCCGGGACAAAGGGAAAAGTTTTTTGGATTGCCCTGCGCGATCGATTCGGCCAACATGCAGGCAGGATTTTCCGGAGAATGTATGAATCGGATGCGACACACTGCCGGAGTGCTCTCCTTGATTGGGCGCGGGAACGGTGATCGTGGGCCCCGGCCGGATTTGGGTTTCGTTGGGTTCGGTTTCGTTGCCTTCCCTGGTGTGGTTGGCGTCTTTTGCCCCGCATGATCCCAGGCATCATCAGGCAGGTCCTGGCCAGCAAAAGTCCCACCCTGTGGGTGATCGGCCCCGATGCCGATGTGTTCACTGCCATCCAGATGATGGCCGAGCATAACACGGGCGCGCTGCTGGTCGTTTCGGAAGGCGCTTTGCTGGGGGTAATTTCCGAGCGTGACTACACCCGTAAAGTCGCCTTGAAGGGCAAGAACTCGAGGGAAACCAAGGTTCGCGAGATCATCGAACTGCCCCCGCACGCCGTCAGCCCCTCCCATACGGTTGAGGACTGCATGAAGCTCATGACCAGCGCGCGTGTGCGTCATTTGCCTGTGTTGGAAGACCAGAAACTGGTCGGGATCGTGTCGATTGGCGATCTGGTCAATTGGGCTATCCAGGCCCAAAGCGCTACCATCCATCAGCTGGAGAACTATATTTCGGGGCATTACGCGGGAAGCGATTAAAGTCAGGCTCGTCTGACGAGGCAGACCCGTCCCGCCCGTCCCGCCCGTATACCCGCTTGACGCAATCCGACGGGCCGCTAGTCTGTCCCGCTTACGAAACGAGCGCCTGCTCGCATTGAGCCAAGCTGTTTGCCTGTGCCGCGGCGCCATTGAACCGAAACCAAACTAAAAATGAGATTCACATCCCACGCCGTGCTGGCGCTCGCCCTCGCCAGTTCCTGGACCTTGTCTGCGGCGGATACGCCGTTCAAGTCCTCGAAAGAAAAAGCCAGCTACGCTCTGGGCGCCAACATCGGCAAACAACTCAAGCAAAACGGCGCCGATATCGACACGGACATTTACATGAAAGCCCTCAAGGAAGGGTTGTCGGGCGCTCCCCTTCAGCTGACCGATGAACAAATCCGCGAGACACTGATGGCCTTTCAGACCGAGCTCCGGAGCAAGACCCTGGAGAAAAACAAGAAGGACGGAGACGACTTTCTGCGGGAAAACAAGAAAAAGGAAGGCATTGTCAGCACCCCGAGCGGTTTGCAGTACCAAATCGTTACCAAAGGCAGCGGAAAAATGCCTACCAGCAATGATATGGTCGTCTGCCATTACCGCGGCACGCTGATCAGCGGGGATGAGTTCGATAGCTCCTATAAGCGGAGCGAGCCGGCCTCCTTCTCCGTCACGGGAGTGATCAAAGGCTGGACCGAGGCCTTGCTGATGATGCCGGTCGGTTCCAAGTGGAAACTCTTTATCCCATCGGACCTCGCTTATGGCGAGCGTGGGCGTCCCGGCATCCCGCCCAATTCCGCCCTCTTGTTTGATATCGAGTTGGTTTCCATTAAGGACCCGTCGGAAGCCGCGAGCTCGGCCAAGCCCGGTTCGGCCGCTGCGCCCAGAGCACTCCCAGGCCAGCCCAAGCAACCGTCCATCCAGGTTGTCCCCCAAACGCCGCCCACCCCGCCCAAATCCAAGTAACTAAACTAAAAGTAAACTGCTGCGACTGGCCGCTCAGGACTGTCTTATAGTCCTTTGGCCAGGATTAACCGAACCCGCCGCAGGCTCGTCTCCTCAACGCCCAACTGGCTGGCGTGACTGAGATCACGCCGCGCCAGACCCATGTCTCCCGCCAGGGCGTAAGCCAAGCTGCGATCGGCCAGTAATTCGGGACTGGGATGTGGCGCCCCTAACCGTTGATTTAGTTCGCTGATGGCGGCGAGCAAGTCCTGGTGCGCGGCCGACGTCTCACCCTGTCCCAGGCGGCAGCGGGCCCGCCGAATCAGCCAGGAACTGCGCCAGCGACAATCGTTGAGCAGCGGCTCGATTTGGGCCGATGCTTCCGTGAAAAAACCGCCGTCGATGAGGGCCTCGATGTATTCGACCTCCAGGACCGCGCTCCCCGTTTGTTCATAGCCCTCACGCAAGCCCGCCGCGGCTTGGCCAAAGAGACCAAGCCGAGATTGGATCTGGCCGCGTGTCAGGTACCAATCCAGTTCCGCGCCCGAGCCGTTGGTCGCCCCAGCCTTCGCGGTCGGCGCGGTTGCTCCCGAAATCGCCGCTTGGCATTGGGCAAGCGCCTTAGGGAAGTCGCCGGTTTGAATCAGGACTTCCGCCAGGACCATCCGCAGCGGCGCGCGGGCCGCCTCGTCCGTCGCGCGGCTGAGCGCCTGTTCGATGGTGCGGCGGGCGGCGCCCCTGGAACCCTGGGCCAGTTGCACCCGGCCAAGATCGGCCAGGGCGGGGAGAAAAGCGGGATCCAATTTAATGGCCTGACGGAGATCGCGAGCGGCGGCATCGAGTCGTCCGAGGGCCCGATATTCCGTGGCGCGGCGCCAGAACAAGTCCGGGCGTTTTGGCTGAGCGTGGATCCGGATGGTCAGGGCTTCGACGACATGTTCCGGGCTGTCGTGGGCGGCGGCTGGAGGGAGGTTGCAGAGAGCCGCTGCGAGCAGTACGGGAAGGCTCCAAAGCCTCCTGACGTCGGCTGCGACCAGAGGGGGCAGAGTGGAGGCCATGGTCAATCCTCGATCAGCAGATACGGATCCATGAGGAAATCATGGCTGTCTATGCTGGTGTTGTGGCCTTCGATGGCGAGGACGTTGGTGCCGTCCTTAAGGTACTTTTCAAAATCTTTGAGAGGAAAGTAGGCGTATTTGTTGGCGTCGTGACTCTTGACCTGCTGGGCATTTTTGCCGTGGCCTTTGCCGACGCCCTTGCGCACGACTTCCTTGCCATTGAGGTAGGCAATAAATCCGTCGTCGTAATTGATCATCAAGCCCAGTTCAGCGATGTGATCGGCGTGTTCGACTTCGAACTCGTGACGCAGATAAATGAAGGAATATTTCCCTTTCATGTCTTCGAGCACGGTGCGGGCTTCCTTATATTCATAACCGAACGGGGCTTCCCCTTTTTTCCAACCTTTCGTGTCAAATTTAAGTTCGGTCCACTTGAGGCCATCGGGATGATTTTCGGTCAGGTAAGTCCATTCTGAGTACTGCGGGATGGCCACGAAGAAATCCTCAGGCGCTTCCCCGGCGGGGTCGTCGCCGGGGCTCTTGGGTCTGCTGAAAGACTTGAGTTGCCGCGGATTGGTCAAACGCACATGGTTCACTTGTCCGCGTTTGACCACGCTAAAGACATCCTTCACTTCTCCAAACTTATTAACCATGGTGCCGCGCATGGTATCGCCGTCGATGTCGACAATCACCGAGCCGTGTTCCACTGCGATTTTGCACATGATCGGCATGGTGCCTTTGCGGCCGACCACGGTGCCGCCGTTTCCGGCTACGACCTGGATGGTGCCATTGTTCGGGGTGAGGCCCGCGCTTTTGCGGTAGGGGGCGCCCGTCCGCGGATCGCCGTCCGAGTCGTCGAGGATCACTCCTTCGGCGACCGTAGGAGTCGCGTAAGCGCCATCGACCAGCATGGAGCGCTCATAAATATGGGAATGGCCGGTCAGCACCAGATCAATCCCGAATGATTCCAGGATCGGCATGATATGAGCCCGCATTTGGATGAGCTGCGGCTCGCGGTCGCTATCGTGGGTTCCCTTGGTATAGGGCGGATGATGAAAGAAGGCGATGATCCAATCGGCCTTGGTCCGTTCGAGGTCCAAACTCAACCATCGGGCCATTAGTCCGGTAGGTTTACGATCGAGGTCATGTGAATCCAGGCACACGAAGTGCGCGCGGCCATAGTCGAAGGAATAAAACGCTTCCGTGCCGGTGGCGACGCCGCCGGCCTCGCCGCGGGTAGGACAGACGTAGGCATCGTAATATGGGCCAACGCCGTTGGTGCCTTTGGAGGTTGCGCCCTCGTGGTTGCCCATGGTCGGCCAGCACACGATGTGACGCAGAGTAGGCTCGTACATCTCAAAAAAGCGGGTCTGGAACTCCACATCACGTCCCCGCCCGTAGGCCATGTCGCCCAGATGCAGGTAAAAGTCGATGGGGCGCGCTTCGTCTTTGGTCCACTCCAGCATGGCCGAATGGACTTCATGCTGCCCGGGACGGCCGGTGCCGGAGTCGCCTACGACCCAAAAGCGCATGGGATGATTGGATCCGCGGGGCGGTTGGGTAAAAAAATGGTAGCTGGGATCGCGTTCGGTCAATCGCCGGGTGCCATCGTAGACCGCGTAATAGTATTTAGAGTCCGGCTGCAAGTCGGTTAACCGGACCTCATACTGAAACTGGCCGGCCGGAGCGGTGTGCAGCTTGGGCAACTGAAAGAGTTCCGGTTGTTCTTCCTCGAGGATCTTCCGCTCGGCCTTGTTGGTAGTTATGGCCACACGGGTGACGGTGGTTAGCGGGTTGCTTTGTTGGTCAAGATGTTCCAAAGCCGATCCGTAACGAACGAAGGGCTGGATCGGGCCATCGGTTCGCCACACCACCACGATGGAGGTCGGGGTAACCAATTGAAGGTAAGGAGCGCGGGCGAAGTGGTTGGTGGCTTCGGAGCTGGAGCTGGGTAGCGGAACGTCAGAAGCGGGCCGGCACGATGGGTTGATCGTCACTGCGAGCGTCACACCCGCCCCAACGATCCCGATTCGCGCAGCATTGCGAAAAGCATGGAGCATCCCGCTGAGTCTTGAAGTTTCGCGGACTACCGTCAAGTCGAGGGATGCGAAAAAGGAGAGACCGGGCTATCACCCGGCCTCTCGGTTGCCTGGTTTTGTTGGGTTGGCGTGGAGTGAGCAGCGAAGAAAGGCGGCCAGGCGACTAACGAAATCGCGCAACGAAAAGACGCTCTCCGTCGGGAAACGAACACAACCGAAGCATGCTTGCACACCGAAGCATAACCAGAGGCAGAACATCGAAGAGCAGAGCAAACCATTCTGCGCTTGGCAAGTCGTTTGTCCGGGTAAACGCTCGGAAAACTTTGCCGCACACTTTCGCCGCTTGCCCGACGTCGCGGCCCTAGTGACATGCGCATGGAGCGTCGGGAGTGGAGCGCCGGCGCAGAAAAAAAGCTTGGCGCCGTGTCCGAACGCGGCTCAATGCATCTCCACCGCGCAGGTGCCCAGCCCGGCCCGGTAGAAATTGAATTGGACATTCGGATGCTCCGCCAAAAGCGACATCGGCACCGCTGTGTCCACGATGCGTTGGGAAATCATCCACGTGGTCAGACGTTGCCCGAAGGGATTGTCGTGCGTCCCTGCGTGCCAGATCGACACTTTCTCCGCTTGCCAGGTTTCCAGCGGTCCCACGCTGATCGCCTGAGTCGGCACCAGCGAGATGTTGCCTCCGCCTGACGTGCGGGCATTCTGCGCGATGGTCAAGGGGTGCAAGTCCACGACCCGCGTGGGCAGCCGCCGGTATTCGGCCGGCGTTGGCGGCGCCTGCTTGAACTTGCCCCGACGCGGCACCGGATCATTGAAAGCCCAATGTTTCACATCCCCCTGCCCTCCTTGCATGACGGCGCAACGGACTCCCGTCCAGGACTTCCGGTAGGAGCCCGTATCGGCTTTGGGGAAGTGCAGGTTGGCATCCGGCATCCGCAGTTCCCGGTGGATTCGGCTAAAACACAGGTCGCGGTCCGCGCGTTCGAAGGAGAGTGGATGCGTCACCGGCACTTCGGCTCCCTCGTGAAACCATTCGTCCATGCCCCAGAAATGGGCCGAGTGCAGGCGCAGCCCCAGTTCATTGACCAAACGAGCTACCAAAGGCAGCTGTTCGGTCGGTCCAATGGGTCCGCAGATGCCGACGGGATTGTCCGGCGTCGACTGCCGCCAGGCGCTGATATATTCCAACGCTTCGGCCAGATAAAAGTCCTCCAAGGTGTCGTAGAACACGACCTGAAACCCAGGCCGGGACAGGCGCAGCATTTTTTCCGGCGTCAACCGGGCGGCCGCTTCGATGATTTCTTCATCCAGAGTGGTGTAGTCCCACCAATCCGGCGCCATGGAGCTGAGTTTGCGTGACATAACGAATGGAGTGAATGGAGTCAGCGCGTGTCGGCTAAGTCAATCGCCCATGCTCAGGCTGCTTTCGTAGCGGCGGTTAATCCGGTAATGCCGGCCCAACGCTTCCGCCAACGGATCGGAGTCGTGGGCGGAGAATCCCAGGTGCAAATGGCGACGCCACCCTTCGGCGTGCCGGAAGGTCCGCGACATGCGCCCGATCCGGGCGGACATCTCGTCCATGGCCAGGAGGTAGGAATCCATGCCTTGGCTCACGTCGAGCCACGCGTTCTGGCTGCGATGCGCGCCTAATGCTTCGCGCTTGCGGAGATGAACAGAGGTAGTATCGACGAAAGCCCCGGGAATGACGCGGCGCCGCCAAGCGTCCTGCAAGCCATGGGGCATGGCGTGATAGATCGTGACATCCCCGCTCACCGGGGGGCGCCCCGGGGTGGTGCGGAAGTTCGGCATGCCCCTGGCGAACGCGGCCGTCACGGCCAACCGACAGGTATTAGTGTGGTCTTCCATATAATCCTGCGGCGAATGGGTCAGGATGAGCCGGGGGCGGATCATCCTGATGAGCGCTGCGAGCTTTCGAAGCAGTCTGAGTTCGTAAAGGATCTCCAAATCATCGGCCAGCGAGGCATGGTACCGCGCGTCGAGGAAGCGGGCGGCTTGACGCGCTTCCTGGCGGCGCACACGCCGGGTCGCCGACGGACTCCAGCGGTTGCTGCCGCAGTTGCCGCTGGAAATGTTCAGGTAATGAGTTTCCCAGCCGGCGGCCCGCAAGCGCAGAAGCGTGCCGGCCATATAAAACTCGATGTCGTCGGGATGTGCGCCAATGGCCAGCGCACAATGTGCTTTGGGACGGACCCATTTGGCTTCCATGCGTTCAAAGAAAGAGAGGATCGGGCGGAGTTCGCGGCGGATGGCGCAGAGCGCGCTCATCACGCTCATACGCTAATGGCGCTTCTGGGTATGGCGTTCTGCCGAATTGTCCGCGGCGAAAATCACTTCATGGGTGCGCAACGCCTGGGCCAGGCTGGTCAAAGGCATCTCGCGTGCTGCCGTAATCGCCTGGAAAAACGCCTCAAACTGGTTCTGATACGGATGATCCGAAACATCGCCCGAATCGAGCAGCTTCATGGATAACTCCGACCACTTGGCCTTGTTCAACCCGCCCAGGCGCGTGGAATAAAACTTGTTGTCCAACAGACTGCCTTCGCTGCCGACCAGATGGACATGAAAATAGTAAGGCTGCAAACAGTCGATGACCGAGGCCACTT
This sequence comes from Verrucomicrobiia bacterium, assembly GCA_035577805.1. Lineage (GTDB taxonomy): Bacteria > Verrucomicrobiota > Verrucomicrobiia > Limisphaerales > JADJPG01 > DATLUX01. The sequence goes on from DATLUX010000459.1 coordinate 12,579, forward strand.
TGCCCACCCGGCCATCCTTGAATTTCACAATGCTCACACTGGTGGTCGGGTATTCGTACTTGGCGAAGTCGCGGTGAGCCGAATGAGTGGCGTAGGAACTGACGGCTTCCACATCTTCGCCCATGCACAGCAACAGCGCATCCAAAGCGTGGCATCCAGCCGACAACAAGCTGCTGCCCCCGGCGTCCCGGCGTGTGTTCCAACGAAACTGGCCGTACCATGGTCCGATCCCGTGATAATAATCCACTTCACCGTAATGGATGCGGCCCAGCAAGCCCTGGTCAAGAACGGCTTTGATGGTGAGGAACTGACTGGAGTAGCGGCATTCAAAACAAACGCACGTCCGCACACCCGCTTCCTGCACGGCCGTTTGGATGGTCAAGCAATCCGCCCAGGTCAAGGCCAGCGGTTTTTCGATGATAAGATGTTTGCGGGCCCGCGCGGCCGCCACGGCGTGTTTGGCATGGTCCTGCGGGTAACTGCAGATCGACACGACGTCCAGCGCCGGATCCTTCAACATATCTTCCACCTGGGTGAAGCACTGAATGGACCCGCCATGCCGAGCGCTGACGTGCGCGGGATCCAATGGCCGCGAAGAACAAATGGCGGTCACCTGGGCCAAACCCGTGGCGTGGATGGCAGCGATGTGCGCGGTGCTCACCCAACCATAGCCAATGACACCGACGTTGTAGCGTTTTGCACTCATGCAGCTGAGGAGTTCCAGGAAATGGCAATGGTTTCCAGTCCTAAAGTCAAAGGAAAAGCCGACCCAACGCTTCGGCGGCGCAGAGATTTAGCTGGGCAGGCCGGCGTCAAACTGGTTTGCTGTTATGAAATGCAAACGTTGAGCCGCGTAAAGAATCCTTTGAAGGCGCCGCACGGTACAGGCGGCGCTTGGTGCTTGGGCTTGGCCGCCGCGTTGCCGCTGCTCCTGGCCACCGGTTGCGGGGAAAATCATCCGGAAAAACTCGCAGCGGGCTCCCCCACTGGGTCCTCGGCTTCCGCCGCTTCCGCCTCCGCTTCGGCGTCCCCCGCGACCGCCAAGACCGAGCCGCTGGTCGTGGATGACGCCGACCTGTTGCGCAATGTCGCCATTGGATCCGGGGCCACCAACAAGACATTGTTGGCCGGCGATAAAGCGTGGGAAGAATTCCTGCAGGGGATGCGCCCGCCCACCCCGCCCGCGGAATGGGAAACCAACCGGCCCACCAAAGAAGCCATTGCTGAGTTTAACAAAAAGGCCGGCGCCCAAGCCCTGGCCGTGGCCGAAAAAGCACGGGATTTTTACACCAAATACCCGCAGCACGAGAAAGCCTCCGAAGCGCGCGAAAAGGAGGAATACTTGTTGGGCGTCGCTCTGCAAACGGGCCATACCAACGCCGCCAGCCGTCTCCAGGTGTTGCAGGAAGCGAAACTGAAGGATCCCAACTTGTCCGAGGAAGAGATGCTCGAATTGCGCGTCAATCAATTGCAGCGCGAAGTCAGCCTGCTGGACTCCACCAATGTGGCCGCCCGCTTGACCGCGTTTGAGAAGGGGGCGCGCGCCTTGATCAAGGAATTCCCGCAGCGGCTGGAGTTGGGCCAGATGTTGACGAGTGTGGCCGGCGGCTGGTTGGACCAGGGCAAGACGGACAAGGCCCGCACGCTCGCCAAGGAAGTCGCCGAAGGCAAGTATCCCGACGAAATCAAAAGCGATGCCTCCAGCTTATTGAAGAAACTGGATCGTTTGGGCAAACCGCTGGCCCTCAAGTTCAAGGCGGTCGACGGACGCGAGGTCGACCTGCAAGCGATGAAAGGCAAAGTGGTGCTGGTCGATTTCTGGGCAACCTGGTGCGGGCCCTGCATGGCGGAATTGCCCAATGTCAAAGCCGCTTATGCCAAGCTCCAACCGAAAGGCTTTGAGATCGTGGGCATCAGCCTGGATCGTGAAAAGGCTGACCTGACGAAACTCCTGGCCAATGAAAAAATGACCTGGCCACAGCATTGGGATGACTCCACTGAAGGCAACAAGTTCGCGGTGGAATTCGACGTGGCCAGCATCCCGACCATGTGGCTGGTCGATAAGAAGGGAAACTTGCGGGATCTCAACGCCCGCGAAGATCTGGCCGAAAAGGTGGACAAACTGTTGGCGGAATAACGCACCCGCTCAAATTAATACACCACCAGGGACCGGACGGGGCAGTGTCTGATCCGTTCGCGGCCGCCCAGGTCTTTTAACTCGATCAGAAACGCGGCCTGCAGGATTTGGGCACCGACCTTTTGCAGGAGCAACGCGGCAGCTTCGGCGGTGCCGCCGGTGGCCAGGAGATCATCGATGAGCAGCACCCGATTGCCTGGTTTGACCGCGTCGGTATGGATGGCAATGGTGGCGCTGCCGTATTCCAGTTCGTAGCTTTGTTCGTGCGTTTCGAAGGGGAGCTTGCCCTTCTTACGCACAGGCACGAACCCGGCTTGCAATTGCAGCGCCGCCGCCGCGGCGAAGATAAACCCGCGCGCGTCGATCCCGACTACGAAATCGACTTGGTCAGGCTTAAAGCCATCCACCAGCAGCGCGATGGAAGCCGCGAATAACCGCGGGTCAGCCAGCACTGGCGTGATATCCTTAAACTGAATGCCGGGCTTGGGGAAATCCGGGATATTCCGAATGGCCCGGCGCACCTGTTCCACGGACGGGGTTGGGGCGCTCATGGGAGTGACGCTCATTTCTGGCGGGCTTCGATCCGTTCGATCATGCGCCGCAGTTTGTTCAAAGCGATATTCTGGATTTGGCGGACACGTTCGCGCGTGACGCCGAATTTCTCTCCGACTTCTTCCAAGGTTTTTTCGCTGCCACCGTCGAGTCCAAAGCGATAACGAAGGATAGTGGCCTCACGCAGGTCCAGGGTTTTGACCATCTCCTGCAACATGCGGGTGACCGTCTGTTCCTCCAGTAATTCGTAGGGTGTATCGGCGTTTTCGTCCGCGATGACCTCGGAATAATTATTGGAATCGTCATCACCGATGGGCGCATCGAGCGAAGCCGGGCGGATGGCGGCGGTGCGCATTTGGGCGACGCGACTGGAGGTCATGCCCAATTCTTCGGCGAGTTCTTCGTCGGTAGGTTCGCGTCCAAATACCTCCTGCAACTTCATGGCGACGCGGCGCATCTTGGAGATCTTATCGACCAAATGGACCGGAAGGCGGATGGTTTTGGATTGGTTGGCGAGGGCCCGTTTGATGGATTGTTTGATCCACCAGGAGCCGTAGGTCGAGAGCTTGCCGCCTTTGGAGGGATCGAACCGTTCGACGGCTTTCATGAGGCCGATGTTGCCCTCACTGATGAGATCCAGCAGCGGCAGGCCAAAGCCCTCGTAATCATGGGCGATTTTGACGACAAGCCGAAGGTTGGCTTTGATCATCTGCTCGCGCGCTTTTTTGTCCCCTTTCTTAATCCGAGCAGCGAGTTCGATTTCTTCTTCGGGAGTGAGCAGTTTGACCTGGCCGATCTCGCGCAGGTAAAGTTTGAAAGCCGTATCGCCATCGTAACTGCCGCGGTCTCGGAAGGGCGTGACCTCGAGAGGTTTGTCCGTTTTCCGAGGGCTGTCTCCGAACGCGTCGGGGGCCTCGCTCGGCTTGGCGCAACTATCGGTGCCGTTAAGTTCCCCCGGGCTGGATGGCGTGGGCGGACCATCTTCCGGCTCGCGAGTTGGAGCCTTTGGTTTGGCACCCGGCTTGCCGGGCGTTTTGCGTACAGCCATAACGGAGTAAACTAATTAGATGTTCCAATAATGCATCGGCAAGCAAATTAACAGACTGAAGACGGCCCCACCAGTAGGGGAACCGCGGATGGTTTGATCGGGCTCCTTCGTATCCGCGGCGGTCATGGACTTTGTTTAGCTTCTCACATGCCGTGCCAACGCTTGGTTGGGAAGGAGATACGCACGTGAGTATCTTAGAAGCGAAGCGACTGCTGTAGCGGCGGTCTAGGACCGCCGAACCAGAAACTGGGACGAAAGTTCGGCGGTCATAGACGTCATAGACCGCCGCTACAGCAAAATTGCCTCGATTTCAGGCAAGTCAGCGCGGCGACCGCCGGAGCCCATTCTGGAACCAAAGCCGCCAAACCATCCAAAAAGCTTCCCACACGATCTTCCGGGACATCTTCGAACTGCCCTGAAAACGATCGGTGAAGATGATCGGGACTTCGGCGATCTTCATGCCGCTCATCCACAGTTTGTGGCTCAACTCGACCTGAAAGCTATAGCCATTGGATCTGATCGCATCCAAATTGATCGTTTTCAACGCCCGCCGACGAAAACACTTATAGCCGCCGGTGGGATCGCTGAGGGGCATCCCGGTAATCACCCGCACATAACGGCCTGCCCCCATGCTTAGCATCAGCCGTTTCAATGGCCAGTTCACCACACGAATTCCATTGCAGTAGCGCGAACCCACCACCAAGTCCGCGTTTTCCGCCGCCGCCGCCTTCAGAAAACTCGGGATGTCGTCGGGATTGTGCGAAAAATCCCCATCCATCTCGAAGATAAACTCATAATCCCTCTCCAACGCCCAGGCGAATCCAGCACAATAAGCGCGTCCCAAACCGTCCTTGACCTTACGATGCAAGACTTGCACGCGAGGGTTGCTCGCCGCCAGTTCGTCCGCGACCTGCCCTGTTCCGTCCGGAGAACTGTCGTCCACGACCAAAACGTCCACTGCCAGTGGCAGCGCCATCAGGCGGCCGACCAGAGGTGGAAGATTGTCCCGTTCGTTGTAGGTGGGGACGATGACGATGGTTTTCTCAGTCATGCTGGCGTGGGCGCGCGACCACAAGTAAGCAACTCCCATGCTGAACACAACCAGGAACTTTGGCTTCCGCTCGGCAAAGTGAACTGTTACAACCCCGGCCATGTCGGGTGCACTTAAGCTGGGTTTCCTTGGCGCCGGGAGGATGGCCACGGCCCTGGCACGTGGATTTATCCAGGCCGGGCTGACCACGGCGCATGCCATGCTCGCCTCGGACCCCTCCGAACCCGCGCGGGCCGCTCTGACTCGCGAGGCGGAAGTCCGCACGACTGTGCGGAACCTGGATGTGTTGGAGTTTGCCGATACCTTGATCCTGGCGGTTAAGCCCGATCACGCGCAGGAAGTTTTGCAGGAGGCAAAACCGGGCTTTACGGCGCGACATCTGCTCATCTCGATCGCGGCGGGAGTCCCCACGACGCGTCTGGAAACGTTCCTGCCGGCCGGAAGCCGTGTGGTGCGTGTGATGCCCAACACGCCCGCTTTGGTCGGAGCTTCGGCCTCGGCCTTTGCGCTCGGTCGATCCGCAACCGCAGAGGACGGCGCGTTGACGCACCGCCTTTTCGCCGCTGTCGGCGTCGCCTATGCCGTCAAGGAATCGTTGCTCGATGCAGTCACCGGTTTGAGTGGCAGCGGACCGGCCTACGTTTTTTTGTTGATCGAAGCCCTCAGCGACGGCGGTGTGGCTGCGGGATTACCGCGTGAAGTGGCGACGCAATTAGCGGCCCAAACACTGTTGGGCAGCGCCAAGCTCTTGTTGGAAACGGGCCTCCATCCAGGTGCGCTCAAGGATATGGTCACCAGTCCGGGGGGCACCACGATTGAAGGTCTGCACGAGTTGGAAAAAGCCGGCGTGCGCGGAGCCTTGATCAACGCGGTGCGGGCGGCCACGGACAAGTCGCGGAAGTTGGGCGGGACGGATAGCCAATAGCCAAACCAAGTGCCGATAGCCGATAGCCAGTAAGCCAACAGCGAACGGGATGCGCCGATGCACCTATGAGCTTTCCAGAGCCTACTCCCAAGCAGGCTAAGGTTATCTGGTTGGCCTTGACCTCGACGGCGGTGGCGGTGCTGTTGCTGCTGACCGCGGCGCTGGTTTGGGGCTTGGGCCAGGCCCTGCATCTGTTGTCCCCCGTCCTTTGGCCTTTGGCGTTGGCCGGCGTCATTGCTTACCTGTTGGATCCGGTCGTGGATTTGCTTGAGGGGCGCGGGTTGCCGCGCACACGAGCGATCATTTGTGTGTTCAGTTTGGCGGTCGTGTTATTGCTGGCCCTGCTCTCCAGCGTCGTGCCTCAACTCGTCACCGAGACCAGGGACCTGGCCCTCCGCATCCCCGGCTATGCCAAGAACCTTCGGGACCGTGTGGAAAAATGGGCCAATCACCCGCCTGCTTTGGTTGGGAAATTCCTCGCCCATGGCCATGCGGCGGAGACCGGGGGCGGGACGAACGCGGCCGCAGGAACGTACAGCACGGAGCTCCTGGCCGATACGAACGCGCCGCCTGTTGCGCCGGCCGAACCCCGATCGCCGTCGGTTTGGGAATCGGCACTGGACCGGCACACTTTACAAACGGCTACCGGTTGGCTGGCCAAGGTATTGCCTCAAGTCGGGTCCTGGTTATTCGGTCAAGTAACGAAGGTGGCGTCGTGGCTGGGGGTCTTAGCGGGATTGGCCCTGGTGCCGGTGTATTCGTTCTATTTTCTGCTGGAGAAACGGGGCATCGAATCCAAATGGACCGATTATCTGCCGGTGGCCAAATCGGAGTTTAAGGACGAACTGGTGTTCGTTTTGAAGTCCATCAACGATTATCTCATCGTGTTTTTCAGGAGCCAGGTGTTGGTGGCGGTGTGCGACGGCATTCTTTACACGATCGGGTTTATGATGATCGGTTTGCCGTACTCCGTTTTGTTGGGCGTGTTAGCCATCGGTTTGACCATGATCCCATTTCTCGGTGCCATGGCAACGTGCGCCCTGGCCTTGATCCTGGCTTTTGTCCAATATGGCGACTGGCAGCATCCGGTTTTGGTCCTGGTTGTTTTTGCCGTGGTGCAAAGTCTGGAAGGGCTCGTTATTTCACCCAAGATCATGGGCGATCGGGTGGGCCTGCATCCGCTGAGCATCATTGTGGCTGTGATGGTCGGCACGACGTTGCTGGGCGGAATTCTGGGGGGGATTCTAGCCATCCCACTCACGGCGGCGGCGCGCGTGTTGATGTTCCGTTACGTCTGGAAAAAGCGCGAACGCAAGGGCGAGGCAGAATAGGTTATTGGCCGGCCCTGCTTAGTTTCCAGTCCGACTACCGTCAAAGAACTTCCGGATTGTTCCAGCTACGTACTCGACTTGGGCATCGGTAAGTTCCGGATACATGGGCAGGGGCAGGATGCGTTGGGCGACCTGTTCAGCCACCGGCAAATCGCCCTCCTGCCAGCCTTGATCGGCGTAGACCTTTTGCCGATGCAAAGGCACCGGATAATAAATCAAGGTCGGGACACCTTGTGCGGCGAGGAATTGTTGCAAGGCATCCCGTCGATCCACGAGCGGCGCATACACATGAAAGACATGCGCGTTGCCGACAGCGGTGCGCGGCAGTTCCAAGGGCAAGCCCTGCAACAATTCCGAGTAACGAGCCGCGAGGGCGGCCCGTCGGGCATTCCATGCCTTCAGATGGGGCAGTTTCACCCGCAGGATCACGGCCTGAAGCTCATCTAAACGAGAGTTATATCCATGCAGATCATGGTAATAGCGCCGTTCGATCCCATGCACCCGTAGCATGCGCAGTTTCTTGTCGAGCATCTCGTCACTCGTCACCACCATGCCGCCGTCGCCATCGGCGCCCAGATTTTTGGTGGGATAAAAACTAAAGCAATTGAGCCGGCCGCAGCTTCCCGCCATCTGCCCGTTGCGCGAGGCGCCGATGGCCTGGGCGCAATCTTCCACGATGGAAATGCCCCGCGGGTCAGTGATGGCCTCCAGTTGTTCCATCGCCGCCATTTGCCCGAACAGATGTACCGGGATTAACGCGCGCGTCTGCGCAGACAACTTGCGTCTGACTTCGGCCGGATCGATCAGGAACGTGTGCGGATCGATGTCGGCGAACACGATCTTGGCTCCGACCTGATAGATGGCTTCGGCCGGGGCAATGTAAGTGAAAGGGGTGGTGATGATCTCGTCGCCGGGCCCCAGGTCCAAAGCACGGAGAGCGAGCGTGAGCGCGTCGGAGCCCGAGTTCACGCCGACCCCAAAGCGGCTTCCCACGAACGCGGCGAGTTCCTGTTCGAACGCAGCCACGTTCGGGCCGAGCACATAATGCGCGCCGGCCAGCGCCTTCTGCACTGCGGGAAGCAGCTCCGCTTCCAGCGCCGCGTGCTGGGCGGCCAGGTTTAGAAATGGGACTTGCACAATGCCCTTCAGCGAGGCTGGTACATCGCCTTGGCTTGGGGCAGGAGAGCGCGGAGCTGTTGAATCCGCGTGCCTTCGTCCGGATGGGTGCTGAGCCATTTGAACGGTTTGTTGCCGGCTTGCTTGGTGTAATTGGCGAACCGTTCCCAAAAGGCGATCGCCGCTTCCGGGTCATACCCGGCCTTCGCCATGTAAAATAAGCCCATCTTGTCGGCCTCCGACTCGTTGCTGCGGCTGTAAGGCAATTCGATCGCAACGCCGGTTCCCACACCGTAAAGTTGTGAGAACGCTGCCGTCCATTTCGGGTTGGTTGTGTCCACAGCGTAACCCAGGCCCTGCCCCACCACTTGGGTCGCCATCGCTCGACTCATCCGTTCGGCGCCGTGATGAAGGGTGGCATGAGCAATTTCGTGGCCCAGGACCGTCGCCAGTCCCGCGTCGTCCTTGACCAGCGGGATGATCCCAGTGTAGACGCCGATCTTTCCGCCCGGCAGACAGAACGCATTGGCCTCCTTGCTGTCAAACACAACAAATTCCCACTGAGCTCCGCTCAGGTTCACGACGGACCTGATGCGGTCTCCCACCCGTTGCACCATGGCATTGGCCTGCGGATCCTTGCTGATCGGCGTGTTGGTTTTTATCTGCTGAAAGCTGTTCAGGCCCAGTTGCATTTCCTCCTGTTGGGAGACCAACATAAGCGTCTTGCGTCCGGCCTCATTGGTCACGCATCCAATCGGGCCAGCCAAAAAAATCCCCGCCAAAAACAGGCGCAGCGCTCGCGCGCATCGTAACGGTTTCATGCCTCGATGAGAGCAAACTGCCCGACTCACGACAAGGGTAGGTTTGGGTCAAATCCGGCGGTTGCGGTGCTGCACGGGAGGCGTTTTACCTGTTCGCAGCTGCCTTCAGTGCGCCGGAAGTGTGTTTGCATCGCTCGCGACGTGTTTTCAGTCGCGGGCAACTCCGTTTGGTTCGCGGGGCGCGTTTTTGCGTCGATCGCAGCTGCGATCGGTCCGTCGCAACCATTTTGGCATCGATCGCAACGCATTTGCGTTGCGGGCAACCGCCTTCGGTCCGCGAGCGGAATTTTTTGCGCCGTTCCCAGCGTTTTTCTGTCGCGGGCAACACGTTTTGGTTCCCGGGAGGATTTTTTGCGTCGACTGCAGTTGCGACGCGGTCTGTCGCAACATTTTTGCGTTGTTCCCAACGCGTTTGCGTTGCGGGCAACTCCGTTTCGGTCCGCGGGCAGAATTTTTGCGCCGCTCGCAGCGTGTTTACGGTCGCTGGCAACTCCGTTCGGTTCGCGGGGAGCGTTTTTGCGTCGATCGCAGCTGCGATCAGTCCGTCGCAACCGTTTTTGTATCGCGCGCAGTTGCGATCGGTGCATCGCAACCCTATTCAGCGCGTCCGCAGCTCATTCCGACTTTTCTGGGGCAGAATTCCCGCGCTATTCTTGGCGTTATCTCCTGAACAGCCAGAGCAAGAGGGTGAGCGCAAGGCTGACCAACAAGCAGGTGACAAGCGGAAAATGAAAGCTGAAACTGTCGCGAGTATAGTGGATATCACCCGGCAGGCGGCCCAACCACCCTTTGCCGACTCCGGACCAGAGCAACAGCCCTATGGCGACGATGATCAATCCCACGGCGACCAGTATTTTGCCCAGTTCACTCATCGGTCGTTGACTATGCTTCCATTGTGAATCGGCTGCAAGCTGCTCCGGATTCCCATTGGCCTCAGAGGTTTTTTGCGTTAGATCAGAGCTATCAACGCGCACTGCTGCATGCCGTCATGAACGTAAGCCTCGCCTACGGCCAGGGAACCCTGACCATCGATCTTCCCAAGGAACGCACGACGGTCATTGCCCCCTCGCACACTGCCGGGTTGCCCGATGAACGAGCCGGAGTCCTGCAAGCGCTGGAGAATCCCATCGGTGCCAAGCCGCTCAAGGATCTGATTGGCCCAGGTCAACGCGTCTGCATCAGCTTCACCGATCTGACGCGCGCGACGCCCAACGACCGGATCATCCCCTGGCTGCTCCAACATCTGAGTCATGTTCCCCGCGAGAACATTACCTTGCTGAACCAGTTGGGCACACACCGGCCCAACACGCGGGCGGAACTGGAAGGGCTCCTGACCGCGGAGGTGGTTCGAGATTACCGGGTGCTCAACCATGAGCCGGAGAATCCGGCGGCGCATGTTCAACTGGGGACGACCCGGGATGGGACGCCGGCTTTGATCAATCGGCATGTGGTCGAAGCGGATGTGCGCGTGATCACCGGCTTCATCGAACCTCATTTCTTTGCCGGTTTCAGCGGTGGGATCAAAGGCATCTGCCCAGGCACGGCAGCGTTGCAAACCGTGATGAGCAATCATGGCGCCCGCCATATCGGGGATCCCAACGCCACCTTTGGGGTCACGCGCGGCAACCCGCTGTGGGAAGAACTGCGGGACATCGCGTTGCGGGTCGGACCGAGCTTCATGCTGAACGTGACGTTGAACGAGCAACGCCAGATCACCAATGTTTTCGCCGGCGACATTCTGCGCGCCCACGAGGTGGGGATCGAGTTCGTCCGCCGGTCTGCCATGCAAAAAGTGGCGGCTCCCTTCGACGTCGTGGTGACGACCAATAGCGGGTACCCCTTGGACTTGAATCTTTATCAGGGGGTGAAGGGGATGAGCGCCGGGGCGCGCATCATCAAGCCTGGCGGAACGCTCATATTGGCTTGCGAATGCCGGGAAGGCGTCCCGGCCCACAGTCCGCTGGACAAACTACTGCGCAGCGCGTCCAGTCCTGAAGAGATCCTGACCCGGCTGGCCACACCCGGGTTCGTGCGCCCGGAGCAATGGCAGGCGCAAATCCAGGCCTTGGTGCAACGCAAAGCCCGCGTGCTCATCCATAGTTCGTTGCCGGACGACGTAGTGCGTGCGTGTCATCTGGCCCCCTGCCCGGACCTGGGCGCGGAGGTTCGCCGGCAACTGGAGGCGGCTGGTCCGGAGGCCCGCCTCGCGGTGTTGCCGCAGGGGCCGCTCACGATTCCTTACCTGGGCTAACGCTTCGTTCTCGCGAGTGGCTCCGGTTGCGCTCCGGAAATGGAAAGAGCGCGGCTTCCCTCGCCGCGCTCTGCAGACTGTCACCCGGACGACCGGCCACCCTTTCAGGCTGCGATCGAGTAGGTTTTGATTTTGTTATACAAGGTCTGCCGCCCGATCCCCAAACGACGAGCTGTCTCGAGTTTGTTCCCCCCAGTCTCCTTGAGCACTTCAATAATCTTGTTTCGTTCCATGGCTTCCATGAGCGTGAGATTCTGTTCTAAGCTGTCGGCGCCAGGATTGACATCGCCGATGGAAAGGTCGGTGGCCTCGACCATCTGGCCTTCGCACATGAGCACCGTGCGCTGAATTTCGTTTTGGAGTTGCCGGACATTGCCGGGCCAATCGTAGCGGCGAAGACGGTCCCCGGCTTCGGCGCTGAAATCGCTGATCACGCGGTCGGCCTGGGCGGCAAACCGTTTGAGGAACGCCCGCGCCAGGGGCAGGATATCATCCCGCCGATCGCGCAACGGCGGCAGATGAATGGAAATGGCGCTGATGCGATAGAACAGGTCCTCGCGCAGTTTGCCTTCCTTGATGGCTTCCTCGACCTGGCGGTTGGTGGCGGCGATGATGCGACAATCGGTTTTGAAACTCGTGCGGCCGCCGACCGGGCGGACTTCCTTTTCCTGGAGCACACGCAGAAGTTTGCTTTGCGTGTCGACGGGCATCTCCGACAACTCATCAAGCAGAAGGGTGCCGCCTTCGGCCTGGCGAAACAGGCCTTTGCGGTCCTCCGTTGCGCCGGTGAAGGAGCCTTTGACGGAGCCGAACAATTC
>DATLUX010000460.1:0-3380 GCA_035577805.1 Verrucomicrobiia bacterium
TCGTGGCTGCCAAGGTCACTCATCGTGCCGTTGCCGAAGTCCCACCACCGATACCACCGGGGTCCGGGGAAATAGGTCGCATGGAACGGCCGCTCGGGCGCGGGGCCGAGCCACAGATCCCAGTCCAGCGTGGACGGAACGGGCATTTTCTCTTTGAAACGCTCGACGATTTGGATGCCGTTGTAGAAACCGTGCGCCTGGTCGAATTGCTCCGCCGACGCCGCATCCTGCAGCCCCCAGGCGCGGTCGGCCCAGACATGGACTTCCCGCACCGGACCGATGACCCCCGTGTCCAGGATCTCCCGAATGCTGCGCCGCGCCGCCGAGGCGTGCCCCTGGTTGCCCATCTGCGTGGACAGTTTCGGATATCTCGCGGCTGTTTCGCGGATGACGCGCGTCTCCCAGATATTGTAGGCAAGGGGCTTCTCACAATAGACGTGCTTGCCATGCGTCAGCGCCAGGTAGGTGGCCAACGCATGGGTGTGTTCCGCCGTGGACACCACCACCGCATCGAAGTCGTTTGGCCGATCGAAGACGCGCCGGAGGTCCGTAAATTTCTTCGCCTTCGGGTAACGCTGCGACGCGGAATCGAGCGCGAGTTGGTTGATGTCACAAAGCACAGTGACATTCTCATCCGGATGCGGCGCCTCTGGGCCGCCCGTATCGGAAGCCGCCTTGCTGCTCTTTGGCACCGTGCGGCCCGGAACGATGGTGAGTTCCGACAAGCTTGCGGTGGCACGGCCGCCGCAGGCGATGAACGCGATGTTCAACTTGTTGTTCAGATTCTGGCCGCGCAGGAACGCGGGTGCGGCGGCCATGAGGGCGGTCGTCGCCATGGTCTGTCCGACGAATTTGCGCCGCGTCATTGAACGCGATGGGGTCATCTTCGCAGAGGATTTCATGGAGCTTACCTTCAACGGATAACAGCCTTTCAAGAACGAGTCCAGGATCAAGGACGGGGAGGGCGCATTCACGCACTGCCCCTGCAGCCAGCGTGACCTCGGTGAGTATTTAACATGCTGACCGCGAGAATCCCTCTCCCCTCAACGGGGAGAGGGCCAGGGCCTGCCCGCCGTAGCCCGTAGGGCGAAGGCGGGTGAGGGGTGAGAATGGCAGAAAAATGCTCGCTCCGGGGGGCAGTGTCTAAATGCACCCGGACGTGGATTGAGTCGCCTGAACAAGACGCGGACCGCCTTCGCACAAAGTTCGAGGAATTCAAGAGCTACAATGGCAACATGGTTCATAATGCGAAGAAAAACAGGTTTGACGGTCATGGTCAGCGGGATTACTCCATTAGGTTGGAAATACTGAAAGGCGTACGGAGCAATCCACCGACGAAGCGTGCAAGCTCCGCACGCGACGACGAAACAGTCTCTGGCCTGTCCCCGCACAGCAAAAGAACTGGCTGCTATGAATGCCTCGCTCCTGAATCGAACGGTGATTCCTCTCGTGGTCGTCCTGACCGGTCTGTCACGCGCCGTCACCCTGTTGGCCGCCGATGCCTGCCCGGCGCCAAGTTTCGCCGCCGCGCATTCGTTCGGCACGTGGTTGAACCCGATTTCAATGGCCGTCAGCGACCTCAATGGCGATGGCAAACTCGATCTGGCCGTCCTGAACAATAGCGGTGTGTCGGTTTTGTTCGGGCAGGGCGATGGTGCGCTGCAAAGCGCCGGCGAGTACAGCACCGGCCCAACGCCTGCGTCGGTTGCCAGCGGGGATTTCAACGGCGATGGCCAGCCCGATCTCGTGGTCGCCAATACCTGGCTTGTTCCCGGGCCGCGTGGCGGCACGGTTTCATTGTTGCTCAACCAGGGCGGCGGTGTCTTTCAACTCAAAACAAATTATGGCGGCGTGCTCAATCCCGTTTTTGTCGCGGCGGCCGACTTCAACAACGACGGGAAACTCGATCTCGCCGTCGCGGATGCATCGGGTGTCTCGGTCGTCTTGGGTAACGGCGAAGGCGCGTTTGGCAACGCAGTCCATTTCAACACCGGAGCGAATCCACAGGCGATTGCGACTGGCGACTTCAATGGCGACGGCAAAATGGATTTGGCGGTAGCGAACGCCGGTTCCGCGAATGTCGCTCTCTTGCTCAATCGCGGCGATGCCACGTTTGCGCCTGCCATTCAATACAGTGTCGGAACATCACCGCGCGCCCTCGCCACCAGCGATTTCAACGGCGACGCAAAACTGGACCTCGTGGTCGCCAACTCCGACTCGAGCAACCTCTCGGTCCTGTTGGGCCGCGGCGACGGGACCTTGCAACCGGCCGTAAATTATGGCGTCGAACCGAATCCCGTTTCGGTCGCCGTTGCGGATGTGACCGGTGACGGCCAGCCAGATTTGGTCCTCGCCAATAAAGACGCCAACAGCTTCACAGTTTTGTTCAGCCATGGCGACGGTACTTTTGGAGCGCCGGCCAGCTATGTGGCGGGCGCGTATCCCAGCGCGGTGGCGTTGGCAGATCTTAATCGCGATGGACGAGTCGATCTCATTTTAGGCAACTCCAGCTTCGGCACCGTGTCCGTGCTCCTCGGGGTCGGAGAAGGGCGCTTCCAATCGCTCGGAATCCACTCGGCGGCGGGAACGAATCCATTTGGTTTGGCGTCGGGCGATTTGAACGGCGACGGCAATATCGATCTGGCGGTGGCGAACAATTACGACAACACCGTCTCGGTGCTTTTGGGCCAGGGCGATGGACACTTTCAAACCCGGCTCAACTACAGCGTGGGCATGCAGCCCTTTGGCGTGGCCATCAGTGATTTCAATGGCGACGGCAAATCAGACCTGGTGGTTGCGAATGTCAGTTCGGGCGATGTGTCGGTCTTACTCGGAAACGGCAACGGCACTTTTCAGTCCGCGCGCAATTTCCCGGCTGGAATCGAATCCGCCGCGGTGACGGTGGCTGACTTCAATGGCGACGGCAATATCGATCTTGCCGTGGCGAACGAAGGGACCTACGACCAAAGCAACGGCGGGTTCGCGCACGCGTCAGTGGCGGTAATGCTGGGGCGTGGCGACGGCACGTTTGCACCGGCCGTTCCTTACGGCGCCGGTGTAATGCCGCGTCACGTGGCATCAGCCGATCTCAACGGCGATGGCACACCGGATTTGGTGGTGGCCAACGAAATCTCGGCCAACGTCTCGGTGCTGCTTGGCCGGGGGGACGGTACTTTCCAAACGGTCGTCAACCACAGTGTCGGCGCCAACGCCGTGTTTGTGACGGCGGGCGATTTCAACGCGGACGGAAAGCTGGACCTCGCCGTGGCCTCCTACGATGGCGTCGCGATTCTGCTGGCGACGGGCGCAGGAAATTTTCAGAGCGCGACCACCTACGCCGCTGGGTCATTGCCTTACTCATTGGCCACCTCTGACTTCAA
>DATLUX010000461.1:0-13410 GCA_035577805.1 Verrucomicrobiia bacterium
CGTAGATGGCGCCATCGGGGCCGGTCTTGATGTCGACGGGCCGGAACCAGGAATCGGTGCTGGTGACAACCCGCTCCAAGTCGCGGGTGCGGAAGGTCGATCCGTCCGCTGTGATCTCGCTGCGCACCACTCGGCCCTGGAGCGGTTCGACTCCGAAGAGATTCCCCTCGTAAGACGTGGGCAAAGCGCCGCTATGGTAAATGATGAAATTATGCGTGAACCGTTCCCCAGGCGTGCCGGGCATGTTCGGGAAGTAACCAAAGGCATAGGGATTGGATAACTCGCCGTGTTTTTCGAATCCTTTGCGCAGATAGGCGCCTTGCATGTAGTGGAAGCCGCGGGTGTCACCGCCGTTGTGGCCGGAAAAGATGCGGCCTTGCGCGTCGATCTCCACCCCGAAGGCGTTGCCGCCGCCCTCGGCGAAGACTTCGTAACGATGCAAGCCGGGATGATAACGCCAGATGTTCTGGCCCTGCGAATAGACACTGTTGGTTTCGCCTGGACGCCGGACGTGCGCGGTGACGGTGCTGCCTTGGGCGGCATAGAGCCAGCCATCGGGGCCCCAGCGCAAACTGTTCACGACCGAATGAGTGTCCTCGAGCCCGAATCCTTCCAGGTGAACAACTGGCGGCCCGTCTGGCACGTCATCGTGGTTGGCGTCCGGATAAAAAAGGAGATAAGGCGGGTTTAGCACCCAGACCCCGCCGCGGCCTTGCGCCACTGCGGTGGCAATATTGAGGCCGTCCACGAAGGTCTTGTGCCGATCAAAACGGCCATCGCCGTCGGTGTCCTCGTGAATAGTGATCTTATCCAGACCGCGAATTCCGCGCGGGGGCGGTTCGGGCACTTTGTCATAAACGGCGCGCCAGAATACATCTTTGCTGACCACATTCAGGCCCGCCGGAGCCGGATATTGAATGTATTGAACCACCCACATGCGCCCGCGCTCATCGAAGTTCAGGAACACAGGTTGCCGGACTTCCGGCTCGGCCAGGACTTGTTCCCACTCCAGATCGGCCGGCACGGTGAACGTTTGGGCGGCTTCGGCCGGGCTGAGCGGACTGCCGCGGGATGCTATTTTGTGCCCTTGCGACCCGCGCGGCACCGGGCCGTCCTCGATTTTGGAGAAAGCGGCCAGGACCGGGCTGGGTTCCTCGCTGGCCAGGCCGGCCCAGGCCGGATTGTCGCCGGTGCGGAAAAGCCACGAACCTTGCAGGCTCAGGTGCTGCTTGTCCGTGCCGAGTTGAGGCGCTGCTCCCTTAAAGCCGCCGCGTCCATCGTGATCGTAGACGCGCAAAGCCACGACGTTCCATCCGTTTGTCTTCACTGCTTCGGGCGGAATCACGTAACGATTGGCTTGGTCGATGCCGTTTTGGTAATTGGGCGGAAAACGGCCGGCGCCGCCCACTTTCGCGCCGTTGAAGTAGGCTTCGTGGGCGTTGTCCACGTTCTCAACCGCCAAGGTGAGATCCTTGCTGCTCCAGTCCGCGGGCAGCCGGACGAAACATCGGTACCAGGCGATCCCGTCGTAATTGAGGTGCGCCTGATCTTCCCATGTTCCCGGCACCCCCAGAGGCTGCCAATGGTCGGCAAAATTTTTCGCGTCGGCCGAAGCCGGCGCCAGGCCCGCGGTGGCCGGCGGAATTGGCTGATTGACCGCCCAAAGAACGGCATTGAGAAGGAGGCGCCGGAAGACGGGACTGGCGAAATCTTGCGGGTGCCCGAACGACGTGTAGAACACGCGCGCGTTTTTGGGGCCGTACGTGTGCGTCCAAGCCACCGGTTCAGACGGCTGCCCGGGCACCGAGCCAAGGAGCAACGGTTGGGCATCGGCCTTCAGAGGACTTGCTTTGTAGAGGGAACCGTGACCGGCGAGCTGGGCGAGGTCCACGCCGGTTAACACGGGATGTTTTTGGGCGCCGTCGGCGGCGCGCACGGTGGTCTCCGGGCCTTCGCCGTGATGCCCGGTGTAATGCCCGCCGAGGACTTCCGGATCAAACTCCGGCCAATACGCGAGGTTGGCGAGGTTGGCGAGGTTGGCCAGGTCGCCATTAGCATTGGCATTGGCATTAGGATTCGCATTGGCATTCGCATTGGCATTGGCGGAGGTCTGTGCGCGCGGGGCGAAGGCGTGACTGGCGGTGCGCAGGCCGATGAGCGGTTTGCCGGCATTTAAGAAGGCGCGAAGGGCGTCCAGTTGTGCTTTGGGCAGGCCGCGCCGGCGCGCGCTCAGGACGAGCACATCAGCATCGCGAAGCGCCTCGACCAGACCGACGAACTGGCCCGGCTTCTCTTTCGGCTCCTGGATGACGGTTACCTGCAAGCCGCGCCATTCGAGTTCCTGGCGGGCGAAAGCCGGAAGCGTTTCCCAGGTGTGATACTCGTCCTCGCCGATCAACATCACGACTCGGGGTCGTTGATCTTCCCGGAATCTGAATTCTTTGCCGCCCAGGAACGCGACGCTGCTGATGGTCGGGCACCAATATTTCTCGACGTGTTCGATCATCAACGCGGTCCCGACGCAATGCGGCACAAAAGGACGCTGGCGCGAGTTGTACATCGTGTCCGTGAGATCGCGCATCAAGAGGACGTTTTTGCCTTGCTTGACCATCTGGCGAATCGAGAAGGGCCGTCCCAGCACGCACATGTTCAGGTGCACCCCCATAACGATTACGTTGTCGATGCCCCGCTCTTGCATCAGGTAGTACGCCTCCGCACTGTCGGTGATGGCGTCCCCCGGCTGAATTTCCAAGGTCGGGATCTGCTGTTTCCAGGCGGAATAACCCTTGCAGGGCGGCACGTCGTCACAACCGCCGTCCGCATCGTCGATCGGCAACGGCGCTTCCTGCGTCCGATCCAACGAACACCATTTTTGCAAAGGGACCTTGGGGGTGACGCTTGGGGCGCTTTGGGCCAGCTTGCGTCCGGGGGTGTCCGCGTAAAACTTCATCGTGTCACTCGGGCAATGAATGATGAAAACTCCCTGGGCCCGCGCTTTTTTGATCAGGTCGTTCATGCGGGGAGCCATCTCCGCCACTCGGCGGGTGGCGCCGGCGCACCAGTGCTGGTCCCACATATCGCAGATCACGATGGCTGTCTTTTGAGGATCCCATTGGACGGTGCGCTCGATCACCTGCCATTGGTTTGTGTCGGGCGCGGCCCGAATCCGGGCGCGCGTGGGAAGCGACAGCTCGGACGCGGCGTTAGCCGAGGCCAGTTGGGCATACGCGGCCGGGAACAAAACCAGATACGAAAACGCGCGAAGCAACGATGAGTTCATAGAACGTGACCGGCGGCAGGCTACCCAGGGCCGCGGAACGCTGCAACCCAGGATCTAACCAACTAACCAACTAACCGAGGACCAGGATGAGCGACCAGGTTCTCCGAGTTGGGGACATTCCTTCTTGGTCCGCGTCCTTGTCGAATCTCGCCCGCGGGTCGTCTTCGACCAAGATTGCCGACTAGGTTGGGCGACCAGGTTTTCTGAGTCCGGGACGCTCCTCTTGGTCGGCACACTTTGCAAAGTGTGCCACGGCGGTCATAGAGCGCCCCTACAGCAGTTACAGTAGCACGCTAAACGCGTACCAGGCCGAAGGCCTGGGTTGCCTTCGTCAGGAATGCGGCGGCCTGCAGGGCCGCGCTAACGGCTCAGGAATTCCCGGCCGTTGGCGCTCGATTCGAACTGTGGGTCTAGCTCCCCGCGTGCACGCAGCGTTTAGCAGCACCGTGTCCTCTTGCTGGGTTCGGAGCCGCGATCGGTACGCCGGAACCGTTTTTGCACCGAGCGCAGCCCGTTTGCGTTGGTGGCACACTTTGCAAAGTGTGCCGATAGACGAATTTCGATTGCCGGTCTCATCCAATCGCAAATCGGAAATTGAAAAAATTGAAAATTGAAAATCACTCCACCCGCGGATCGGCCTCGACCGAGATTGTCGACCAGGCTGAGCGACCAAGAGCGAGGATCGCGCTAAGCGCGCAGCCCCTTGGCCCCGATATCCCGCCGGAAGTGGGCGCCTTCGAATTGGATCTTCGCTACGGCGGTGTAGGCCACGTCCCGCGCCGTGGCGAGGTCCTTGCCCCAGCCGGTAACGCCGAGCACGCGGCCGCCGTTGGTCAATGTGTCAGCCTTGGCCGCGACGGTGCCGGCGTGAAAGACCTTCGTGTTGGGAAGGGCGGCTGCTTCGGTCAGGCCGCGGATGAGTTTACCCTTCGAATAGGATCCGGGGTAACCACCCGAGGCCATCACCACACATACCGAAGTCAACGGACTCCACTTAAGCGCGATGCGATCAAGCGATCCGTCGACGCTCGCTTGCAGCAGTTCGACGAGATCATTTTCCATGCGGGTGAGATAGACCTGCGTTTCCGGATCACCAAAGCGCGCATTGAACTCGAGCACTTTTGGTCCCTGCTGAGTCAGCATGACACCAGGGTAGAGGATGCCACGAAAGTCGATCCCTTCGGCGGCGCAGCCTTTGCTCCACGGAGTCAAAATCTGAGCACCGACGACGGCCAGTTGTTCAATGGTCAAAAAGGGGGCGGGCGAATAAGTGCCCATCCCGCCGGTATTAAGGCCTTGGTCATGGTCGAGGGCCCGTTTGTGATCCTGGGCCGTGGGGAACAGGCGGGCGTTCTGGCCGTCGCAAAGCGCGTGCAGTGAGATCTCAGTGCCTTCGAGAAATTCCTGGATGACGATGCGCGCGCCGGCGCTGCCGAACGCGCGACCGAGCAACACTTCATCGATGGCCCGGTCGGCCGCCGCCACGTCCTGGCAGAGCAAGACCCCCTTCCCGAGAGCGAGTCCATCTGCTTTCACGGCACAACGGCCTCCTAGCGACGCAGCAAAACGTTTGGCGGCGCCTGGGTCCGTGAAGGTGCCGGACCGCGCCGTGGGAATGCCGTGACGTTCCATGAAATCCTGTGCGAACGCCTTGGAGGACTCGAATTGAGCCGCCTTCTGGTTGGGACCCCAGATGAGCAGGCCGTGTCGTTGGAATAGGTCCACCACCCCCAAGGCCAGCGGATTATCTGGGCCGACCACGGTAAAATCGATGCGCTGTTCCTGTGCGAACCGGAGCAGCGCCGGCAAATCTTCCGCGCCGATGGGCGTGTTCTCCACCAGAGCCCCGTTCTTGGCCAGGCGTTCCGCGGCCATGCCGGCATTGCCGGGTGCGCACCACATCTGCGTGACGTGCGGGGATTGCGCCAGTTTCCAGACCAGAGCGTGTTCGCGGCCACCCGAGCCGAGCACGAGCAACTTCATGAAGCCGACATTGAAGCAGGCGCCCGCCAACCCGGGAAGGGTTTTTGTTCCACCCGTTTCACCTCAAGTAACTCCATGCCCTCGACCGGTGTCCCGGCCGGGGAGATTGCTGACTGGATATTGAGGATTGAGGATTCCGGTGACTCGCTCAGGTGGACTGATTGCCTTCATGAGCTGTTGCAGGTCGCGCATCTCCTTGTTGGTGACGCAACATCGCGGACCTCGCAATACCCAGTCCACAATACCAGTCATCAATTCCCTGAGCATTGACCGGATTGGCGCGTGCAAACCCGGTTCGCCTACGTTCCGTTCTGAGATCGGTGAAGCAAGTGTTCCTTGGTGAACGACATAGGGCTGACGGCACACTTTGTAAAGTGTGCCGCTGGGCTGTTCGTGCAGTCATGTTTAGTCCTCCGGTGTTACGGTCGCCGTCCCTTGATCGCTGTGGTGCATCTGCCTAAGCCTTTACGGCGCGGTTCTGCGTATCCGGAAGAAGCGTGCGGGTTCATCTCCTCGTGGGCAAATGACTTCGCCGCCCAAATCGGAGGGCGCGACCGTGCGCACGAGGGTCCAGTCCTTGAGATTCGTCGAGGTTTCCACGATGCAACTGCTCAGGATATCGCTGCTGCTGACCACAAATTGCACTCCTTCGCGCTGACATTCCTGCGGCGTCAGTGGAAGAAGATGAAGCTGCATCGGCTCGATCTCGAGGGGTTGGCGCCCGCAATCCGATTGGACTGCCTCCTGCGTGACGCGGCGCCGCTCTTCAATGGTGATCAATCCGTCGCGATAGAAAGCCCAAGCATGCTCGATGACACAGTCTACGTACTCGCCGTGATTGGCCCACGGCGCGTTACATGGGCAAAGTTGGTCCAGACTGCAACCTTGCCCATCCACCACGGAGCCTAATGAGGTTTGCGGACAGGCGTCGACGTCATCGGGCACGCCGTCCTGGTCCTCATCGGGGGCGGTCACGCCACTGACGATGAACCCATCGCCGTCGACAGCTTCGCCGTCCGCCCGCACCCGTCCGCCGTAAATATCGAACTGGCCGGAGGGACTGTAATCCTGGGGCGGGGCGGTGCGCGCATCGTGCCAGACGGCCATGAAATCCGAACCGTTGGCCGCGAGAGCTGGAGCGCTTTGGTCTTGCGGAGCGGAGCACAGGGAAATGACCGGAGCGACGGAGCCATCGAGGCCCACGCGGGCAGCACGGATATCCGAAAGGAACATGTAATTGCCGCCGTTGGTATAAATGGCACCCGCCTCCCAAACGACCACGATCTCGGAGCCGTTGAACGCAGGCGAGGGATGGTCCTGGTAATAGGTGGTGGGCTGTAGATGGCTGCCCACCGTTTGATTGGTGTTAGCGGCAACCAGCAAGGTGTTCCGGGCGCGGCCCTCCTGTCCGATCCAAGTACCGAACACGTCCAGCACGTAGGTATCAGTCCCGATCGATCGCCGCGCCGTCGAGGTCAGGAAACAATCGCTGCCGACGGCCGCCAAGCCATGCACCCAGGTCTCGCCATTGGCCACGAGATCCTGAGGCGCGGAGATCTCGCCGAGGCGACTTACTCGCGAGCCCGCGATTCCGTCGGCGCCCTGATTCCAGACCACCAGCCAATCCTCGCCCAAACGAGAGGCGATGGCGGGATAATCACCGCCAATCGATTCGTGAATAACCAACTCTTCCATGTCGCGGATCTCGGCAGTGGGCGTGACCCGCACCCCAAGCAGCGTGCTGCCGCGATGGCCATTGTGGTTCCAGGCATAACCGGCCACGAGGCATTCCGTGCCGTTAAAAGCAACCGTTGGCTGATAAACCACTTCGCCGTGCGTTACCGGAAAGCCGTCCGGGTCCAGCACTGCACCCTCGGGCGTGACGCGCGCCGCATAAAGTTCCAGGGAAGGATCCGGCAGGTTGTTGGCACGGCCGTCTGACCACACGACCAGATAATTGGCGCCATCGAACGCCACGGCTGGATACCACTGGGACTCCGGCGCTGTGCAAATGGCGATGCCTTCAGGATCCAACACTTCTCCGCTCGCCGACACCCGCGCGCCGTAAATGTCGTATTCACCCGCTGTGTTGCGCTTATCGGCCCAGACCACCAGATAACCATCGCCGTCGGAAGCGATAGCCGGATTGACCTGGTCGTCAGGAGCGCCGGTGCCGGGCGGAGGAGGCGGGGGTGGCGGAGGCGGTTGGGCATCGTCGTCCAGGATGTTAACGGAGGCCTGGTCGGGCGCGCCCACTCGGTAACAACCGGGGTCGGGCGGGATATGATTGGCGCACGGCGGTTGCACCAAAGCGAAGACCAACGTCTCGGGGCCTTCCACCAGATTGTCGTCCAGTGGTTCGACCAGCAAATCCACGGCCGCAATCCCGGCTGGAATCAACACTGTTCCGGGCAGCAATACGCAGTCGGCGCCGTTGTTCGCGTTGCCGCTGATGTTGATCGAAATCTGGAGAGCTTCATTCGTCGGGCCCGTGCGGCTGATGCGCACCAATCCCGTGTCGTTGCCCGGCTCCGCGGCGGTTGCATCCAGGGCATCGATGCGGATAACGGGCAAATCTGGCGGAGGCGGCAGATCGCTGCGGAGCAATTCCAGATCAAAACTGAGATCAGAACTAGCCGCGCTGGCCTGGTGCACTTCCACCGCCAGGACGTTCCGGCCTTCCACGAGCAAGCGGGCGTTCAAGTCAGCGGTGACGAACTCCGTGGTCTCTTCCGCACCACTGACGGTCGTCAGGGCGAGCGTGTTATAGGTGAGGGGCCCGGGCGGCAAGTTGCTGCGAAAGATCTCAACGCCATTGAGATAAACGGCCGCTCCGTCATCGCGCAGCACCCGCAGGCGCAGGCTGGGGACCAAGTCGGCGCCGGTTACAGTAAACGCATGACGAAAATAGGCTGTGACAATTCCAGCGTTCAGCACAGTTGTTTCATCGCCATCGCCGAACCCGAACTGAGCCGCCCCCTCAGGCCAGGTGCCGTCATTGTAAGCAGGCAGGGTCCAATCCGTGCCTGGCTCAGTGGCGTTATCGAGATATGTCCAGGTGGCTCCGGCCGCCACGTAGGGCGCGGCGGACGCCCTCGTGCTGAGGCCCAGAGCACCAATGAGTATGAGAACCGTGCGGGCTTTCATCTAGCCGAACAATAACCGTGTTTTCATTTTGCGTCGTACCAGTACCAACGGAAATCCAGGCGAATCTTACCAAGATTGCACGTGTTTAGCACCACCAACGCTACCGTAGGCGGTCTATCTTGGAAGCGCCGACTCTCGCTTGAGCAAATCTCCCCGTAAACGGCTCGTGGCTTACTCCCGCACGATGCGCCGGCGATCTTCGTCTTCCAAGGCCCGGAAGCTCTGGGCCGGATAAAAATGGATCTCATTCCGTTGCGCTCCGGACACCAGCAGCTCGCCATCAGGGGAGAAGCGAACGGAGGAAACGTTCCGGCCATGATCGAGGCGGCCAACTTCGCGCCGGGTGGCCAGGTGCCATAACCGCACTGAGTCATCGTCGCTCGCCGTGGCCAACGTTTTGTTGTCCGGGGAGAACGCCACTCGAAATACACCTTCCTTGTGCCCGGTGAGGATGGCCAGAAGCTGACCGGAAGGAGCCGACCACAGGCGGGCGCTGTGGTCGGAGCCGGAGGTGGCCAACATGGTTTGGTCTGAAGAAATCGCGACCGCCCAGACCATCTCGCTGTGGCCAAGCAGCGTGACCAGTTCGCGGTGAGCCTGCAGGTCCCAGAGTTTGGCAGTGCCATCGTCGCTGGCGGTCGCCAGCCACCGGCCGTCCCCAGAGAAGGCACATTCACGCACGTAGCTGCGATGCCCGTGGTGACGCCAAAGCTCGCGTTGACTCGCCATGTCCCACAAGGCGAAGAAACCGTCCAGGTAACCCACGGCAAGGACATGTCCGTCGGGCGACAGCGTAGCGGTAACGGCCGGCTCCGCTTTCACAAACCGGGCGCTCTCGCGTAACTTTCCGCTGCTGACGTCCCAGAACTGGGCACTGTAGTCGGTGCCCAAAGCAGTGAAGGTTTGATGATCCTCGGACAAGCCCAAGGGGATGAGCGCGCCCGGGAAGGTGTGGCAGCGTTCGCGCGTGGTCAGATCCCAAAGTCCGCATTCGCCCGGTGCGCTGGGCGCGGCCATCCATTTTGAGTCGCGGGAAAACACCGGCGGCATGTTGGTGTAACTGACGAACGCGTTCGTCACGCTGAAGGCAAGCACATGCTTCGTCAGGTCCCAAAGCAGAATGGCGCCGTCTCTGTCGCCGCTGGCCAGAGTCTCGCCATCGGGACTAAAGGCCACGCAACGCACGCCGACCCCATGGCCCCGTAAGGCTCGCGAAGTGGTCTGCATCCGCTTCCAGGACGACACGTTCCATATCCGCAAGGATTGATCGCCACCGGCCAAAGCGAGCTGGGCGCCGTTGGGAGAGAAAGCAACCCAGCGCGGCCGGCCACTGTAGCCTCGCAGAGCCACGGATTCTTCAGGCTGTTCCAGATTAAACACGCGCACGCCCCCTTGAAAGCTGCAGGCGGCGAACTTCATGCCATCGGGCGAAACATCGATCGAGAGCGTGGAGAACGGTTCCGAAAACCGCCACCGGGCAGAACCAACCGGGCGGCCGGGTTGCGGCATGTCCCATAACCCAAGGAATTCGCCACCGATCAGGATGGAGCGGCCGTCGGGCGTCAGAGCGAAACGATTGCCCACGTTGGTCCAGGTGGCGAGCCGTTGGCCGGTCTGATAATTCCAGACGCGCACCCGGCCAGTCGCCAAATTGATGGAGCCGCCCTCCGAGTAGACCAGCCACGGTTCGTGTGGAGCGAATCCAGCCGCAAACGGGCGACAAGCCAGTTGCGTGATGACCTGCCAGGTGGTGGTATCCCAGAGTTTGAGCCAGCCATCCTGCGCGCCGGTGGCGAGCAGGTGGGAGTCGGGCGAGAAGGCGACGCAAGTGACGGCGCCGGTATGCCCGCTGAGTGTCTTCTCCACGTGCCGTTGTCTGAAATTCCAGATCTTGACGGCCGGCTCGGCGGCCCCGGTGACTAGCCAACGGTGGTCAGGAGAAAACGCCACCATCCGAACAGCGCTGGTATGCACAAGCAAACGCGCCGCGTAATCCCCTTGGGCGGCTTGGCGAAAGAGGCGCCATTCAAACCCGCGCAAATCTTCTTCGCCGGGCCCCGGCACATACGCATCAAGGAGCTGGCGAGCGCGACCAAAGTTGCCTTCCCGGAGGGATTGTTGGGCGAGACCGACATCGGCGGCGTAAAGGTGCAGGCGCGTGTTGCGGACCGTCAGTTGCGCACGCCGTGCCTGGACTGAGATCCCAATCACACCGGCCAAACCTGTTAATATCGTGACGAGTGTCAGGCCCGCGAGGGCGGGTTTGCGCCAGCACCAGCGCCAGAGGCGTTCGCCGTACGCAACCGGGCGGGCCGTAATCGGTTCACCCGCCAGCCAATGGTCGAGGTCGTCGGCCAGCGCCTGAGCTGAGGCATAACGGCGAGCCGGATCTTTTTCCAAGCAATGCAGACAAATGGTTGCGAGATCCAGGTCAACGGCCCGGTTCATGGCCGTCGGATTCTTCGGTTCTTCTTCGACCGCCCGGCGCCAAATCTCCACGGCGGTCGGGGCTTGGAAGGGCGGAACGCCCGTCAGCAACTCATACAGAATCGCTCCTAAGCTGTAGATATCAGCGGCGGTGGTGGCGTGTTGGGAGCGGCCGGAAGCGACTTCCGGGGCCATATAATTGGGGGTGCCAAGGATGGCGTCCCCCACTGTGACCTGGGTCCGATCCGAATGCAGCAGCTTGGCCAACCCAAAATCGGTCAGATGTGGTTCGCCACTGCGATCGATCAGGATGTTGCTCGGCTTAAGGTCGCGGTGCAGCACGCCGCGTTGATGGGCATAATCCACGGCGCGGGCAATCCGGCCGATCAGCTGGGCGGGGTGGCGCTGGTTTTGCCCGAGTGCCTGGGCAGTCTTGGGCGTTGGCGCAGGCACCGGTTGGTATTGGGCCAACGACTGGTCCAGGCTCGCCCCCTCCACTAGTTCCATGCTGTAGAAATGATGCCCGTCGTGTTCCCCAATCTCGAAGATCGAGACGATATGCGGATGCTGCAGCGACGCCGCTGCTTCGGCTTCGACCTGGAATCGTTTGACCAGGGCAGGGGACGCCAGGCGGCCACCGAGGACGAATTTGAGCGCCACCGTCCGGCTCAGCCTGACGTGGCGGGCCCGAAAGACCACGCCCATTCCCCCGCGAGCGATCTCTTCGATCAACTCGTAATCGGCGAGGCGATGAAATTTTACGCCAAGGGAACCGTGCGGCTTGGCCAGGATGTGCGTGAGGTCAGAGCTCTCCAGGCGATCGGCGGGCGCTGGCTCCGCGGCCGAGCCGAGGCCAAGCAGCAAAAGGCAATTCGCGCAGTGACCTTCCGGGCCGCTGGCGGATGCTTCGGTGCCACACTCACGACACAATTCTGCTGTCACCTTCAAGATCCTTCCCTACGCAGCGAACGTGAATTCTTACAGGAAATTTTCTGGTACCTGTTTAGCGCGCTGACTACTGTAACGGCGGTCTATCACCGCGTACGTGTTTAGCGCCACAATTTGCTCTGCGCGTGTCAACTGGTCCGTCCCAGCACCGCGATGAGGTGGCGCAGTTCATCATTCACCTCGGCGGGATCCGCGACCGTTCGCGCCACCTGGGCGCGGAGCAGTTCGCCGTAACGCCGTCGTAATCGGTAGATCGCCACCGCCACGGCGCCCACACTGATATCGTGCCGGGCCGCGATTTCGGCGTGAGGCTTGGGGCGGCTGCTGCCGGACAAGAATACTTCCAACTCATCGAAGAGGTCAGCCTTCTCGGCCCGCACGTATTCCGCGCGCAACCGAGTCATGGCTTCCTCCAGCAAGCCCACCGCCCAGCGCTGTTCGAAAACTGACTCCGGGGTCGTGTGATCAGCCGGTTCCGGCAACTCGCCTCTGGCCCATTCATGACCTTCCAACGAGAGCGGCAGCCGGCCGCCGCCGCGTTTGGCAGCCCGATCATGATCCCGAGCATGAGACAGGAAATGTTTAACCGCGGTGAGCAAAACCGAACGGAAACGTCCGCCTTCGCGCGTGATTGACCCCAGCCAGTTCCTCTCTACCAAGCGCCCAAAAAAGTCCTGCGTGAGCTCGTCCGCCTCTTGCGCAGAAACTCCGCTGCGCCGCACGAACGCTTGGATGGGTTTCCAGTAGGTGCGATACAATGTTCCCAGAGCCACCTGGCCCAACGGCGAATCGTGCTGGGCGGCCTCCAACACCACCGTCCAATGCGTGCTCTCAAAGCCGGTCACCTGCGCCGCGGAAGCGTCACTTTCGTTGGTCGCTCGCGATATCATGGAGCAACTCCACTGTGCCACGGACAATTCGGGCACGAAAGCACCAACTTCAGAAAGACGGCTTAAGAAGGAATAGCCAATAGCCAATAATAACCAATAGCCAATAGCGAACAACTAACAACCAGCCACCAGCAACCAAGCCCTAGACAATCTTCAGCTTGGGTAAATCCTGCAGATCCACCAACCCCACTGGTTCCCGTTTTCGGTTGATGACCACCAGATCATCGATCGTGCGTTCGTTGAAAATTCTTAGGGCCTCGGCGGCCAGAGCTTCCTCCTGAACGCAGATCGGGTGGCGCGTCATCACTTTCTGCAGCGGTCGCGAAAGGATCTCGTCGTCGGCGGCCATGTGCCGGCGTAGATCGCCGTCGGTGAAGACGCCGGCCAGTTTGCCTCGTTGGTCGATGATCGTGACGCTGCCGGACTTGGCGCGGGTCATGAGCAGCAACGCCTCCTTGACGGTGACGGACTGGAGGGCGGTGGCGTTGCGGGGGCCGGTGCGCATGATGTCGCGCACCCGGAGCAGAAGCGATCGTCCGATGGCCCCGGCCGGATGATAGCGGGCGAAGTCGTTCTCTTGAAAGCCGCGCGCTTCGAGAATGGCCATGGCCAGTGCGTCGCCCAGCACCAGCATGGCGGTAGTGCTCGAAGTCGGCGCCAGGTTGAAGGGGCAAGCTTCCTTGGGCACCTTGACGCGCAGAACCAAATCGCTGTGCCGAGCCAAGGTGGAATGCG
>DATLUX010000462.1:0-22361 GCA_035577805.1 Verrucomicrobiia bacterium
CAAAACCCAACCACGGCTTCTCCAACATCAGCAGCGGCAACGAAGCCATCACCGCGGTCACCCTGGCCGCGGGCAATCTGGGTAATCACGGTTACCTCGCCTCGAACCCCAACATGAATGCGCTCTTCGTCGCGGTCGGACGCGGTATCAAACGTGGCGTGAAGATCGGCCTCATCGATAACCGCAGCGTCGCCCCCACCATCGCCCATCTCTTAGGCGAAAAATTTTCCGCCGACGCCAAGGTGCTGACGGAGATTCTCGAATAAGGCCCTGTCGACGATGACAAACGAAACAGACTCAGCCGACTTGCCCTTGGGTATACCGGTGCCCGGTTGGAAACCACCACCTTGTCCGGTGCGAGAGACGATGGAAGGGCGGTACTGCCGGCTGGAACCGCTCGACCCGGCACGACACGCCGCCGCTTTGTTCGCAGCGAACGCGCTGGACACGGCCGGGCGGAGCTGGACCTACCTTCCGTATGGGCCCTTCGAGAACCTCACCAGCTACCATTCCTGGATGGAGCAGTTCTGCGCGGGAACCGACCCGTTATTTTATGCAATCATTACTGGCGCACAGGATGCGGTGGGAGTAGCCAGCTATCTGCGCATCGATCCGGCCAAAGGCAGCATCGAGGTTGGGCATCTGAATTATTCACCTTGGTTGCAACGGACCCGGGCCGCGACTGAAGCGATGTTCCTCATGATGAAACACGCCTTCGAACTCGGTTACCGGCGGTACGAGTGGAAATGTCATGCGCTCAACGCAGCTTCCCGGGCGGCCGCACAGCGGCTTGGCTTCTCTTTCGAAGGTGTGTTCAGACAGGCGGCCGTGATCAAGGGACGCAATCGCGACACCGCCTGGTACGCCGCGATTGATCAGGAATGGCCCGCGCTTTGGCAGGCCTTTCTGCAGTGGCTGGCTCCAGAGAACTTCGATGCGCAGGGAATGCAGCGTCAGCGCCTCGGAGACCTGACTGGACCCATTCTCAAGCAACGAGGCTAACCTGGATGATGTTCGGGTGTCGCCAAGGAGCAGAACCCGCGGCCCGATCGACCATGGGCTTTGCTCGGATCGACCACCGCCTTGCTCGGATCGACCAACTTGTTGGTCGAAGGAAGTTGTTTCTTCCCTGCGCTTATCGGGTTAGCTTTGGCAGGCTGCGTCCGCATGAACACCTTCCTTCCAGCTGAACTGGTGCGGATCCTCGGTGAAACCGCCGAGTTGAAGCGGGCTTTTTTGGTTGGGGGCTGCGTGCGGGACTGGCTGCGGGGAAAACCGCAGAAAGACTTCGATCTGGAGGTGTTTGGAGTCAGCTACGAGAAGCTGGCCTCGGCGTTGTCGGCGTGGGGCCGGACGGATCTGGTGGGGCGATCGTTTGGAGTCGTGAAGCTGACTCTCGCCAGTGGCGAAACGTTTGATTTCAGCATTCCGCGCCGGGATTCCAAGGTGGCGGGGGGCCATAAAGGTTTTGAGATCGAATTCGATCCGGCCATCACGCCACGGGAAGCAGCAGCGCGCCGGGATTTCACCATCAACGCCCTGATGTTCGATCCGCGCCGGCAGGAGTTGCTCGATTTCTTTGGGGGGCGAACAGATCTTGAGCGGCGCGTGCTGCGGCACACCAGCCCTGCCTTCGTCGAGGATCCACTGCGCGTCCTGCGCGGCATGCAGTTTGCCGCGCGTTTCAATCTCAAGGCGGCTCCCGAAACCATCGATCTTTGCCGCAGCATCCAAGCCACCTACCACGAGCTGGCCGTCGAGCGGGTTCGGGACGAATGGTTCAAGTGGGCCGAGAAAAGTGTGGTGCCTTCGCGAGGGCTGCGTTTTCTGGCCGAGACGGGCTGGGTGCAGCATTTCCCGGAGGTCCAGGCGCTCGCCGGCACGCCGCAGGATCCGGAGTGGCATCCGGAAGGCGATGTGTTCGTCCATACCTGCCATTGCCTGGATGCCCTGGTCGCGCTGCCGGAGTGGCAGAAGGCCGATTCGGAATCGAAAATCGTCTATGCGTTGGCCGTGCTTGCCCACGACTTCGCTAAACCGGCCACCACCCAAGCCGCTCTTAAAAACGGGCACATGCGAATTGTTTCACCCGGACACGAGGAAGCAGGGGGACCGTTGGCTGAACAATTTTTGCTTCGGATTAACACGCCGATCGCCCTGCGCGAACGAATCATTCCGCTGGTCACCAATCATCTGGCGCACCTCCAGACGCTGACGGATCGATCGGTGCGCCGGTTGGCGAAACGCCTGGAACCATCGACCATTCGGGATTTGATCGTGGTGATCACCGCCGATCAATTTGGGCGACCGCCTCGGCCCCGGACGATTTCCGAGAGTCTGTTGGCTCTCTGGGCCAAGGCGGAGGAGCTCCAGGTTCAATCCAGCGCGCCGGCTGCGATCCTGATGGGCCGTCATCTCATCGAGCTGGGGCTGGCGCCTGGACGCGACTTTGGGGTGATCCTGGAGGCAGCCTACGACGCGCAGTTGGAAGGCAAGTTTTTCGATCTGGAGCAGGCTCTGCGCTGGTTAGGAACGGAAACCAACCTGCCGCTGCCGGCAGTGACCCGCGCGAAACTGTCAGGCTGAAGACTGTCGGCTGATCCATCGCGCCCGCCGTCGGGCGACTGCCGCTCGCCGGGCTTTCCCACTTGGCACACAGTGCTGCTTTCCATTAGCGTGGCGGGCGTGATCCTGGTCATCCGGTTCATAGGCGTGCTGAACGCCGCGATTTGGTTGGGTGCCGCAGTGTTTGTTACCTTTGCCGCCGCTCCAGCATTTTTCACCGGGGAAGCGAAGTACCTTGAAACAGCCGGGATGCATCCTTTTTATGCCGGGGCCATGGCTGAAGTGGTTTTAGCGCGGTATTTCTACGTGCAATACATCTGCGGAACGATTGCGTTGGCGCATTTGCTGGCGGAGTGGGTTTACCTGGGGCGTGCCCTGCAGAGATTTACGCTGAGTGTTTTGGTGGGTCTATTGTGCCTGGGATTTGCCGGCGGGCTCTGGCTGCAGCCCCGGCTTAAGCGGCTGCATCTGACCCGTTACAGCATGAGCGAGTCGCTCAAGCCGGTTGCCATCCCCGACGCGGAACGGGTCGAGGCAGGTAAAACCTTTCGCGTCTGGCACCGGGTGTCCGCCCTGGCCAACCTCTGCGCGTTGGGAGGCTTGGTTTTCTATTTCTGGCGCGTCACCCATCCTCCCGACAACCTGCGCTTCGTCAGTACATCGGCCAAATTCAGGGGTTGACATTCCGTGTGGTTTGCCAACTGTGTAGGAGGTATAGGACAACCTTCGAGCCCACTATCCAAAAGGGAGATTCGCATATGCCTGCATACGACCGTCCGCCGCATGGCTTCCCCGGCGACCCGGGCTCGCGCCCGCCGATTGCCGAGGACACTCTGCACACCGAAAAGATCCAGATCGAAAGAAAAGCGTTCGTTTTCGCGCTCAAAGAGAATCCCCGCGGACGCTTCCTCCGCATCACTGAGGATGTCGGGGGCCGCCGGGACACCATCATCATTCCAGCGACGGGACTCGAGGAATTCGCCAAAGTCATTGAGGACATGCTTCGGCACTCAGCCGAACGCCCGCCTCAGGCGCGTCAGCCGTAGTCAAAAGCCAAAAAACCGCCCTGCACGCCTAAGCGAATGCCGTAGTGAGGTAACGAGCAGCGCCAGCCTGCTCGCCACGCCTGTCCAAGCCAACCAGCACAGCCCGCGAACCACACCTTCACTTACACTTTCACCTGGCTCCGGTGGCGGACCGCTCTGACTCTGGGTGCGTCTCCCCAAAGACTTTCGAGGTCGTAGCGCTTCCGCACCTCGGTTCGCATGATGTGCACAATCACATCAAAAAAATCGAGCACCACCCATCCCGCCTGCACGGTGCCGTCCTGGGCCCGCGGACTGAGTGCATGTTCCTTGCGAAGCTGGTTGGTCAGTTCGTCCGCAATGGCTCGCAGGTGCGGTTCGCTTGATCCCGAAGCAATCACGAAATAATCGGTTACGCTGGAAATGGCCCGGACATCCAGGATCAGGATGTCTTCCGCCTTCTTGTTGTCCGCCAACTCACGACACAGCCGGGCCAGTTTCTTCGAATCCA
This sequence comes from Verrucomicrobiia bacterium, assembly GCA_035577805.1. Taxonomy (GTDB): domain Bacteria; phylum Verrucomicrobiota; class Verrucomicrobiia; order Limisphaerales; family JADJPG01; genus DATLUX01. Next base: position 4,102 of record DATLUX010000462.1, read on the forward strand.
TCGGGCGAAGCTTGGAGAAGCAAGGTCTAAAGATAAAGTCCGGAATTCTTGATCGCCTCGGCGACAGCCTCCGGCACGAGTCCAGCCAGCGTCAATCCAGCTTTGACTCGCTGCCGAATTTGCGAAGAAGCCACCCCCAGCGGAAATCCCTTCAGCTCGCAACCTCGAAACGGCGCCGGCAATGGCATCGACTTCAAACCGGGTCGCGGGATGACCACAAAAAAAACCAGTCTGGCCAGCTCCGTCGCTTCGCGCCAGGCCGGCAAGGTCGGCACATGATCGGCACCCACCAGGTAATGCAACTCCGCCTCCGGAAAACGCCGCGCATATTCACGTGCCGTCTCGATCGAATACGACAAACCGCCCCGCCGAATCTCCTGGTCATCCACTTCGTATTGTGGCTGACCCGCCAAAGCCAGCCGCAGCATTCGCAGACGCGCCTCATCCGGCGCTGGCACATTATCCGGCTTGAAGGGAGATCGCGCCGCCGGGACAAAAAACAGGCGCCGCAACCCCAGTTCTTCACCAGCGGCTTGCGCCACCAATAGATGGCCGCAGTGCACGGGATCAAACGATCCCCCAAAAAGGCCGATGCGGAACGCGTTCATGCGATCGGTCTTCGTCAACAGCAACGGTGGACACCTTCGAACCGGCGCTTGAGCGTTTCCTCAAACAGCCGCCCCCGGTCCGGCGCCTCGGCCGCGGCGCTTTGTCTCAGGAGATCGACTTGGACCGCGTGGCTGGGATCGCCACAGTCGCACGTCCGCTCGCGCTCCGGGCCCGGGCCGACGGCTTCCGCCCGGGCCAAAGCCGTTTCCCCGGACAATTCGCGGGCCAAGCCCAGTGCCAAAGCCAGGACGCCCAGCCACCCAACCGGCTTGGCTTCGTGGAGGGCATAATCCGGAAGCCAGACCGCTTCGCTTTCCCGCAACGTCGCGGGCCGTTTGCGCAGGAACAGCAATGCCCATTCAAAGGCGCTCAGCGCAACGATGGTGGCGACCAAGGCCAGGAATAGACCGGCCACCACGGCGTCCAAGCGGTTGTTGAACCGTTGCGCTCGATTCGTGCGCAAAGCTTTTGCCGCCGCCTTAAGCTGGTCCGCCTGGCCTCCAGCTTGCGCGGTTTTCAGGGTCTGTTCCAATGCCGGCCAGGCCTGATCCAGAACCGCGGCCTGCTTCAGGAACCCAATGCGCGGGTCCGGATGAAAGATCTTCTGGACACCTGCGGTCATGGTCACCGTTAGAAGCCAGGCCAGCGGAATCAAAGTAACCAGCGCGAAGACCGGCCGTCCGACGCGCGGCTTTGGGTTGGCCGTTGAAGCGGAGAGCGAGGCGGGGCCCAGCTGCATTTTGAGGATCACGGTGGTGGCAAGACAAAGGGCGATGCTGGCCAGAAGCTGGTTGGCGATACCGAACAGCGGCCAAAGCGAGTTGATTCCACCCAAAGGATCGCGGACGCCTTGGATTAGAAAATAACCCCAACTGCCAACCACGAGCGCGCTGGCCAGGACGTTGGCCGGAACGCTCCGCGTTTCTCGCAGCGGCTTCCAGAGACTGCCCATTACATCCTGCAACAGGTAACGGCCCACGCGCGTGCCAGCATCCAAGGTGGTGAGGATGAATAACGCCTCAAACATGGTGGCGAAGTGATACCAAAGATCCAGCCAGCGGCCGTGGGTCAGTTTGCTAAAGATCTGCGCCATCCCCACCGCCAATGTCGCCGCGCCGCCCGTCCGCCCGAACAAGGTTTGTTCCCCGACCGTGTGCGCCAAATCCTCCATCTGCGTTAGTTGCACCGGGAACCCCAGGCTCGAAACTTTTTGAATGGTCGCGGCCGGGTCGCCCTTGACGTTCATGCTCAAGTAGACCCCGGGCTCCAGCGAGCACGCCGCCACCAACGCCATGATCGCGACCAGCGATTCGAGGCACATTGCCCCGTAACCAATCGGACGCGCATAGGATTCGCGGGTGATGATTTTGGGCGTGATGCCGCTGGAAATAAGGGCGTGAAAACCCGAGATCGCTCCGCAGGCGATCGTGATGAAACAGAAGGGAAATAACTTGCCGGCCAGCACTAATCCGCTGCCATCCACAAACCGGCTGATCGCCGGCATCTGCAAGTTTGGCCGCACCAACAGCACGCCCAGCACCAGGGCCAGAATGGTTCCAAGCTTCATGAATGTGCTCAGATAATCCCTGGGAGCCAGCAACAGCCAAACGGGCAGGATGCTGGCGGCCAACCCGTAAATGAGGATGGACCAAGCCAGCTGTTCCTCGGTCAACGTGAGACGCTGCGACCAGATCGGATGGCCGTGAACAAATTGGCCGCCCCATACCGCCAGCAGCAGCAACACCACGCCGAGGGCGGAAACTTCCAACACTTTCCCGACCCGCCAAAAACGCAGATACCCCCCCATAAACAGCGCGATCGGAATGGTTGCCCCCACTGTAAAAACGCCCCACGGACTGTGCCCAAGCACCTGCACCACCACCAGCGCCAGCACCGCCAGCAGGATGATCATGATGGCCAAAATGGCCGCCACCCCAACCATGCCTGCCGCCGTGTTGAGTTCTTCCTTCACCATCTGACCCAGGGAGCTTCCGTTCCGGCGCATCGAACAAAACAGGATCACAAAGTCCTGCACCGCTCCTCCGATCACCACGCCGATCAGGATCCATAATGCGCCGGGTAAATAACCAAACTGCGCCGCCAACACCGGTCCCACCAATGGACCCGGCCCCGAAATGGCCGCGAAATGATGGCCAAAGACGATCCATTTGTTGGTCCTGACGAAATCCCTCCCGTCCTCCCGAACCTCACAGGGAGTAGCGCGTCGATCAGTTAACGCCAGCACCCTGGCCGCGACCCACTTCGAATAAAAACGATAACCAATCGTGTAGGAGCAAATCGCCGCCAACAACACATAGACCGAGTTCACTGGTTCGCCCCGGTGCAACGCCAGGGTGGCATACCCCACCGCCCCCAACACGCCCATCACGACCCAAAACAATGTGAACAAAACTCTTTTCATCGTTGACCACTCAAACCGCGCGACCGCCCGCCGACCGACCGGGCCCGACCGTCACGAGGACCTCGCGCGCCGCCTTCACCAAGGCCTTCGCCTCCGCATCGGTTCCCACCGTGATGCGCAAGTAATCGCGCACCGCCGGAGCGTCGAACCAGCGAACGAGGATTTTGCGTTGGCCCAATGCCTCAAGCCACTGCGGGGCAGCCAGGACCGGGGGACGGACAAAGATGAAGTTGGCCTGGCTCGGCAGGACTTCAAATGCGAGGGTGGCCAATTGTTCACTCAAGCGGCCTCGGGTGTCTTTGATTCGGCGAAAATTGGCGCGGTAATAGGGCAAATCATCGAGAGTAGCCAGGGCGGCCACCTGCCCCAATGCATTGACATTATAACTGTCCCTGAGCTTATCCAACGCCACGATTAAGTCAGGATGGCCGACGGCGTATCCGATCCGCAAGGCACACAGTGAATAGGCTTTGGAAAACGTGCGCGCCACCAGGATATGCGGATAACGCAACGCAAGACGAAGCGCATTCTCCTCGGCGAAGTCCACGTAAGCTTCATCCAACACCACGACGCCACGCTGTCGCTTGCAGAGATCTTCCAGAGCCGCCGTGGAAAAAGCGCGCCCGCCCGGCGCATTGGGCGTCGTGATCAGACTGAGCGCCGCCTCGAAATCCCAGCTCTGGGAACTGCGTAATACATCCGGCTTCGGGAGAGTAAATCCTTCCGCCAATCGAACGCCATTGACGTGCGCGCCGTGACCCGCGGCCAGCACCGGATAAAGCGAATAACTCGGCGTGAAGTATTGCACCGTGCTGCGCGAACGGTCACGCCCGCTGTGTCCGTCAGAGTCAAACGTTGCCGTGCCATCCGCTATTGCCGCCGGTTCGACAAAGGCTCGCACCGCCAGAGCCAGGATTTCGTCCGACCCATTGCCCACCATCACGTTTCGGGCTGAGCACCGATGAAACTTGGCCAGTTTCTCTCGCAATAGTTGGGCAGTCGGGTTCGGGTAAAGGCGCAGGCGCCCGTCGACCGCCGATCGCACCGCCTCCAGCACGCGGGGAGACGGCGGATAGGGGTTCTCATTGGTGTTCAGTTTGATCAACCCTTGGATGCGCGGCTGTTCGCCCGGCACGTAAGCGTGCAATGCTTGCACCACAGGCCGGACCCACCTGGAGGACCGACTCCGAGTCAGCGGCTTCGAACGAGGCCGGCTGCCATTCCTTGCCTTCATCGTGTGGGCCCTCGACCTGTACGCCTCGCCCCATCCAGGCGGATCGCAGCCGACCGGCTGTGCGCGTCGAGGCCTTCCAACTCCGCAAACGTTTGGATCACAGGAAGCGACTGCCGTAAAGCCGACCGGGAATACTCCACCACACTCGTCCGCCTCTGGAACTGATCGACGGTCAGCCCGGCAAAGGCCTGGCCTCCGCCTCCGGTTGGAAGAGTATGGCTGGGCCCAGCCACATAATCTCCCAACACAGTCGGCGCATAGGGCCCGACGAAGATGGCGCCGGCACTCACGATCTTGCCGACCGCTAATGCCGGCTGGCGCAACATGACTTCACAGTGCTCCGGCGCCAACCGATTGACCAGATCGATGGCGGCTGGCAGGGACTTCACCTGGATCAACCAGCCATTCTTGCGCAGCGTCGATTCGATAAACGAGCGGCGAGACAAACCGGGCAGTTGTTTCTCGATCTCGGCCGCGACTGCGGCCAGCAATTTGCCCGATGACGTGACCAACCAGACCCGTTCATGTCCGGACCCGTGTTCGGCTTGAGCCAGAAGATCGGCTGCCACAAAGCTCGCGTCGGCCGAGTCATCCGCCAACACCAGCACTTCGCTCGGCCCTGGAAGCAAATCCACGGCAACCAGACCAAAGAGGAGCCGCTTGGCAGCCACCACATAGGCGTTGCCCGGGCCAAACACCTTTTGCACCCGGGGAATCGTGCTTGTGCCGTAAGCCATCGCTGCAATGGCTTGAGCGCCGCCCACCCGGTAAACCTCCGTCGCGCCCGCCGTCCGCGCCGCAAATAATAGACTTGGATTTATGTGTCCATCGGCCGAGCAGGGCGTGCAGACCACGATCTCAGGGCATCCAGCCACGCGCGCCAGCAGAATGGTCATGAGACACGTGGAAACCAAGGGCGCGGTCCCGCCCGGAATGTAAACGCCAACCCGCTGGAATGGGTCAAACTTCTCTCCAACCTTTCCGCCTTGCCGATTTCGAGTTGACCAGTTTCGCCTCAAGGATTTGCGGCTAAACAGCTCGATGTTGCGCGCGGCCGCGGATATCATCGTGCGCAAATGAGGGGTCGCCTGCAGCGATGATTCCAAAAACTCCGGGGCGGAGACCGCCAGCTGATCGGCTCGCAGCTTCGCCCCATCGAAACGCTCGGTCAGCTCCAACAACGCCGCATCCCCGCGCGTGCGAACCGCCTCGACAATCGTCCTGGCCCGTTCCTCGATCACAGGGTCAAAAAGACTGGAATGATGTACCACCGCCTGAAGGCGTTGGGTGAACTCCTGTTCGGTGAACCGCAAGATGTTCATCTGGCGGCGCGCACGCTAACAGGGTGTTTGGGGGCCGGCACGTACTTTTGTTGAACGACCTTTTTCTGACTGTTTTGTTTGAAGCTCGCGCTTGCCGCGTGAAATCCCCGCACCTCAGGACGATCTTTCTGCGATCCAGATGGATCGGTTCTCTACCATGGATCTGGTAGATCGGATCGCGACCCGTACTGATCGCTCTTAAGCGACGGCAAGTCGCGCGCGATTGATCTGCCTGTAATGAGCATGATTGCGAGGTTGAGCTCAAAAAACCGGAGTTCAAATCCTGACCGATGAGGAGTGCCGGATGCGCGCGGTGCCAAAGCTGGCCTTGAGCTTGCTGAAAGAAAGGTGTGTCAGCCCGTGCAGTCAGAGATTTTGACGGCAAAAGAACTGGTGGCCAGATTCCGCTGCGCTTTCTTCACACAGTGGGCGCGAGTTTCACGCTCCCCATTCGGCAGAGACCGCAGAGCAAAGAGCCGCCGGTCAGCACCTTCTTTCCGTTGAGCTTGAAACGGTTGTGTCCGGAAAGCGTGCGAAGGGCAAACGAGCGGCCACAAGCCGTTCCAGTGCGGAGTTTCGTGCGCTGGCAGTAGGTCATGTTTTTTCGGTTGTTCTTTGGATTTTAGCAGGTCGTAACGGTGTCACCGTGCCCCCTTGGGTGACCCGCAACAGGACGGCACTGCGAGAGTTTGACAAGGGGGTCGTTGGACTAAGGACTGGTGCGGCGGTGTCCAGGGATGGACGCGTGTGTTTGTCTGGATGCACGTGGATGAGACGCCGGCGCTCTGGGTGGTCTCGTCCGCCGCCGCACTGGATCCGATTGAAAATGAATATTTGAATTTGCTCCGGGTGGTTACGGGGCAGTGGGGGGCACGAATAGTGCCCGCAGGCGCAGTCGTTCCTTTCGGCTGCGCCTGTGTCTTTTCCTTTCAGACCTGCCTTGGGAGCTCCCTTGGTGCCTACTTTGCTTCCAGCTCAACGAGCGGGATTAGCTTTCCACCCTCTTCCAATCGGTAGCGCGCCCCGCTCCACGTCACTTGTTTACCCGAAAACGACAAGGTCCAAAGAAAGACCTGGAAGAGATCCTTAACCATCGCCATCCCCCATCGACTGGCCCGAAGGTGTCCGGTAAACCGGTGCTCCAGCAAGGCGCCACCCAACAATCTCACCAACAGACAGCCCAAAGCCATCAGCGCGACACTCCCATTATGAGCGGTAGCCAGCCAGACCAGCGGCCAGAGCGAAGCGTTGCCGACAATGCTGAAAAATACCGGAACAGGCTGACAGACCCGAATGGTCCTGGCCCAGCGCAATTGATGTCGCCAAACTTCCTTAAAGCACAAACGCGCCGATCGACATTCCACGACTTCAGGAGATAAGACAATTCTGGCGCCGGCGCGGGCCAGGCGATTGCCGAGCTCGTAGTCGTCGGCGAGCTGATCGCTCAGCGCGTTGAAACCGCCCAGGCTGCGCAACCGCACGTGGGTGGTGATCATGACGGCCCCGAGCGCGAAGTGCATCGGCTTCAGACTCAGAGATTGTAAAACCTGGCTCCAAAAATCGGCGTTCACGCTGAACGCTTCCCAACGCATCGCCCACCCTTCGTGATTTGTCATCCGATACAAACAACTCACCACGCCAACGCGAGAGTCTCCCAATGGACGCACCGCATGGGTGAGGAAGTCCGGAGCTACCCAGACATCGGCATCGCTCACGCAAACCACGTCGTGCTCAGCCAACCGATCCAACTGCACCAATTGCGATACCTTGGCGTTGGCTCCAATTCGCTCACTGCAGACCAGCAGTTGCGCAGAGCGTTCAGGATGTTGCGCCATCAAACGGCGCACCAGTCCACAAACCGGGTCGTCGGAGGATGCGACCCCAAAAATAATCTGCAGCGAACCGGCGTAATCCTGCGTCAGCCAACTTCGCAGGCATCCCTCGGTCTCACTGTCACAGCCCTTTAAAGGTTTGAGGATCGTAATCGGCGGGAGATACGGGCGGCCCGCTGTCCGGCGTCCCAAAGGAAAGCGAAACCCCACGCATACCTGCCAGAGGGTGACTGCCAAACTGACGCAAGCCAGCGAGCCGAACAGTGTGAGGGTGGAGAACATTATTCCGCTACCAGATGGGGTCGGTTCATGGAAAAACAACTACCATGAAGCCGCCAGACGAGAAACATGTCTTTCAAACAAAACCCCTCGGCGAACGACTGTCTGGTGGCCCGCCCAGCTTCGAACGGCGTCGCCAAAGTTCGTGAGGTCGGAAGACGCCCGCCGGAGTGATGATCCCAGTGATCAATTCGGGCGGCGTCACATCAAAACCCGGATTAAACGCAGGGCTGCTGGGATTGGCGACGCGCACATATTCCAGCCGGCCGGAGCGGGTCTTGCCCCAGGCTCCCAACACTTCGCTGGCATCCCGCTCCTCGATCGGGATCTTGTGGCCGGCTTTCAAGGTCCAATCAATGGTCGAAAGCGGAATCGCCACATAAAAGGGGACACCATGCCGATGCGCGAGAACCGCTTTGGTATAAGTCCCAATCTTGTTTGCCACTTCGCCGGTACGCCCCAACGTCCGGTCGCTTCCCACGATGACAAGATCGATCTCGCCGCGGGAAAAAAGCAGCCCGGCAGCGTTGTCGGCGATCACCTGATGCGAAATATTTTGCTGGGCCAGTTCCCAGGCGGTGAGAGTGGCACCTTGGGAGCGGGGCCGGGTTTCGTCGCAATACACGTGGAATTGTTTGCCCTGGGCTTGCGCTGCATAGAGGGGAGCGGTGGCACTCCCGACATCCACAAAAGCCAGCCAACCAGCGTTACAATGCGTCAGGATGCGTTGCCCGTTGCGAATCAAGTTAGCCCCGTGATGGCCTAAGGCCCGGCAGTGTTCGATGTCTTCCCGCGCGAAATCTTCTGCCGCTGCCCAAGCCAATTGTTGTTGTTCGGCAACCGTTGTTCCCGCCTCCATCCGCCGTCGCACCTGTCGCATAGCGTTGACCGGGTCGACCGCAGTTGGTCGAGCGACCTTTAAGGTCGCGAACACATGCTCAACATGCTCTCTAAACTTGCGAAGGTCGGTCCCGCGGAAGGCGCGGGCCCCTTGGGCCAGCCCATAGGCGGCGGTCGCCCCAATCGCCCCAGCACCGCGCACCACCATCTCACGGATGGCCCGCGCGGTCGCCCCGTACTCCGCCGTGGCAATGACCTTAAACTGGTGCGGCAACAGTCGTTGCTCGATCAATCGGACTTGATTCGTGCGCGAATCGAAGGTGACCGTGCGGTACGGGCGGCTCCGCCCCCGGACTGTGACGTTCATGACGCTAGGCTAAGCGCACGAACGGGAGGGATGGCAAGATGTCCTTTTTGAACCCGGCCCCGCGGGGGCGCCTTTACTCAGCATCGGTCTGGAACGCGCTGATTTTGGCCCAGACCTTCTTAAAGGGGGGTTCCTTGCGCAGCGCGCCCAGATCAGGATCTTTCATCAACCACTTGAAGTCAACGAATCCGCTGGAGATCGCGCGGCTGAGCACGCCGGCCGCTTCGTCAAACTTCTTGGCCAGCGAATAACTGCAGGCCAGGTTATACAAGACCGACGGATCATCCGGCCGCATTCGGGCTAACCGTTCGTCCGTCTTCAATCCCTCATCCAGCTTGCCGCGCCGGGAGTAGTCGTCGCTCAGCACTTTCCAAGCATCCAGGCATTGGGGGTCGCGGTCCACAACCCCTTCCATAAAGCTGATTTCTATGTCCAAATCCCGCTGTTCCTTGCGGGTCAGCTTCCGTCGTGTGCAGCTTTTGTTCAGCATGGCAGTGCCCAGTCCAGACCAACGAAACGGTTCGATCAGGCCCCTGGGTCCCAGTTGATCCTCGAACGACCGCAACGACTTCGTTCGTAACTTTTTCATCGGCGGATCCCTTGCCTCGCTTTAGCCTCTACCCGGCACACGTTCATGAACTGCTTTGTCACAGGCGCTTCCGGCTTCCTAGGCGCCAATCTGGTCCATCAATTGGCCAGCCGCGGATATCGGGTGAAGGCCCTTCTTCGCCCCGGCAGCGACCGGCGTGGACTGGCTGGCGCCTCCTTCGAGCCGGTCGCCGGAGACATTCACAGTCGCTCGGCCCTGGCCGCGGCTCTGCGGGGGTGCGATTGGTGTTTCCATTGCGCCGCATCGTACCACTTGTGGCTTGCCGATTACGCCCCCATGTATGCCGCCAACGTCGAAGGCACACGCCAGGTTCTGGCGGCAGCGGTGGAGGCAGGCTGTTCTCGGATCATCTACACCAGCACCGTGGGCTGCATCGGCCTGCCCGAGGCTTCGGCCAACGGCGATGTGAACGCGGGGGATGAAGATACGCCCGTCTGCGAGGCCCAGATGAACAACCACTACAAACGGTCCAAGTGGCAGGCGGAACTCCTGGCCAAAACGTTCGCTGCCCAGGGCGCGCCGGTGGTTATTGTGAACCCGTCCGCTCCGGTCGGCCCTCGCGACGTCAAACCAACTCCGACCGGACAAGTCGTCCTTGATTTCCTGAATCGCGCCCTGCCCGCGTATCTCGAGACCGGCCTGAATTGGATTCATATCCGCGATGTCGCCGATGGCCACATTCTGGCCGCACAAAAAGGGCGTCCCGGCGAACGATATATTCTCGCTCATGCCGACGGGAACTGGACCTTGAAGCAGACTTTGGATGTGCTGGCGAACTTAACCGGACTGCCTGCGCCCAAGCTGCGCCTGCCTTACTCCCTGGCCCTGGGAGCGGCCCACGTGGATGAGTGGCTGTCAGGCTTGACCCGGAGGCCGCCGCGCGTCCCGTTGGCGGGCGTACGAATGGCTTGCCACAAGATGTACTACAAACCCGACAAGGCCATTCGCGAGCTGGGCCTTCCTCAAACCCCGCCTCGCCAGGCGCTTTTGGATGCAGTCGAGTGGTTCCACCAACACGGTTACGTGCGCCGGAAATAAGCCCCTCCAAGGTCAGTTGGCTGGCCTGGCGCAAGAATTTCTGGGGCAAGAATTTCATTCCGCCCTGGCCGAGCCTGGACTAACCTTTCCTGGTTGTCCCGAGCCGCGGTTCGAGTGAGTGAACACGCCCAATCAAACGCTGCGCCGTTCAACTCAACACTAATGAAAATCAGTGCCGATCTCCGCCGCGCTGTCCGGGCGGCGTTAGGAGGCCCCGGCTGGTCCGCTTCCCTGTGGCTAGCGTTGTGCCTCCAGATCGCCGGCCTGCCGGGCACCGCGCGTGCCGGCACCAATCACCTGGACCAAGCCGCCCACTTCTTTGAGAGCGGCCGCATCCCTTCCCTGCGCATTCAGATCGCTGATACAAATCTGACGCGCCTGCGCAATAACGCACGCGTCTACGTGCGCGCCACGGTTCGAGAAGGCGATCGCGTTTACCCGGAAGTAGGCCTGCACCTCAAAGGTGCCGCCGGCAGCTTTCGCCCGATCGACGACGCCAAACCCGCTCTCACCCTCAATTTCGACAAATTCGTCGACGGCCAAAATTTTCATGGCTTGGACAAGCTGGCCCTGAACAATTCCGTTCAGGATCCGACCTATCTGACGGAGGCATTATGCGCTGACTTGTTTCTGGCGGCCGACGTCCCAACCCCCCGCTCCACGCACGCACGCGTCGAATTGAATGGCCGTGACCTCGGTCTCTATGTGCTCAAGGAAGGCTTCGACAAAGCCTTCCTCCGGCGCCATTTCAAAAACGTCAAAGGCAACCTTTATGATGGAGGCTTCCTGCGCGAAATCACCGAACCCCTCGAACGGACCTCTGGGGAAGGTGACGTTCCCAACCGCGCTGATCTAAAGGCCCTCGCGGAAGCCGCCCTCGAACCCAATCCGGAACGGCGTTTGCAGCGACTCGAGCGCGTCCTGGACATTAACCGGTTTCTCAACTTCTCCATCCTCGAGATGCTCACCTGGCACTGGGACGGATACACGCTCAAAAAGAACAATTACCGCATCTATCACGATCCCGACACCGATAAGCTGGTTTTTTTTCCTCATGGCATGGATCAGATGTTCTGGGATCCTAATGGCCGCGTGATCCCCGCCCGCGGCCAGGCCGAAGGACTCGTCGTGCGCGCATTTCTGGAAACCGCCGAAGGCCAGCACCGCTATCGCCAACGCGCCGCCGAGCTCGTCACCAATGTCTTCACCGCCGAACGCCTGACCAATCATATCCAAAAACTTCAGGCGCGGATTCAGCCCGTCCTTGCTTCCATCAACCCCGAGCTGGCCCGCGAGCATGACCGGGCCGTCGCCAACTTGTTGAATTCCGTTCAACTGCGTGCACGGCGAGTCCGCGAAATCCTCAGCGAACCTGAACCTGAGCCCCTGCGCTTGGACAACTCCGGCGAAGCGATGCTGGTCAAATGGCAGACTCTCGACAGTCGCGGCACCGGTATTCTCGATCAACCAACCGATGCCAGCGGTCGAAAGACCCTGCATATCGCCGCCAGCCCGGCCGGACGCTGCACCGCTTCCTGGCGCACCCGGGTTATCCTGCCCGGCGGCCGCTATTTGTTCAGTGCCCAAGCGCGCACTGCCGGAGTGGCTCCTCTCAGCAAAGACGTCAATACCAAGGGAGTCGGCGCCGGGATCCGCCAATCCCAACATCAACCTCGCAAACACAGCCTGGTTGGCGACACGGACTGGCAGACCGTCGAATATGAATTCGAGGTGCCCGGGGAATCCGGCGAAGCCGCCTTGCTTTGTGAACTTCGAGCCGAAAAGGGGGAGGTTTGGTTTGACCTCGCCTCCCTCAAGGTGCGACGCAAATAGGAAGGAACAATGTTTCTCCTTCCCACTATGGCTGCCCCACGTCAGCATTTGCTTTATGAGCGACATCATTTATCCACGCAGCCCGCGAGAGCGAGTCGCCGGCTGGCTGTATCTCGGGCGGTACATCGATAAGATCCGGCTCCATCTGGCGGGAAAACTGCACGCCGATTATCGCGATAATTTCGGCAAGGGATTGGATGAGCGCTGGCTCAAAGCCGCCGGTGTCACGCACGAACAAATGGTCGAAGTGGTCAAGAACTCCATCACGGACGGCGAAGTCTACGATTGGGTGCGTGTCCATGTGCGGAAGACCGACGCGGAAAAGGCCGCGCATGCGGAGGGGATCCTGAATTACCCGCGAGCGGACGATGAAGCGCTGCAAGCCAGGCTCAAGATGCGCAAGGAACAAAGCGGCTTGAGCCATCGCGATGACATTCGGAGTTTCGTGGACTATATCGACGCCGACGAAGGACGTTGATTCACGCAGACCCCTCGCCCAGCCACCGCGCTTCGAACCGCACTGAAGCGTTAATATTGCTTCACCGTGGCCAAATCTCATCCCTGTCCACGAACCAATCAGGGAAGGAGCGCGGTGCGCAGATTGATGATCTGGTTGAAGGGCGGCGTGCTCAGCCGGTAACCGCCGTCGAGCTCCTTAAGAGTTTCGAAAAGACGCGGAAATCCTTTCCGGGAAAGCTTCTTGCGCAGCTTGGAAATAACATTAAAAACCCCGTCGTCTTCCCCGTTCCACGCCGCCGCCGGGACCTCCGCACTCCACTCCCGCACCGCGCCCACAATTTCCCGTCCGGTCAGATAACGGGATTGAGCGTAGATCGCCCGGGGAACGCGCAAACCGCGAGCCGTCCGGTTTTGGCACATGATGACAAGAAGCACCTGGAATTCGGCGCGGTTCAACGGCATGGGACGTGTGCCGTTGATCTTGAGGTACCGAAGATCACCGCTGAATCCACCGGTCAACTCCACCACATCGCAGGTCAGATAATGTTCCTGGTCCATTTCCGTGCGCCAATAGAGCAAAAGGGGTTCGCGGGGGTCGGGTTCAACTCCAGAAGAGTCCAAACAAGGCTGGTTACTCGTAGGCATAGGCGTGTGGGTCTAGGTGTCTGGTCTATGAGTCAATACTATTTATCACACAGATACGGATGCAAGCCCATTTGTGAGTGCCCAATGTCCGTACAACTAACTATCTATAAATCGGTTAACATTAACAGTAGGTTCTGTACACTTCAATATAACGGATTGCCAATTGTTGAGCGACACTGTACAAAGCAAAGAGGATTGGCCAAACGTGCCAATTCGTGTGCAATGCCGGCCATCTCCTATGCCCAACGACCAAGATAACGAGATCACTTATCGCGTCGCCGAACTGCTGCTCCGGGAACGAAAGACTGCCACCGACATCTGGAAACAGATCAACCAGGAGTTTCCTCGAGCCAACATGACCCGCGAAAAGGTTTACACCCGCTTGGCCCTCGCCCTGGAAAAAAAATTCATCCGCCTCCACCCCCCCATCGAGGAAGAGCTGGCCCGAAAAGTGGAAAAGCTCTTCGATTGCAAACCCGGAAGCGTCCGCGTGGTGGCTTGCCCGATGCCCAGCAGCAATGAGGCCGTGTCCCATGCCGCCGCCGAGTGGGCCCTGGACTTGATTAAGAAAATTGCCAGCAACCTTGGCCATCCCTCCGTCTGGGTCGGGCTGGGCCCCGGTAGCGGCACCCGCGACTTTGTCGACCGCTTTAGTCAGGCGCTCAAGAGCGACCAGGCCGCCCCGAAAGTGAACCTGGTCGCCATTACCGCGGGCGGTCCCGCCGACCAACCCCAGTTCGCCCCGGTCAGTTATTTCAATCTGTTCTGGCAAGGCAATGTCGGTCAGCGTCTCGGGTTCTTTGCCGAAACGTTGATGCCCAGCCGCGACTTCGATCGGCTCCGCGCACATCCACCCCTCGGGATCAAGGAAGCCTTCGATGCCAAGAAACAGCTGCGTCTGGTGGTTACCTCCATGGGTGACCGCAATGATCCCCATGCGCTCTTTCGCGTGTTCCAAGACCAAAGCAGCCATCGGCCGAGCCAGCCCAAGACCCGCCCCAAATGGTGGGCCGAATGCGTGGGGGATTGCCAATACCGTCCCTTCTCCCAAACCGCCCCCATCGTCGAGGACCCCGATGACCTGCGAGCCGTCACTTTGTTCGAGCTGGACGAATTGGTCCAGATGTCGACTCAGACGGACAAGGAAGTCATTCTAATCGCCCGCCCCTGCGGCTTATGTCCGCCCGACCACACTCGGGCCCGGGCGCTCCTGCCCATCCTGACCAGCGACAAGCTGCGCGTGTTCAGCAAGCTGGTCATGGACTCGGGGACCGCCCGAGAATTGCTGCAGATGCATCCGGATCCGGCTCCGTGATAGCGGGTTACGGGCCGGTACGTGCTTAGCACCACAAACACTGCGCGCATGCTAGGGAGAAAATGGGAGAGGGTGGCCGCAAGGCCGGGTGAGGGTCGGTTTATGGGTAGGACGGACCTCCTACTTTTGGACGCGCATTGGGGCCATGAACCCAACCCAATCTTACGTAGCAGCCGAGGTCACGAGGCTCTGATCTTTTTCCCGGAGAACGCGTTGGGGTAGAGTGAGCCTCCTGACGTCGGCTGCTACCTGAGGGTCGGTTCATGGAGAGAACGAGCGTTGGTCATAGACCGCCGCTACAGTTAAAACCTTATTTAGAATAATTCTAAATATTGACAAACCCGGCTCCTGTTCCCTAGCGTGGTTGCGTATGAGTCGAAAGACGGAACACACGCCTGCCAATGGCTCCCTCCAAGAACGCCTGGAGAAAAGCGGCAGGCGCCTGACAGCCCAGCGCGAGCACGTCTATGACGTGTTGCTCCAGAAAAAAGACCATCCAACCGCCGAAGAAGTCTTTATCCGCGCCAAGAAAGGGATGCCCGATATCTCCATGGCCACGGTTTATAATTGCCTGGATGCCCTGGTCAGCTGCGGTCTGGTGCGCCAGGTCAACCAGGATCGCTCTGCGACCCGTTATTGTTCCAACTTGCGCAAGCATCACCACTTCCACTGCGACGAATGCGGTCGCGCCTATGACATCGATCTGCTTCCCGATGCGCCCCTGCCGGACGTGCCCCTTCCGGAAGGGTTCCTGGCCTCGCAGCTTGAAGTCACGGTGCGCGGTCGCTGTCCTGACTGCGCTGGCCGCTCCACGAAACAAACTTCCTCTGCCTCATGAGCACCGCCACTGAAACCATCCAGGAATTCGTCAGTACCGAGTACAAATACGGGTTCGTTTCGGACATCGAGACGGAGACCCTTCCTCCGGGCTTGAATGAGGAGATCATCCGGGCGATCTCAGCCAGGAAAAAGGAACCTGACTTCATGCTGCAATGGCGGCTGCGGGCCTATCGGCATTGGCTGACCATGACCGAGCCGAGCTGGCAACAGGCGCGCTACGCGCCGGTGGATTATCAAAAGATCATTTACTATGCCGCCCCCAAGCCAAAGAAGCAGTTGAACAACCTGGAGGAAGTCGACCCCGAATTGCTTAAAACCTTCGAAAAACTTGGGATTTCTCTGTCCGAGCAGAAACGCCTGACCGGCGTGGCCGTTGATGCGGTGGTAGACAGTGTTTCGGTCGCCACCACGTTCCAGAAGGAACTGGCCAAACATGGCATCATTTTTTCTTCCTTCTCCGAAGCGGTGCAAAAGCATCCGGAACTGGTGGAAAAGTACCTCGGGTCGGTCGTGCCTTACACCGACAACTTTTTCGCGACGTTGAATGCAGCGGTTTTCTCCGACGGCTCATTCTGTTATGTGCCCAAAGGGGTGCGTTGTCCAATGGAGCTGTCCACCTATTTCCGCATCAACACCGCAAACACCGGTCAGTTCGAGCGCACGTTGATCGTGGCGGAGGAAGGCAGCTACGTAAGTTATCTCGAGGGGTGCACCGCTCCCATGCGCGACGAAAATCAACTTCACGCCGCGGTCGTCGAACTCGTCGCCATGGAGGGCGCCGAAATCAAGTATTCCACCGTCCAGAATTGGTATCCGGGCGACAAGCAAGGCCGCGGCGGCATCTACAACTTCGTCACCAAACGCGGCCTCTGCAAAGGGCGCCGCTCCAAAATCTCCTGGACCCAGGTCGAGACCGGGTCGGCCATCACCTGGAAATATCCGAGTTGCATTTTACTCGGGGAAAATTCCGTGGGCGAATTCTATTCCGTCGCCCTGACCAACAATCGCCAGCAGGCCGACACCGGCACCAAGATGATTCACATCGGCAAGAACACCCGCAGCACCATCGTCTCCAAGGGCATTTCAGCCGGCCACGGCCAGAATGCCTACCGCGGCCTGGTTGAAATCCGCAAGGGCGCGGTTGGAGCCCGCAATTTTTCTCAGTGCGATTCCCTCCTGATCGGTGACCGCTGCGGTGCCCACACTTTTCCTTATATCGAAGTGAAGAACAGCACGGCCCAGGTTGAGCACGAAGCCACTACTTCCAAGATCGGTGAAGACCAGATCTTCTATTGCAATGCCCGCGGGATCTCCACCCAGGACGCCGTGAACATGATCGTCAATGGCTTCTGCAAAGAAGTCTTCCGCGAGCTGCCGATGGAATTTGCCGTGGAAGCCCAGAAACTTCTGGGCGTGAGCCTCGAAGGCAGCGTCGGCTGAACCAAACTTTGTCCGCCCGTCTCCGGCCCCAGATGAAACCGAAGTCCAGCTCTTATTTCTCATGAATCCAGATCCCATTCTTGCCATTCAGAACCTCCAGGCCGGCGTTGAGGACAAAAAAATCCTCAAAGGCATCAACCTCGTGCTCCGCCCCGGCGAGGTCCACGCCATCATGGGCCCCAACGGCTCCGGCAAGAGCACCCTGGCCGCGTTGCTCGCCGGCCGTGAAGGCTACGATGTCACCGCCGGCGAAGTCATGTACCTGGGCCAGGACCTTCTGGCCATGGATCCCGAGCAACGCGCGCGCGCCGGAGTGTTCCTGGCCTTCCAATACCCGGTCGAAATCCCCGGCGTCAACGGGACCTATTTCCTGCGCGCGGCCCTCAACGAATGCCGTAAACATCGCGGACAGCCGGAACTCGATGCCATGGAGTTCCTCACCCTGGTGAAGGAAAAAATGAAGCTCCTCGAATTGAAAGACGATCTCCTCAAACGCCCCGTCAATGTCGGCTTCTCCGGCGGCGAAAAAAAGCGCAACGAGATCTTTCAGATGGCCGTGCTCGAGCCCACCCTGGCGATCCTGGACGAAACCGATTCAGGCCTGGACATCGATGCGCTCAAGACCGTTGCCGGCGGCGTCAACAAACTCAAACGGCCCGACCATGCCACCTTGTTGATTACGCATTACCAGCGGCTCCTGAATTATGTCGTGCCCGACTTCGTGCATGTCCTCTGGGACGGTCGCATCGTCAAGTCAGGCGGCAAGGAATTGGCCCTGCGGCTCGAGGAGAAAGGCTACGACTGGCTCGTGCATCACGAACCGGTCGGGGCGTGACCCCGTCGACCGCTCCGGACGCTCAAACTGCTTCCGCATGAATGCCATCGCTTCCGCTCGACCCACGCGGGGAACCACCTCAACCGATCCCCACCTGCAGGCCTTCGCCCGCTTCGAACAAGCCCAGAGCGGTCCCGCTTGGTTGTTCCCCTTCCGCAAAGCGGGTCTGGCCCGGTTCGCGGAGTTGGGCTGGCCCACCACCAAACTTGAGGACTGGCGTTTCACGAGTCTGGCCGGGCTGGCCAAGCTACCGTTTCAACCCATCCTCGAGGCTCCGGCTGCTCCCGAACGCTCCCGTCTGGATCCATTTCCCTTTTCTCAGCTGGCCGGTCTTCGCCTG
>DATLUX010000463.1:0-36489 GCA_035577805.1 Verrucomicrobiia bacterium
CTCAACAGTCCTCAGAGGCGGAGCCGTCAGGCTCGGCGCAACGGTGTCATCGACGCTGATGGTCTGGGTCTTGGTCGTCTCGTTGAGACACGGATCGACCGCCTTGAACGTCCGCGTCACCACCGTCGGGCAGGTGCCCACCTTGGTGTCCACGTAACTGAGCGTCAAGCCACACGCATCGGACGCGCTGCCCCCCGCCGCCACCAGTTGCTCCAACGTAATGCTCACTGGCGTCTCGCTGTAAGCCAGCCCGGTGATCGCGCTGGTGCCGCAGCCCTCAACAGTCCTCAGAGGCGGAGCCGTCAGGCTCGGCGCAACGGTGTCATCGACGCTGATGGTCTGGGTCTTGGTCGTCTCGTTGAGACACGGATCGACCGCCTTGAACGTCCGCGTCACCACCGTCGGGCAGGTGCCACTCTTGGTGTCCACGTAACTGAGCGTCAAGCCACACGCATCGGACGCGCTGCCCCCCGCCGCCACCAGTTGCGCCAACGTAATGGTCACTGGCGTCTCGCTGTAAGCCAGCCCGGTGATCGCGCTGGTGTCGCAGCCCTCAACAGTCCTCAGAGGCGGAGCCGTCAGGCTCGGCGCAACGGTGTCATCGACGTTGATGGTCTTGCTGCACGTGGTGGGGCAGCCGCTCGGGAGAGTGACCGTGACGTTAAGTGTGAAGTCCTGGCCGCAAGCGCTTCCGGCGGTCACCATGACACTGGCACCGTCGGTCGCGCCGACGATTGAGCCATTGCCAGAGATGGTCCAGGCGTACGTAGTGCCCAAAGGCCCGGCGGCGACAGAATAAATATTACCGGCCAGGTTCGGGCAGAGTGGACCGTTGGGGCCAGTGATCGTGCAAGGCGTCAGGGGGTTCACTGTGGTCGTCCACGAACAAGACAGCGTTCCGCCAGGGTAAACCACGGTGGCTTTGACGGTGTAGGATCCGGCAGAACTGTTATCCACGAAGACCGTCTTGGCCAGAGCCGCTGGGGCTGGATTAAAGACCGCTCCGGCGGTATTAGGCATCAGTGACCAGGTGATTAAACTGGCGCTCGCAGGAGCCGTTAGATCGTACTGGACATGCGTCGCACCGGCACAGGTCGATGTTGGTCCGCTGATGAGACAGCCGTCCTCGATGGGGAAGATATCGACATGTTTGGTACATGTGCTGGAGCATCCGTTGGGAGCCACGATGGTCAAGCTAATGTCGAGTGAGCCTGAGGCATTCCCGGCAACATTGAAGGAAAGGGTTTGAGAGCTGGTACCGCTGATACCCGTGAGGAAGCCGCTGGCGCTACCCGAAACAGTCCAAGCGTAGCTGGCCATGCTGCCCGGCGCCGTGTAGGTTGAGCCCATTGTCCCGGCGTAGAGGAGCGCTTCACCGGTGATCGAGCAAGTGGGCAGTGGCTTGGCGGTCAGAATGACGTCATCGCTCTTCGAGCAACCGGCCATATCCACGACCGTTAAGCGCAGGGTGGCCGGCGAGGTGGTGACATTCGCGGTGGCGGGCAGACTCGTGCAACTGCTGCAAGAAGTCGGGCTGACGGTCGCAACGCCGCCCACTACACTCCACGTCATGGAGGCGATGGCATTGAGGCCGGGATGCGCTTCTCCAGTGATACTAAAGGACGTGGTCCCGCTTGGGTCAGCGCATTTGGTGTCATCCTGGCCGGCATCGGCGGGTCCGATCGTTAAACTGACTTGTATGGGAGTAATCAAATCGACGATGTTGGCGCTGGGCGACTGGGACTCCTTGGTTTTGACCAGAACCGTTTTAATCGCGATCCCCGAGCATGGCTCGAAAGCTGAGGTGATAAGGGCCGTCAAGTCGATGGCCGCCTCGGCGAAAGTGTTTTTGAGATAATTGGTGTTGCCGAAAGCGCCATACGGCACGAGGGTGCCGTCGCTGGTGTTGACCGCGGCAAAGACTGAATTGGCTGGGAGCGAGGAAATATCCACATCGAAATAGTCAAACCCGCCGCCGGTTTTCGCCTGCCACTTTTCGATAAAGAAACCCGCGGTGGTTCCGCCTCTGGTCAAGGCGACGGTCAGAATGAAGTCACCCACCGTGCGCCCGCCGTCGGGTCCGGCGGTGAGAAATCCGCCGCCCGTGTTCGCGCCATTGGTCGTGATCGTCACCGTGTTCTGCAGGAACTCGAAGTCGATGTAGGCATCCCCGTTATCACTCTTGCGATCCCCGGAAAACACGGCCCATTGGTGGTTACCAGAGTCGGTGGTGATATGAAGCAAGGCGTTGTTGATGTCCACCTTGTCGCCCACGGGATTTCTGGTCCAAGCCCAGGTGCTGGGATTATCGTCCACCTTGTCACCGCCCGCGAAGTTGTCGTCTGCGCCGCTGTTGTAAAGGTCGAGGAGATGGAAAGTCATGCCGGGATTCACCGGCACTCCCGCCGATGTCAATACGTTACCGCCGCTACCCGCGGGGCCGGGCACCCAGTCGCCTTGGCCTACTGTTGGCGTGTTCGCTTGTAAATCGCCTTCAATGCGAAAACCGCCGGTGGGTGGGTTGACCGGGGCCAAGCCGGGGAGCGCCGCGGCATCGGTGAAGATAACAATTGCGCTTCGGCCGGAGGGTAAGCCTGTGGCGGTTGCTTGGAGCGTGACACCTTCTTCATCCTCACCGAACGGGACAACCCAGCTTGTGACAAAACCGCCATTAGCGCCGGCACTGACATGCCACGGCAGGTGAGCTGCGCTGCTGTTGTTATCGAAGATTTCAAGGAGGTGCAGCACTTGGACGGTGACATCATCATTGGCGCCGAAACCGATGCCGGTAAGGGTCACAGTCTCGCCAGGCTGGTAGTCGGGTTTATCGACGGTGAGCGTGGCCGCTCCAGCCGATTGGGTCCAACCGCACAGCAGCGCCAGCGCGCCCAGACAGACGCTAAAGCGCAACCAGCCGAACCGCTTCAATAATGTGGTGTTCATGATTGTTGATCTCCCTGTTATTGGTACTTCCGAATTCACTTCTACTTCCCCAAAGCCTGATGTCGTTACGGACACGGTTTGGTTTTATCGCCAGTGTCCGCCACCATCCGTCCGCTCCTGCCGATCCCATGCGAAAGGCATTTGCCAAGCGCCGCGGCGGCAGCAATGCGCCGCCTGATCTGAGGCAGGAAAGAATTCACGGAATCATGTTAAGTATACCAGTAGCGGAGCCGCCACAATCGGGGCGATACTGGTTCTGCTACCGGGAAAAGCCTGGCCTTTGTCCCCGGGGAATCCCTGGGACCTAGCTTGGCTTGGGTAGAGGAATGCCTCGTCCTACCGTTCGATGTGTTCCTGGGACAGGCTGTCAGAGGAAGCGCTGGGCCGCGTGCGCGGAGTCAACCGGGCTTCAGTTCCCACGGGCTCTAGCCAGATCAGGGACGCGGTGGAAAGCGTCCTTACCCAAAGGGGCGCCTGCCCGGAATGTGGACGGCAAGGTTGGCTTCGCCTGACCAGAAGCTGGACGTTCGGCGAATCCCTCGACCGATCCCAGCGGCCCTGGGGCCGAAGAATTGCATTTTGCCCGACTTCACTCAGCTGGCACACCGATAGCTCAAGTGGGGTGTGCTCACGTTTCAGACCGAGGACAGAGCGAATCGGCAGGAAAGCCAGGTGATCGAGAGCCGACGTACAGACTATGACCACTACATCGAAGGAAAGAAGGAAAAAAGTTTGCCTGCCTACATCGGCCCAGGCGCTCGTGGTGGCCGGGTGCGTGACGCTCTTGATCTATCTGATGCCCTTGCAGCCTATGGCGGCTGATCCAGCTGATCATGCCCCGGACCGGCTCCTGGTGAAACCGAAAGCAGGCGCGCGTGAATCAGCGGTGCATGCGCTCTTTGCCAAAAACGGCGCGAACCAGAAAGAGATCATCCACCAACTCGATCTGCGGGTCGTGACCGTCAAACCGGAGAAACTCCAGCAAGTCATGGAGCGACTGAGGCGGAATCGGAACATCGAATTTGTGGAGCCCGATTGGATCCTGGCTCCCAGCACCGTGCCGACCGATCCCGACTACGTGAACGAGTGGCATCTGCCCAAGATTGATGCGCCAACTGCCTGGGATACCACGACCGGGAGCAGTGCCGTGACGATTGCCATCCTGGACAGCGGTGTCGATAGTTCGCACCCTGACCTCGCGCCGTTGATCGTGCCGGGATGGAACTACGTCGATAACAACGCGGACACCAGTGATGTGTCTGGTCATGGCACGGGCGTGGCCGGGGCTGCCGCTGCCGCCGCGAACAACGGCACTGGCGTCGCCGGAGTGGCGTGGGGCTGTCGGCTCATGCCGCTGCGGGTCAGCGACACAAATGGCTACGGCAACATCTCGGCGATGGTGAGCGCGTTGACCTGGGCGGCGGATCACGGCGCCCGCGTGGCCAATCTGAGTTTCGCCGGAGTTGCGAAGGTTTCCTCGATCATTACCGCCGCACAATACTTCCAGTCCAAAGGAGGCGTCGTGACTGCGTCCGCGGGAAATGCCGGCATCTTCGACACCTCCCCGACCAACCCCTATTTCCTGGTGGTGAGCGCCACCGATATCAATGATCTGGTTGCTTCGTGGTCAAACACGGGCAGCAACATCGACCTGGCGGCGCCCGGTGTGAATATCGAAACGACCACAAGAGGTGGCGATTTTGGATCCGGCTCGGGCACTTCCTTCTCCGCGCCCGTGGTCGCCGGCGCCGCAGCCCTCGCCATCTCGGCCAACCCCACCTTGCCGGGAACACAGATCCAGACCATCCTCAAACAGACCGCCGACGATCTGGGCGCCCCCGGCTGGGACACCAGCTACGGAGCGGGCCGCTTGAATGTCGGCCGCGCCGTCCTGCTGGCTAAGAACAGCACTCCCAGCATTCCCGGCGACAGCACGGCGCCAGCGCCCAACATCACCGCGCCCGCCAACAGCAGCACGGTCTCCGGCACGGTGACGGTCACTATCAGTGCCACCGACAATGTGAGGGTTACGTCCGTGGATTGCTACCTCAACAGCACGTTGCTCGGCACGAGCACGAACGCCACACCCAACTTCTTGTGGGACACGGCGGGATACCCGAACGGCTCCTACACGCTGCAAGCGCGCGCGCATGACGCCGCCGGCAATGTCGGGCTATCCTCTGTAGTGAACGTGTCGGTGTTGAACACGGTCACGCCGCCGGCCGATACCACTGCCCCGACGGTGCAAATTCTCACGCCACTCAACGGCGCGAGCGTCGGGCGCTCGGTAAAAGTTTCGGTGGCGTCTGCGGATGACGTGGGTGTGACGCGAGTGGATCTTTACACTGATGGAAAGTTTTATGCCTCGAGCACGTCAGCGACGAACGTGTTCACGTGGAACACCAGCAAGCTGACCAAGGGCACCCACACATTGCGGGCCTGGGCTTACGACGCCGCGGGCAACGTGGGCGCCTCGGCGCTGATCTCGGTGCGCAGGTAATCAGTCCCCGTCGGATTCGAACGTTCCGAGCGCCCCGAGAGGGCGCGGCTCTTCCCGGTGGCTGATCCCAGGGCGGCGCACCGTTGGTGCCCGTACATGCTTAGCGCGGGAAGAAGGTGGCACCTGCCGCGCTGCGGGAGGTCGGCCGCGTTCAGCGGGCCGAGCGTGACAGTGGCAGGCGGGCCAATCCGCGCCTGAACAGCGCGGCCTGCCGCAGGGCGGCAGGCACTGAAGTTTGGACATTTTGGCACGTTTCCAACCGTCGTTGGATTCAAGTCGATTGCTCATTGCTCATATTGCTCATTGCTCATTGCTCATCGGGAGGCATTGGGATTGGTAGCAGCGGCAAGATCGGCTCACCTTGATTCAATTCCGAAATGAGCAATGAGCAATGAGCAATCGGGCATGGCGATGCTTGATGCACCCCTGCGGTTGGCCGTTCGCCCCGTTCGCCCGTTCCCCGATTCGCCGGTTTCGGTGCTTTACATCGGCCGACCGTTCTTCTAGCATGCATTGACTACACTTGGGCCTCTGGGGGAGGAGGCCTGCAAATCGGAGACAAGGAGGTCGCCAGGAAGAGCGGAAGCTGTGGAAGACACCTGCATAGGCTCGAATGGCGCCATCGCGTTGGAGCAGGCGCTGGGCCTCGATCGTAGCTTGGGCGCACCGGGGAGCGATCAGGACGCGCCTTTTTTTGCGCTGGCCGAGGCCCTGCCGGCCATCAGCTTCATTCATCAGGATGGCCGCTTTCGCTACGTGAGCAGGTTCGGGGAGCAAGTCCTGGGCTATTCGCAGGAGCAATTGCTGCAAATGGACTATTGGGAGCTGGCGCACCCGGATTTTCGCGAACTGATCCGGTCGCGGGGATTGGCCAGGCAGGCGGGCGAAGAACTGCCGGCGCGCTACGAATTCAAGATTATCACGGGCCGGGGCGAGACGCTCTGGCTGGAGTGCGTGGCGAGGCGCACGGAGTATTGCGGCAGGCCCGCAGTGCTCGGCGCGGCCTTCGACGTCACCGCTCGGCGGGAAGCCCAGGAGGCGCTGCGGTTGGCCGAGGGAAAATACCGCAGCATCTTCGAGAATGTGGCGGAGGGGATCTTCCAAATCACCCCCGAAGGCCGGGTGTTGCAAGTCAACCCGGCCCTGGTGCAGATGTTAGGCTACCAATCCGCCGAGGAACTCATAGCCGCAATCAACGATGTGACCCGGCAAGTCATCGTCTTGCCGAAAGATCGCAGGCTCATGAGGCGACTCATGGAAGCCGGCGGCAGCGTCCGGGAGTTCGAAACCCAGGTGCGCCGCAAGGATGGCAGCAGAATCTGGGTCAGGGTCAATGCCCACGTGGTGAGGGACCAGGACGGACACGTGCTCTATTACGAGGGCACCAACACGGACATCACCGAACGCAGGAAAGCGGAAAAACAACAACGCGCCCTGGCAGAGTTTGGGCACCGGTTGAGCGCCGCCACCACCACTCAGGAAGCGGGCCGGATTATCGCCCAAACCGCCGATGACCTGCTCGGCTGGGATGCGTGCTATCTGCATCTGTATTCGCCCGGCGATGAAATCTTTCCGATCCTGACGATTGACACGGTCAGCGGGCGGCGCACGGAGGTTCCTCTCGCCACCTTCACCTCCGACCCGAGCCCGATGATGCAGCGGGTCGCGGCGGGGGAGGCGCAACTCATCCTGCGTCCCTCTGGCCTTGGGTGCCCGGAGGACTTGGTGCCGTTTGGCGACAAAGGACGTCGCTCGGCTTCGCTGATGTTCGTGCCTGTGCATAGCGGGGGGCGGGTCGTAGGCGTGTTCTCTGCCCAGAGCTACACGGCGCAAGCCTATACGCGCGACGATCTGCGGACCCTGCAGTCGCTGGCTGACCATTGCGGGGGCGCGCTGGAACGTATCCGATTTGCCGAGCAACTCCGCCAACGCGAGGCCAATCATCGGGCCCTGCTGGACGCGATGCCGGACTGGATCTTCCGGATCCGGAGCGATGGGACCCTGCTTGACAGCAAGGTTAACGCGACGGACAACCGCGCCTTACCCGCTCCAGGAGCCCGCGGCCGGAACCTGGCGGAAATCTGGCCCGCACCGCTGGTGGAGCTGACGATGAACCATGTGCACTCGGCTTTGCACAGCAGGAGCTCCCAGCAATTCGAATTCCAGCATCCAGACGGGGAGCAGAGCCGCGATTACGAAGCGCGGATTGTAGCCAGCGGGCCAGACGAGGTGCTGGTCATCATCCGCGATTTCTCCGAACAGACACGCTTGGAGCAGGAGGTTCTGACTATCAGCGGTCGGGAACAGGAACGGATCGGGAAGGATCTTCACGATGACGTGGGACAACTGTTGACCGGTCTGGGGTTCCTGGCACAGGCGCTCCAGCAAAAGCTCAACGGTCGCGGCCTGGCTGAAGCCGCCGATGCGGCCCAGCTCAACCAACTAGCGGCCCGGGCCCTCACCCATACACGCGTTCTGGCGCGAGGTCTGTTCCCCGTGGAATTGGCGAGCAAAGGCCTCTTTGTGGCTCTCCAGGAATTGGCGCTGAACATTCAGACCTTGTTTAAGGTCAGGTGTTCGGTGCGATGGAACAGTCCGCTTCAAATTCCTGACAACACCGTCGCCGAGCACCTCTACCGACTCGTCCAGGAAGCCATCAGCAACGCCATCAAGCATGGACGGGCCTCGCGCATCTCCATCCAATTTCGTGCCGGCCGTGGCCAACCGACCCTGACCGTGCGGGACAACGGCAGCGGCGTCTCGCCTCTGTTGGAACATCTGGGGGGCATGGGCACGCGCATCATGGACTATCGCGCACGCCGGATCGGTGCCACGCTGGCCATCACTGCCGCCCCGCGCGGAGGCACTGTCGTGACCTGCAGACTTCCGCCGGCGACCCTGTCGTCCCAACGCAGGAGCAAGCCATGAGCATCGAAAGTGAAAAGGGGAGGGCAAAAAGCAGGACGCGGATTTTTCTCATCGAAGACCATCCAATCGCGCGGCATGGGCTGGCCCAGTTGATCAATGGTCAGCGGGACATGGTGGTCTGCGGTGAGGCTTCCGGGGCCCAGGAAGCGCTGCGTTTGGTCCGCAACGCGCGACCGGATCTCGCCATTCTGGACATCACCCTCGAGGATGGCAACGGGCTGGAACTGACTCGGACACTCAAAGGGCTGGATCAGAACATCCGCGTGCTGGTGATGAGCATGCACGACGAAGCCCTCAACGCTGAAGTCGCCCTTCATGCCGGCGCCAGCGGATATATCATGAAGGAGGAGGCCATCGAAAAGGTCCTCGTCGCCATCCGCAAGATCCTCAGTGGGAAAATCTATGTCAGCGAAAATATCACCCTGGAAATGCTGCAGAAACAAGCCGAGCGCGGACGCAAAGCCAAGCTCGCATCCTTCGATCAACTGAGTGAGCGGGAACTGCAGGTCTTCCAGATGATTGGCGAGTGGGTCGGCACCCAGGAGATCGCCAGACAGCTTCATATTAGCGTCAAGACGGTCGAGTACTACTACCATCGGATCAAACAGAAGCTTCATCTCAAAAACGCCACGGATCTGCGCCAGTACGCCACGGAATGGCGTCACCGAAATGATCGCGCCTGAATGCCTCCCGACTCCTCTTCATCTGCCGCAAACCGTCACTCATCGAGTGGAATTGCGCCCGGGAGCCGGACCCGTGTCACGATGGCTGGAGAAGCCGGGCCCGCCCGCAGCCACGTAGCCCTGGCTGGCGCCATCGGCCCCCAGCGCAACCCAGAAGGCATAAAGCTGGCCATTCTTCAGATGAAAACGAAAACGCACCGGCTGATTCACCAACGCCGATAGATCGTCCCCGCTTCGCCAGCGCACGGGCTGCAAAGTCTTGTTGGCCGCAATCGGGATGCAGTTCTGCGCGCTGAACCGCGGCACGATCTCCCCCGCTCCGTTCAGCACCTCCACCCGCAGCTCCCCCTGCGCGTTGTTCACGTTGACAAACAGATGCGCTCCATGGAAACGCAACCGCCGCGTCGTCAACGTGCCGGCGTTTTCTCCCGCATCCATCGAGGCGAATCCGTCCCGACGCAAGGTAGCCAGGCCGGTGCTCTGCTGGCCAGGTTGGTTGCCGCCCGGCCGGCCGCTCCGGCCGCTCACGTAAAAATACAACTCCTCGCCCACCACCAAAAACCCGCCGCCCGCCGACTGCACATTGTTTGCATTCCAGTCCCCCTGCCGGTCCGACACGGGACAAAACGCCCGCCGATCCGGGCGCGACCAATGCCACCCGTCCCGGCTGTAGCCCAGGACAACGTGGTTTGGTTTGTGGCGGTCGGCCGGTTGTCCGCGCCAGACGGTAAAGAAACCAACCAATAAGCTCTCATAGGCCACGGCATCCAGGTTGTAGAGCTGAGGTTTGACCTGTAGATCGTCGCGCACCGGATCCAGCCGATCCACGTCGATCCAGCGCAACGGCTCATTCACCTCCCAGCGAGCCGCCGCCAGCACATCGCGACCTTCCACGTAAGAGCGGCGCCGGGCAAAGCCATAACTTTTGTCCTGTGCCCCGCCCGTCCGGTAGACATGCCGGATGCTGTAAACCCACACCTGCCGAAACGGATTCCAGAATACCGTGCTCCGGTCCACCAGCCGGCCTGTTTTGGCGACCGGTTCGCCCCAATGCACGCCATCGGCCGAGAAATGAATCGCCATCACCCAATTGTTCCAGCCGGTCACCGGATCTTCCCCGCCCCCAACGACGCGGAACATCTTGTATCGTCGAGCCGGGTCCTTCTCCTCCAGATCCAGCCAAACCGTGCTGGAATCACGCCCGCCGGGTTGCACGATGTTGGTCGGCGGCCGCACATCCAGAGACGGTTTGTTCCAGTGAATGCCGTCGGATGAAGTGGCGTAGCCGGTGGCAGCGTCTTCGCCAACCAAATACCACATTTTGAACAGCCCTTCCTTGGGATCATACCAGACCCCGTCGCTAAAGACCATGGCCGCGGCACGATTTGCATCCTTGGTCTCCCAGGGTTTGTCAGGCTGCACGACCGGGTTGGCCGGATGATACGTGGCCAGATGAAACGTCCGCGCCAGCGTTGTCTCGGCGATGAGAAAGTCATCGACGAAGAGCTGGCGGCCCACGTCAATGGTGATCACAGGCGGAGGCGACGTTAAGTAAGGTGGAACCACTGGATCCGTTTCCACCGAGGTCGGGAACTCCGCGAGCCGCGGAGGCCATTCGCGTGGCAGCATAATGCCATTGTGCAGAACCTCGCCCGCGTCATCCGCTGGGAATTGGTCGGCGCCAGGACGGCTGGGCTGACGGCGGTTTTGGCGATCAATGTCGTCCTCCACGCTCGCGCCGGGGTCGCTTGGACCCAACGATTCCGGCAGGTCCTTTCGCAGATGAAGATCTCCTGCCGCCGGATTAACGAAAAAGGCAGTGCAGTCCTGGGCGGGATTCTGCCGCAGTGCCATCGTGGACGAAGACTCGTTCCGCAGGGGTGGGCCGCTCAACAGGTTGTTGGCCACCAGCAGTCCCGGGTTGTCATGGACCAAACGGATCAGACGGCCGAGGCGATTCGTCGGATCATGGATCGTGTTATGGACGATCTGGCAGTCGCTCGTGTAATCAGCGACGATGCCCGACTCGGGAGCGCGAGTCACAAAATTGTTCCGGACCAAGCACCGGCGGGCGTGCCAGCTCACCTCGGCCGGTTTATAAGAATTCCCAAGCGCGATGCCCACATCGCAGTCGACCAGGATATTACGCTCCACCACGCAGTTCTCAGCCTCATGCCAAAGGAAGATGGCGCCGCGGCCGCTCCGTGTCCGGCCTCGAATGCCCAGAAAAACGTTGTCATGAATCAACCAATTCCGGGCGAACATGACGTCGATCCCGCCCACGTAATTGCCCTGGAAGTTATCCGGCGTATCGGCCGGGTCGTCGGAAAATTCCTTGGGCCGATCATTATAGAAGAGGCAATACTCAATGCGGCAATCCCCGGGCCCCATCGTGGCGCGTTGCGCCAACGGCACCTTCACGCCCTTCACGGCCCGCTGCCAGATATTATGCAGGACACAATTATGGACCGTGACGCGTTGCACATTGGAATCGGAATTAATCTTAATCCCGTTGTGTCTCACGTTCTGGATGGTCAGATCGGCAATCGTCACATCCGAACACGCCTGCAGCGCCAATAGCTCCCCATCCTGACTGCGTTGTCCGTCGAGAATCACGCGCTCACGTTGGCCGGTGGCGCCGCGCAACGCCAAACGATCCACCTGCAGACGCAAGCGACGCGCCAGCCAATAATGACCTGGCTCAACCAGAATCGTGTCCCCAGGCTTCGCCTCCTCCACCGCCGCGAATAATTGCTCGGTGTTCGCTACTCGTCTCACCCGCCCGGCCGGCGGCGCCAGTTCCGGACTTTTGGGAAACCATGGCTGCGCGGGAGGCGGCGCACTCAGCTCCGCACCATGCGCCGAGGCGCCGAGCAACAAAACCAACACATACCTTGAGACTCGGAGCATCAGTGAAGTGGCGCAAGGCCGGGGATAGCCGACATGGTCATGGTTGATCTAATTCCTCAAGGTGCGCAGAGCGAGCAAGGACAAGCAGGTGGTTTCCACGTTGGCGAACCCAACGGGTTTGCCCGCGCGATAATCGGTTTTCCAGCCGCCGTCCGGCGCTTGCAGGCCGAGGAGTCGCGCCACGACTTCATCTCGGTATGGTGCCGTGATTCGCAAGCGATCGGCCGCGATCAGATACAGAGCCAGCTTGTAGGTTGCATAGATCCCACTGTGCGTGGCTGCGCGATCCTTGAAGCCTT
The DNA here is from genome assembly GCA_035577805.1 of Verrucomicrobiia bacterium. GTDB lineage: Bacteria > Verrucomicrobiota > Verrucomicrobiia > Limisphaerales > JADJPG01 > DATLUX01. The sequence continues at coordinate 12,264 of DATLUX010000463.1, forward strand.
CTCCGTCCCACATCAACACCGCCTCATCGAAATCTCGGCGGGCGGGCGCCGGCGCGGAGCCAGCCTGCGCCACCGCCGCCAGCAGCAACAGATCCGCATACTCACGCCAGCCCTTTACGAGATTGGTCGTGACGAGCTCAGTCTTAATGCTCTTGCCCTCAAGCTCGGCCACGTTCGTCAGCACATAGGTCCGAAACGGCAGCGCCGGCCGGGCTTCGTCAAAAAGGATCTCGATCTTGCCGGAGTTCGTCACGCCCAAGCGCACGAGCGCGGAGCGAACCCGCCGGCTGACCTCAGGGTGACCCGGCGCGAGCACATGCGCCGCCAGATAGTTGTCGTGAAACAGCCAGTAAGTGCTGCTGCCTTGATATTCGGGCAACAGATCGATCCGACTGTCGAATAGGTTCGTGAGAAAACCTTCCCCGCGTTGGATCGGCTGGCTGACATCGCCCGGTCGCCGCGTCCCTGCGTTGGTGGCACTGCTGTCCAAGTTGCTACGCAGCCAGGCCAGCAGGTCCGCGACATCCGCCGGCTTGAGGCCCTCCGCAAAGGAAGGCATCATCGAGGAAGCCAGACGGCGCACGCCCAGAAGGTCCTGGCGCAACAGCGTCTGCTCCACCGCGCCGGCCTGAATCAAAGTAACACTGGTCGCATCGTCACTCTTCAGCAGGCCCGCCAGCGCCCCGCCCTCCCGCGTCTGAACCAGAGTCGTTTCAAATCCGGGCCGGATGCGTTCGTTGGGCATGAGGATGTCCTTCAACAACGATTCCTCCGCCACGCCAAGTTGCCCGATCAAATCCGGCCCGACTTCGCTGCCTTCGTTTCCGATGCGATGGCACGGACCGCAGGCCTGCAGGAAGATTTCATGGCCGTGCCTGCGATCGCGCGGTCCGGCCAGGGCGGTCACGAATTTCCGGAATGTCTCCTCGCTAATCGATTCCACCGGCGGCAACTGGCCCTGGGGCACCAGCGCTTCATCGTCTTGCACCGCCGCCACGAAAGTATCCTCCAGCGCATGGGCCGCCTTGCGGACCGGGCCGGCATCGCTGGCCGCCAGCCGAGCAAGGAACGTTCGGGCCGCCGTGTCCGCCAGCGGCCGGCGCGCCGCGTTCTTCCGGCCCTTGATCAAACCATTCAGCAACGTGGCCTGTGTCTCCGGTCCGGCCGTGGTGATCACCTCGAGGGTGCGGGCGAGCTCCGGTTCCTTGCGTCCGGCCGCAATGCTTTGCGCGAGCGGCCCGAGAAAGGCCGCCGAACCGCCCGGGTCGCGGAGAAGCAACCCGAGCATCTCCAGCCCGCGCCCGTGGAGAGAGGACAACACCGCCGCATCCATCCAGCGCACGTCCAAATGCTCGCGCACCAGGCGCGCCAGCAACGCCGAGGCACGCGGGTCGCGAGTTTCCCCCAAGCTCAACGCCAATTGAATTTGCACGCGCGGATTCGCTTCTCCGCCGGCCTTGGCCAACACTGCCTCAAGTAAAGGCTGGCCATCCTCGTGAGCGAACCAGGCATCGGCCAGTTGCAGGGCGTGAATGCGCACGGTCGCGTTCTCATGCTGCAAAAAGGGCTGAAGATCGGCTGGACGAAGCTGGCCGAGTTGTTGGAGCGCCTGCAAGGTGGTGATGATGGCGGCCGGTTCCGCGCTCGGGCCGGCCAATCGCGTCCGCAGCACGAGGGCGGCTCCCGTTTCCTTGCGTTCGACCAGTAAACGCTGGGCCGTCTGCCGCCGCCACAGCAACGCGCTTGCACATTCCCGAGCCAGGCTGTCCGCGTTGAGCAGGGCCAGGTCAGGCGCAGGAGGATTCGGAGCCTCCCGGTGCGTCAGGCGATAGATCCTGCCGCGGTCATGGCCCGCATAGACGCCGTATTGCTGTTGGAGATGACGCGGGATGGCGGAATAATCCTCAATGATCTCGCGGTAGTAATCGGTGATCCAAATGCAGCCGTCCGGCCCATGCGTCAGGTTCATCGGATGACTCCAGGCGTCGGTGCTGGCCGCAAACTCGGATTTTTCTTCGCCCGGCAGGCGCCGGAGAGTCAAGGCCGAGCCCTCCTCTTCGAGGCGCGCGCGATGAATCAAATTGCCGGCCGGCTCGCAGACGAAGTACTGCCCGTTCAATCCCGGCAGCAGGTGGTCCTGATAGATGAGCGGCCCGCAGGCGGCCGTAAACCAACCCGCGGCTTCACTCTCGGCCGCGCCGTAGCGCGAGTTATAGTATTTGAAATAAGCTGGGTCATCGGCGCGTTTCTGACGCCAGGGATGCGGCTTGGAGATCGAGTAGGCGTGGCGGTCGCCCGACGGCACTTCCAGAGATGGCGTGGCCGCATCGGGATTGCGCGCCAAATAACGCCACGGCAACGGCGCGATGAAAATTCCAGGCACAGTCGTCGTCACCGTGAACCGATCGCCGGCCGCCGTGGTCGCGAATCCAAACGTATGCGTGGCACCCGTCACCGGCTCGATGGCGCTGCCATCGGCGCGAATGCGGAAGTCGGACCCAGTCAATGATACCGCCTCGCGGAGATGCGGGCCGGTAATTTTCCCACCGCCCCATCCGCGTCCGAAATAAATCCAACCGTCCACTCCCCATTGCGGGGCGTTGATGCCGCGTTCCAGTTCGCCGGTTGGGAAACCGCTAAAGAGCACTTCCCGGGTTTCGGCTTTCCCATCGTCATCCCGGTCGGCCAGCCACACGATGTCCGGAGCGCACGCGACGATCAGTCCACCGCGCGCGGGTACGAGCCCGTAAATCGGCGGTAGGTTGGTTGCCCACAGATCGGCCGCGTCCATGCGCCCATCCTCATTGGTGTCCCGCAACCGTTTGACCACGCCAAACGTGCCGGCTTGGGCAGCGCGCTTGAATCTTTCGTCGGCCTGGACTCGGCGCACTTGGGTGTCGAGCTGGCCGGTCCGGTTGAGTTCCTCGATATCAAGCTGCCCGGCCAGGTTGTAACCGTGCAATTCGGAAACAAACATCCGCCCGCGCTCATCCCAACAAACCCCGGACGGGGACGCGATGAGCGGTTCGCTGGCCACTACCTCGACCCGAAAGCCGGCCGGCACTTTAAAAGCCGCCGCGCTCTCCTCCGGAGTCATCGGCGCCGGGGCGTCCGTCGGTTTCGGAATTTGGGCGAAAGCCATTTGCGCCGCCACGAGCAGCCCGCCGATCAGGGCGCTGGACTTTAGGCGACAGGATGAAGCGCGGGTCGACATTCAGATCCGGGGACGTCATCTGCGTCGGAAGCCGGCTCGCCGCCGGTCCGCCACGGGGGTTGCGAGCACGTGGATTGGCGATCGTTTAGTCATGGCCGTTGCTGGAGCGATAGCGATCGAACCTTTCGCTGAGTTGTTCGCGCGTCGCGGCACCGCGGTAAATCACAAGCCGATAGCGGAACTGCCGGCTCTCTTGAGAAGCCAGCGTCCAATCAGCAGTTGCCGATACGTTCGGGTTGATTAGACCCTGCTCGTCGGCGCGCCAGCCAGAGGGATGATTGGGATTGGCAGGATGATCGAACACCGCGATGCCATATACTTCGTTTCCGAATGGGCGCTCGACGTTGCACCAGGCCGCCTGCTGTTGTTCGCAGTCCCGGCCGCGGCGTCCCTCCGAGTTGAGATGCGTTTGCCGCGGATTCGCCTGGTCCCAAGGCATTCGCACAGCCAGGCCGCCGACAAAGAACTTGCCGAACTGCACTTGGTGGTCCTTGGCGCGAAGCAAAAGGTCGAAATCGATGGAGTAGGCGCTGGTCGATTCCGGAGCATGGACGATAATCGTGTCTTCCTCTTCCAGAACAACGCTCCCGTTCGGCGCGACCAGTTCCACCAGCGCCCGCCAACTCACACGCTCATCGGCTTCCTGCAAGTCCAACAGCCGGACAAACCGTTGTTTGCCCTCGTCTTCCTTCCAGTAATTAAAACCGTTCACGCGATGGAATCCGGTGAAGATGCCATGCTGCCATGGATGGTCGGCTGGGCGATCTTCGGTCAGCACCTGTTGGCCGGCGGCATCGCGCACGGGATGCAAGTATGGACGCAACGACCGCTCCATCACGTAGGTGGCTAGTTCGACCCAATCTTCACCCGCGGCCAGACGCCCGCGGACCAGGAGCCGTTGGTCGCTGCGTTCGACGCGGATTCGGGGTCCGGTCGAGGCTTTGGCTTTTGCTCGCACCACCGGCGGCGCGCCGGGAATTGGAGCGGCGTGCGGGTCTGTCGCCGGTTTATCCAGCGCAAGAAAGGCGAACAGATCGGCGAGATCCTTTTTGGGCACCCACGTCTCAATCCCTTCCGGCATCATGGAGAGTTTGCTGGCGCGTGTGTGTTTGATCAGCTGGCGTGGGATCGTTTCCTCGCCTTCACCGGCCAGGCGGATGACGACCCGTTGCTCATTGTCTTCGGCGATCAGGCCGGTCAGGTTCCGACCATCCTTGGTGACGACCGTCGTGACCTGATACCCCGGGCCGATGACCAGGCTTGGATCAAAGACGCTGGAGAGCAGCTGATCGAAAGAAGCCCTTCCGTTCGCAGTGAGGTCCGGGCCAACTTTTCCGCCCTGGCCGTAAATCGTGTGGCATTGCGCGCACAAATTGCGAAACACAACCTGCCCGCGCTCCGGATCTCCCAGGTGCTCGCGCAGGGAGACGGCCATTTCCTGCACGATTCGTTCGCGCTCCGGGCTGCGTTCCTGGCGGATGCTTCCAAAGGCTTTCTCCACCGCCCAGATGGCCTCCCGATCGTTGCTGTCCAGAATTTTTCGCAAATGATTGGCGTGAAGCACGTCCCTGGGCAACGCGTTCGTCAGCACGGCATCGAGAACCTTCCGCGCCCAGGGCTCGCGTTGCATTAACAGCTCGATCACCAGGGGCTGCAATTCCGGCGGCAAGGTCGCATAACTGCCCAGCAGGACATCCGCCAACCGCGCGTCCTCGCTGCGGCCCAGCTTCGCCACAACCTGCCGGCCCCAATCCGCCCCTCCCGTTCGCAGAACTTCCGGCAGCGTCGCCAACATCTTCGGATCCCCGAACGCAATCAGCGCTTCCAACGACTGCAACCGCGCCGCCTCCGGTTGCTCGGCGGCGACGAAACGTGCGCGCACGGCCCCCACATCCATCTGAGCCAGACCCAAGCGCGCCGCCAACAGTTGCGCGACCAGCCAGACGGGCGCGTTCGTGTCGCCGGCCAGGATCTTTTGCAGGACGGGCTTGAGCGCCGTGGTCAATTGCAACGTGAGCGGCCGGCTCAAGCCTTCCAGTTTCGCAGAAACCACCGACAAACAATCTTTCGCGCGCGCGTCCTGCCGATCGGCGAGCAATTGGATAAACATCCCGATGGAATCGGTGGCGGGTTGCCGGGCGCTCAACATGCGGTCCACCACTTGTGGAGCAAGCACGCTCAACGCCGGCGCCCACGACTCGGTGGCGGCGGCGCGGCTTACGAAACGTGGGCTGTCGGTTTCCAAGAGCGGCTGCAGGTTGTTCCACACGATGGACGGGATGAGTTTGTCCTGGCCGCAGTAGGCCAGGACTTCCCACAGAACAGGCAGTGCATCGAGTCCTTCGATCTTTCGCGAAGCGATCGCGACTTGGAGAGCCACGTCTGGTGAGGGATCGCGCGCCAATTGGGCCACCCGCTCGCGAATCGGCGGCGGGACAACGCCAGCGTTGCCCGCCGCGCGCACGCCCCAGGCCCGATAGGCCGGATCACCATGCGCAAGCACTTTAAGGTGAAACTGCGGCTCAAGGGCCCCTCCGCCGATTAACGCCCATAACGCATGCAGCCGTGCCTTGCGTTCACCCGCACCATCGAGCACCTGCTGCTGCAGTTTCGCCTGCAGTTCAGCCCTTGAGCTTCGCTCCGTCAGCAGGCGCTGGGCCGTTTCGCGCAAGTAAATGTTACCGCTGGCCAAACGCGCAATCAGTTGGTCGTCGGTCAGGGTGGCGAGATCCAGCGACGGGGCGCGAACTGTGTTCCCATAGCGTAGTCGGTAAAGACGCCCTTTAAGTCGGTCCACACCTTCGGGATCGCGGGCGGCATCCTGCGAGCAATGATACCGATCGTACCAATCCAGCACGTAGAGGCAACCGTCCGGCCCAATCTTCAAGGCTACCGGCATGAACCAGGCATCGTTGCCCTTCAGCAAGTCTGCTTCGCCTTGCGCCAGGTACGTAGCCCCGTCGCGCTGCAAGCGGTCCACATTGATCGCGCCCCCATGAATGTTTCCGACCACCACACGCTCGCGGAACTGCGCCGGATACGCGTCGGTATCCAGGAAGGCCAACCCGCAATAGGCCGTCTTTTGGTGACCGTGATCGGTGATCGAGCCAATCGGAATCGTAAAGGGAGGGAATGTCCCCGCCTGCCGTTGGTACTGACCGGTCTCGACAAAATGGAAGAGATGATCATTGGCCCAATGACACGCCTCGACCAACGCGCTGCCCTCCACGTCCCAGGCCAGGCCGTACGGATTGCTCGTGCCTTCCGCCACGATCTGGAACTCCCGGGTGCGCGGATGCACCCGCCAAAGCGCACAGTTGAATTGATATTCCCGGCCACGGTTGGAACGGACGCGGCTTTGATTGAAGACGCCGTTCAAACCGTACAGCCACCCGTCTGGGCCCCACGTCAGCGAGTTGGGCAACTCGTGCGTGTCCGTGCGGCCAAACCCTGTCAGCACCACTTCGCGACTGGTTTCTTTGCCTCCTTGCTCGCGCAGGAACAGCAGGTCCGGCGCATTGAGCACCCACACGCCCCCGTAGCCAATCGCCACGCCAGTGGGAATGTTCAATCCATCCGCAAACACCGTCACTTTATCCGCGCGCCCATCCCTGTCGGTATCCTCGAGGACTTTCACCCGATCCCGGCCGGGCCCGGCTGGTTTGCGCGGATATTCGACACTCTCCGTCACCCAGATCCGCCCGCGATCATCGAAACACATGGCAATGGGATTGACCAGATCCGGTTCGGCCGCCACCAACTCCACTCGAAACCCGTCGGGCACGCTCATTCGCTGAAGCGATTGCGCAGGAGAGTACGGCTGGTTGGGGAGGTGATCCTGGCGCCAGGGCGTGACGCGGTCAGGTGACGCGCCCAAAACCTCTGCCTGCGCCAGCAGCCAAGCTGCCCAGGACATGGTGCACCATGCCATGCTCAATCCGATCCGGCGCATGTGGGTGAAGCTAACAGGAGCTCAGGGCGATTCACAGGGCAATTTCCCGCGCCGTTGCTGCTCGATTGGTCCGCGCGAAAACAACACTTTGCGCGTAAACTTTCCGCGCGCTTCAGGTCCCAGACCGCGTCGCACAACCGCTTACGCTTCCCCAACCGCTGGCAGCGAGCATGCTCTCTTCACCTCGTTAGGTTTTAAATTCACTTCCTGAACAGGGTATCCGCCGCCGAGGTATGAAAATCCGTTGTCACGCTTTTACGTTGATCGAACTGTTGGTTGTGGTGGTGATCATCGCGGTCATCGCCGGGTTCCTCCTTCCTGCCTTGTCCAAAGCCAAGCAACGCGCGTTGCGCGAGAGCATCTCCTCGCCGGCGCTGGCGCCGCCACCGGCTAAGGAATCAATCAAGCCGGCTGCAGCCCCTCCGCGCGCATTGGCGTCCGTGAAAACCTTCACCGCACAAGTCACACTCAAGCCGGAGTTGAGCATGGGCACAGCCGACCCCGAGTCCATTTATACGGCTCGTCTCCTGGCGAAGTTCGAGGCGTTCAATCCAGTGAGGGCCGGTGAGTGCGAAGTGCTCCTGCCGTTGCCGCCTCAGATCATTTCTCTGGCGGATCTGGAAATCACGGTGAATGCACAACCCAGCGACGCTGTGGAAATCAGGGGCGAGAAGCTGGTGTGGTTTGGCACGCTGCCGGCCCAGCCGACGCCAATCACGATGGCCTACTCCGCGGTCGGCAAGGGAGTCTACCATCTGCAGACGCCGGCCAGCGGCGTGCTCGACACTTTTCACATCGATTTGACCGCCGTCGCCTCGGACGTGCGGATGCTGGAACTCTCGCTCCAGCCAACCAAGTATGTTCGGGGCCGCGGCCAGACAGTGTATACGTGGGACTACAAACATCTCTTGTTTGGCCGGCCCATCGCGGTGGACGTGCTGGGGATTGCTCCGATCGATCGCCTCGGCGAACTCACCTGGCTCGGACCGGCCAGTGTGGTGGTTTTTGGCCTGGTCCTGGGGTTGGTAGCTCATGCGTTTGCCATCCGCAATTTCGACCGCTGGATGCTGCTGTTGGTGCTGGGGACGTTCACCGCCGCCTACCCGCTGATGTACTTTGCTCAAGAATTCATCCCGCTCTATGCCGCCATGTTCGCGTCTTCCTTGGTCGTTCTCGTAGTGATTGCGGTTCGCGGCCTGACGATTGTCGGGCTGCGCCTGACTCTGGCCGCGATTGTTCTTCCAGCAGTTGCTATTTTGGCTGTTACTCTCCTGGCAGCCATTCAAACCCGGCTCCAGGGTCCCCTCATCACGGGCACCGGCCTGGCCCTCTTTGTTTTGGCGATGGTGCTCCTGCCGCGGATGCAACTGAACCGCCGCCAATTCCTCGCGGCGCTCAGCCCTTCGGCCACATGAACTAAGTTCGTCCTTCGCCCTTCGCCATTCGTCCTTCGCGCTTCGCCCTTGAGGACTCCGCACTCCGCACTCCGCACTCCGCACTCCGCGCACAGAACCCTCGCCAGCCGCACCGTGTCGTGAAAGACTCGCCCCATGGCATGCCGCTCCTTCATCAAGCCGATCATGTTGCTCGCCGTGTCCTGGCACGGGTTCGGCCTCGAGTTGGGCTGGACTGCTGAAAAACCGCACGACGCACCCCTTTCTCCCAAGACCACCGACTCCCCGGCCTGGATCCAATCCACGAAGAATGTGCATGCGCGTTTCACGGGCGTTGCTGGCACGTTCGCTCACTTTGGCGATTCGATTACGGTGACGATGGCTTTCTGGACGCCTCTGGCCGGTGATAACCCGAAGAACATGAGCCAAGCCATGGCTCGCGCGCAGCAGTTGGTAAAGAGTTATCAAAAGCCCGAGTGCTGGCGATCATGGAAAGGTCCCGACTTTGGGAATAACGGTTCCATGACCATCCGGTGGGCGCGCGCCAACGTCGACGCCTGGCTGAAAAAGCTCAACCCGGAAGTAGTCCTGATCATGTTTGGCAGCAATGACGTTGGGCAGATGGACGTGACCGAATACGAAAGCACGACGCGCGCAGTGGTCGCGCGCTGTCTGACCAACGGAACCATCGTCATTTTGAGCACGATGCCACCACGACATGAACTGTTGGACAAGTCCCGCCGTTTCGCCGAGGCGATCCGACGCATCGCCCAGGAACAGCAGCTGCCCTTGGTGGATTACTTTGAGCAGATCATACAAAGACGCCCGGACGACTGGGACGGGGCCCTGCCCAAGTTCAAAGAACTGCCCGGAGATGAATATCAGGTCCCCACCTTGATCGCCCGCGACGGTGTGCATCCTTCCAACCCAAACGCGTTTGCCAACGATTACTCCGAAAACGCGCTGCGCAACAGCGGCTACGGTTTGCGCAATTACCTGACGTTGCTGGCCTATGCCGAGCTCATCGAAAAGACCCTGCTACCGGCCAGGAAATCTTAAAGCACCCGGAGCTTCTGAATGCTCAATCAAACAGCCAAGGCATGGTTCCACTGGGCCGGCGCCAGCGGCCTCTGGCTGTTGACCGCCTCCGTCTCCGCCGGTGATTGGCCCGCTTTCCGCGGTCCGGAGGGAAACGGCATTTCCCGCGAGACCCGCGCGCCTCTGCATTGGAGTCCGGACCAAAACGTTCGTTGGAAGGTGCCCCTGCCCGGCCCTGGCAACAGCAGTCCCATTGTTTCGCGTGGACGCGTGTTGATCACCTGTGCGCAAGACCAAGGAAGGAAGCGGCACTTGTTCTGTTTTGATCGCCGGACCGGCGAGCAACGATGGGTGCGCACGGTGGAGTATGGCTCGGTTGAGCCCACCCACCGAACCAATCCGTACGGGGCGTCCACGCCTGTGGCCGACGGCGAGCGGGTCGTGGTCTGGCATGGATCCGCGGGTGTCTTCTGTTATGGCTTGGATGGCACGGAAGTTTGGAAGAAGGAGCTGGGCCCCGCGCGGCATGAGTGGGGATACGCTTCCTCCCCCGTTATTCATCGCGGCCTGGTCCTGCTGAACTTCGGCCCGGGCTCGCGGACATTCCTCGCCGCCCTGGATCTCAAAACGGGCACGTTGCGCTGGAAACACGACGAACCCGGGGGCTTGGACGCCACCGATCAACGCATGGTCGGCTCATGGAGCACACCGATCATCGCCACCGTCGCGGGCAGGGACCAAATCCTCTGCAGCATGCCGACGCGGGTGATTGCCCTGGAACCCGACCGCGGCACGCTCTTATGGTTCTGTGGCGGGCTGGGCTCCGACAAAGTGGATCTGGTTTATGCCTCGCCCGTTCTTTCGGGCGAAATGGGAGTCGCGTTCACCGGCTGGGTCACCGGCCCGACCATCGGTTTCAAATTGGGCGGCTCCGGTGACGTCACCTCCACGAATCGGCTATGGCTGGAAAAGCAAACGCAACGGATTGGCTCGGGCGTCGCGGTGGACGGCTACGTCTACATCGTCAATGCCGGGCCCGGGACTGCCCAATGCATCGAGGGTCAAACCGGCAAGACCCGGTGGACCGAGCGGCTCGACGGCGGTGAAAGCTGGGGTTCCGTCGTGATGGCCGCCGGTCGATTGTATGTAACCAGTCGTCGAGGCGTTACCACCGCCTTTCGGCCCAACCCGGATAAGTTCGAGCAACTCGCGATGAATAACCTGAAAGAACCGAGCAACGCCACGCCGGCCATTTCCGATGGCGAGATCTTTCTCCGAACCGACAGCCACGTGTTTTGCATCACGGAGGAGTGAGGAAAGACGTCGCTGGCGTGATCCCTGTCGGCGGGCCGTGTCCCCGTTCCCGTTTTCCGCTTTCCGCTTTCCGCTTTCCGCTTTTTCCCCGGCTATTTTAGCAAGCGTGCTAGGACGGCGGATGCCTCCTGCCGTGGGGACAATGCTTTGCGCAATTCTTCCTGAGCCTTTTCCAAGGCCGCTTCCTTGGTTTTGCGCGATTCGCGCAGGGCGGCGAGCTTGGTTTTGATTTCGTCGGCGGGCGCTTTTGCTTCGATAGCTTTCTCGAGCGCTTGTTCCTCGGGGGAGGATTGGCCGAAACGGTTGCGATTGTTGTTATTTCCCTGCTCAGAATTCGCGCCGTCGCCGCCGCCGCCACGCCTGGGGCCGCCGCCGCCGCGGCCGCCAAAGCCGAAGCCGCCCATACTGGTGCGGGCGTCCATGACTTTGGTCACGAGCGGTTCGATTTTCTTCCAATCCTCATCGCTTTTCACATCAAGCTGTTCGCGGGAACGAGCCAGGGCCCGCTCGCGGAATTGGGCCGGATCGAAGTTCTGCGCGGCCACCTGGTAGGTGGAGAGTCCAATCATGACTGCAGCAGCAGCCATGGCCAATCGGGTTTGAATGTTCTTTTTCACTTTGACACTGGGTGTTCGGATACAGTGACTATAAGAGTGTTCCCACGGTTACATGGCAAGATCCGAGAGTGAACGAGAACGGGACGCCGCTTGGGTTCTTTGGGGTTCCTTTTCCAGGCTCGCTGGCTTTGCCGTGCTGCGCCGTGTGCGGGTACTTGAATACATGCCGTCGCCGGACATCAAACGTTCGCCCATGAAAGCCCTCGCCTTTCTCGCCTTGTTTTTTGCCACCACCGCTGGTTTCGCGGCCGACGCACCGACCGCTGCCATGGTCAACACCAACGACGTCTTCGCCTGGGTGACGAACACGTTACGTCCGTGGCTCACTCGCTCCTATCCGGAGATCAACTCGAAGTTTTACCCCGAATGGCTTCACGATCATCCGGGCGGGCTGGTGCCCGGACCGTTCACCAATTGGTTGGGCAATGCCTTCCCGGATCTGGAGACGGAGATGTTCCCCACCTGGCTGGATAATTTTGTGCCGGACACCGTGGGGACCAATATTCCGGCTTGGTGGGGCATCATGCTGAAGGGGAAATATTCCGTGTCACCGGCGGCACAGCCGCTGCCCACCATTGTGCGCGGCCCCTATCTTCAACTCGGGACGACCAACAGCATGGTGGTGCGATGGCGGACAGATCTGCCGAGCCCCAGCGCCGTGTCGTTCGGCACCTCCGTCAATCGCCTGAACCGCACCGGACGGGCCAACGGCATCTTCACCGAACACGCCGTCCAACTCACCAACCTTGCGCCGGCCACCAAATACTATTATGCGCTCGGCCCGATCGACACACCGCTCCTGGTGCGCCTGACCAATGACATCGTTTTCCTCAGCAGCACGAACAGCCGCATTTACGTAAATAAGCCGCGCACCCGCGAACAGATCGCCGTGGCGAACCGGGACACGTTCGTTTTGATCCGAAACAAAAAGCGCTTCACCGTCACGGATCTCGAGAACAGTTTCACTGCCAATACGACCAACCAAAGCCTGATCGTGAACACGCCTAACAATGCCGTCCTCCTCACTATCACCAACAACACCATCGTCGTCACCACCTCCAACCATGTCAGCTGGCTCGATGGCGGTCCGTCACCCCGGACGGCGCGCCTGGCCGGACGCAATTTTCTGGTCGGCACCACCAACCTCATTCGCACCGGCGGCGATTCGAACACGTTTTTCGTCAGCCACCCGCCGATTGGTCCGTCCAAGCCGACCCGGGTGTGGGTGCTGGGCGACCCCGGCACGCGCAAAAAGGCAGAGCGCGACGTGCGCGATGCCTACTACCAGTGGACAGGAGAGCGGTCGACGGATTTCTGGCTGATGCTCGGGGACAACGCCTACACCGCCGGCAAAGACACCGAATATCAAGGGGCGGTCTTTGACATGTATGGGGCCATGCTCCGGCGCGCGGTGTTGTGGCCGTGCCTGGGCAATCACGATGCCGGAAGTGCCAACTCGCCCATTCAATTCGGAGTGTATTACGACATCTTTACGCTGCCGGCGCAGGCTCAGGCCGGCGGCGTCATGTCCGGCTCGGAAGCTTATTACTCCTTCGACTACGCCAACCTTCACGTCGTTTGCCTCGATTCCAGCGATAGCGATTGGGCTAAAACCAGTTTGATGCTCCGCTGGCTGAAAGCCGACCTGCAAACCAACAAACAGGATTGGTTAATCGCCTACTGCCATCATCCCCCCTACACCCGCGGCAGCCACAACTCCGACAACGACCGGGACAGCGAGGGACGCATGCGCGCGATCCGCGAAACCGTGGTGCCGATGCTCGAAGAACATGGCCTGGACCTGATGTTGTGCGGCCATAGCCACGCCTACGAACGGTCCCACCTGCTCGATGGCTTTTATGGCCGCTCCACTAACCTCAATGAACAAGTCCATTTCAAAAGCAAAAACGACGGACGCCCCACTCCGAATGGCACCGGGATTTATCTCAAACCCACCCGCGGCCCCGCCCCTCATGAAGGCGCCGTCTACGTCGTCGCCGGCTCCTCCGGCCAGACCAGCGGCGGCCGGTTGCAGCATCCGGTCCACGTGATTTCCCTCAACGTCCTGGGATCGTTGGTGCTGGATTTCGACGGGCCGCGCCTGGATGCCACCTTCATCGATGACAAAGCCGCCGTGCGCGATCAATTCGCCATCGTCAAGGGCCCGCCCGCCGACGTCAATGAGCCGCCCCAATAGCCGTCTAAAGAACCCATGCGCACCTATCGGACCAATGCTAGTTTGCCCCGAATCGTCGTCGCACGACCAATCGCCTGCAAAAGGATCGAAGATGTCCGAACCAACCTCCGCCCCTGCCGCTGAGCTTCCCCAGGCGCCACCGCGCGAAGCGCATCTGACCCGCCGGCGTTGGGTCTGGTTGCTGGTCGCGTTGATCCTGGTGGCCGGCGCGGTGGCTATCATCTCCTTGCGCCGCCCATCCAACAGCGCGCCCGCCCGAGGCAGGCAAGGCATGGGACCGCCGACTCTGATGATCGGCACGGCCACGGCGCAGAAAGGGGACATCGGCGTGTACGTCAGCGGCCTTGGCGTGGTCGCGCCGCTCAACACGGTGGCGGTGCGCAGCCGCGTCGATGGGCAACTGCTCAAGGTGCATTATCAGGAAGGTCAAACGGTGCAGGCCGGCGATCCGTTGCTGGAGATTGACCCCAGACCGTTCGAGGCGGCGCTCGCTCAGGCAGAAGGACAGCTGGCCCGCGACAAAGCCTTGCTCGAAAACGCGCGCCTCGATCTGTCTCGTTACCAGGAAGCGTTCGCCAAAAACGCCATCCCCAAGCAGTTGCTCGACACCCAGGGCGCCACGGTTCACCAGTACGAAGGCGCCGTGCAACTCAGCCAAGGCCAGCTCGACAACGCCAAGGTGCAGTTGGCTTACTGTCACATCACCGCTCCGATCTCAGGCCGGGTCGGCTTGCGCCTGGTCGACGCCGGCAACATCGTGCACGCCAATGACACCAACCCGCTGGTCGTCATCACTCAACTCGAGCCCATTACGGCCATCTTCAGCGTGGCCGAGGATTATTTGCCGCAAATCAATCAGCAACTGCGCGCCGGCAGGCAGCTGAGCGTGGATGCGTTCGACCGCGCCCAACAGCGCAAGCTCGCCACCGGCACGCTGCAGACGCTCGACAACCAAATCGATACCACCACCGGCACGATCAAACTCAAAGCGCTTTTTCCCAACCAGAACGACGCCCTGTTCCCGAACCAATTCGTCAATGCCCGTCTGCTGGTCGACACTCATCGCAATGTCACGCTGTTGCCGAATGCCGCCATTCAACGCAATGCCCAGGGCCCTTTTGTTTATCTCCTCCAAACCAAATCGACCAACCACACCGTGGTCGTGCACCCCGTCACCCTCGGCACCATCGAGGCCAGCCTCTCGGAAGTCGAGGGCCTCGAGCCCGGCGCGGTCGTGGCCGCCGACAACTTCAATCGCCTGACTGAGGGCGCCAACGTCGTGCTTCGCCCGGCGGCCAGTGAAAGCAGGCCGGCCGACTCGAAGAGAAGGGGCCCAAAGTGAGTCCGTCCCGACCATTCATTCTGCGCCCGGTCGCCACGTCATTGCTGATGATTGCGTTGGTCTTGAGCGGCATCGTCGCGTATCGGCAACTCCCCGTTTCCGCGCTGCCCCAGGTGGATTATCCCACCATTCAAATCGTGACTTTCTATCCGGGCGCCAGTCCGGAGGTGACGGCCTCCGCGATCACGGCGCCGCTCGAGCGGCAGTTCGGGCAACTGCCCGGTTTGAATCAGATGACCTCGATCAGTTCGGGAGGCAGTTCGATCGTCACGTTGCAGTTTGTGCTCAGCTTGAACATCGATGTGGCAGAGCAGGAAGTGCAGGCCGCCATTAACGCCGCGCAGACCTACCTGCCCGACAACCTCCCTGCCCCGCCCATCTACAGCAAAGCCAATCCCGCCGACGCGCCCATCATGACCTTGGCCCTAACCTCGAAAGCGTTTCCCCTCGCGCAGGTTCAGGATTTTGCCGACACGCGTCTTGCCCAAAAGATTTCGCAATTGCCGGGCGTGGGATTGGTCACCATCAGCGGCGGCCAAAAACCGGCCGTGCGCGTCCAGGCCAATCCCACCGCATTGTCGTCCTACGGGATGAACCTGGAAGATCTGCGCTTGGCCTTGCAGCAGGCCAGCGTCAATCAGGCTAAGGGCAACTTCGACGGCCCGCAGCAGGCGTATCAGAT
This sequence comes from Verrucomicrobiia bacterium, assembly GCA_035577805.1. Lineage (GTDB taxonomy): Bacteria > Verrucomicrobiota > Verrucomicrobiia > Limisphaerales > JADJPG01 > DATLUX01. The sequence goes on from DATLUX010000463.1 coordinate 28,014, forward strand.
CAACGCCAACGACCAACTGCTCACCAGCAAGGAGTATGAGAAGCTGGTGGTGGCCTATCGCAACGGGGCACCGGTCATCCTCTCGGATGTCGCGCGCGTGCTGGATGATGTGGAGAATTCCAAGCTCGCCGCCTGGATGAACAACACGCCGGCCGTGATCGTGAATATCCAGCGCCAACCCGGAGCCAACATCATTGCCGTGGCCGATCGCATCAAACGATTACTGCCCCAATTGCAAGCCACCTTGCCCGCCTCGATCGCCGTTTCCATCCTGACGGATCGCACCACGACAATCCGGGCTTCGGTACGCGATGTGCAGTTCGAATTGATGCTGACGGTCGCCCTGGTGGTGATGGCGATGTTCCTGTTCCTGCGCAACTGGTCGGCCACCATCATTCCCAGTGTGGCCGTGCCCCTCTCCCTGGTCGGCACGCTGGGCGTCATGTATCTGCTGGGCTTCAGCCTGAATAATCTCACCCTCATGGCCCTGACCATCTCGACCGGCTTCGTGGTGGACGACGCCATCGTGATGATTGAAAACATTTTTCGGCACCTGGAGGAAGGGGAACCGCCGCTGCAGGCCGCCCTTAAAGGCGCGCAACAGATCGGCTTCACCATCATCTCACTTACCGTTTCGCTCATCGCCGTGCTCATTCCCCTGTTATTCATGGGCGATATCGTCGGGCGTTTATTTCGGGAGTTTGCCATCACCCTGAGTGTAACCATCCTGATGTCGGCCGTGGTGTCCCTGACCCTGACGCCGATGATGTGCTCGCGGTTGTTGCGCGCCCAAAGCCAGGCCAGACACAGCCGTCTTTATGAGGCTTCGGAGCGGCTCTTCGAGCGTGTGATCCAGTTCTATGGACGCACCCTCCAATGGGTGCTCAAACGCCAGGGGGCCACTCTGTTCGTGGCGGCAGCCATGCTGGTTTTGACCATCGTGCTCTACGTCGTCGTCCCGAAAGGATTTTTTCCCGTCCAGGATACAGGTGTGATCCAGGCGATCTCCGAAGCAGCGCAGAACATTTCCTTCCCGGCCATGGCCGAGCGTCAGCGCGCGCTCGTCGATGTCATTCTCCGCGACCCGGCCGTGGAAAGCCTCTCGTCGTTCATCGGAGTGGATGGCATCAACACGACGCTCAACAGCGGGCGCATCCTCATCAACCTCAAACCGCTGCGGGAACGTAAGGTCAGCGCCAGCGAGGTCATCTGGCGTTTGCAACCCGAACTGGCCAAGGTCGACGGCATCAGCCTCTACTTGCAACCCATCCAGGATCTGACAGTCGAAGATCGCGTCAGCCGCACCCAGTATCAATACACGCTGGAATCCGCCAACGCCGAGGAGTTGCACACCTGGACGGCCGCGTTGCTCGAGAAACTGCGCGCCCTGCCGCAACTCCGTGATGTCGCCACAGATCAACAGACCCAAGGCGCGCAGGCGATGCTGGTGATCGATCGCGTGACGGCTTCGCGGCTCGGCATCACTCCGCAGGCCATTGATGACACGCTCTACGACGCCTTCGGTCAGCGGCAGATCTCGACCCTCTTCACGCAGTTAAATCAATATCATGTCATCCTGGAAACCATGCCGGAGTTCCAGCGCAACCCGGCCAAGCTCCAGGACATCTACGTGCGGTCGGCCAGCGGCGGAGCGGTGCCGTTGAGTGCATTCACCCACTTTGAATCAGGCACCGCGCCGCTGGCGATTAATCATCAAGGCCAATTCCCGTCCGTGACCATCTCCTTCAACCTGGCGCCCGGCGCGGCGCTGGGCGACGCGACCAAGGCGATCGAACAGGCGCGGGAGGAGATCGAGATGCCGCTGAGCGTGCAAACGTCCTTCGAGGGAACAGCCCGGGCTTTTCAAGCGTCACTGCAAAACGAGCCGTGGCTCATTCTCGCGGCCATTATCACGGTCTACATCGTCCTGGGCGTGCTCTACGAAAGTTACATCCATCCCATCACCATTCTTTCCACCCTGCCCTCCGCGGGAGTTGGGGCGATCCTCGCCCTGCTTGTCTGCCGGGAAGAACTGGGGGTGGTGGCGCTCATCGGCATCATTCTCTTGATCGGCATCGTTAAGAAGAACGCCATCATGATGATTGACTTCGCGCTGGAGGCCGAGCGCAAGGGCGGCCAACCCCCGGCGGAGGCCATTTACCAGGCCTGCCTGTTGCGCTTTCGGCCCATCATGATGACCACCTTCGCCGCGTTGTTCGCAGGTTTGCCCCTCGCCCTCGGCACCGGCGTCGGCTCGGAATTGCGCCGACCCCTGGGCATCGCCATTGTCGGCGGATTGCTGGTCAGTCAACTTCTGACCCTTTACACCACGCCCGTCATCTATCTGTGGTTTGAACGGTTGTCCGCAAAATTCAGGCGCTCCCCGGCGACCAGCAAAGCAGAGGGCTTGGTGCGCGCCCCGGCCTCATGAACGTCTCCGCCCCATTCATCCAACGGCCGGTGGGCACAGCGTTGCTCACGGCGGCGCTGGCGTTGGCAGGGTTGGTGGCGTACTTCCAGTTGCCGGTCGCACCGTTGCCGCAAGTCGATTTTCCAACCATCACGGTGCAGGCGCAATTGCCCGGAGCCAGCCCGGAAATCATGGCCTCATCCGTCGCCGCCCCGCTCGAACGGCAACTCGGCCACATCGCGGGTCTCGCCGAGATGACGTCCGCCAGTTACCTCGGCTCGACCACGATCACCTTGCAATTCGATCTGAGCCGCAATATTGACGGCGCGGCGCGCGATGTTCAGGCGGCCATCAACGCGGCTCGCGCCAATCTCCCCTCCAATCTCCCGAATAATCCCACCTACCGAAAAGTGAATCCGGCCGATGCGCCGATCATGATTCTGGCCCTGACGTCGGATGTCTATGACCGCGGCAAACTTTACGACGCAGCCTCCACCATCATCCAGCAGCGTTTGCTTCAGATCGAAGGCGTAGGCCAGGTCAACATCGGGGGCGGGGCCTTGCCCGCGGTGCGCGTGGACGTGAATCCCACTCAACTCAACAGTCTGGGCCTGACCCTCGAGGATGTCCGCACCATGTTGAGCCGACAGAATGCCAATTCGCCCAAGGGCCAATTGAGTGACGACCAAGTCACCGCCGACATCTATGCCAATGATCAACTGCTCAAAGCCGACGACTATAAGCCCCTGATCGTGGCCTACCGCAACGGTGCCGCCATCCAACTCGCCGACGTCGCTAACGTCCAGGACTCCGTCGAAAGTGTCCGGGCCGCCGGATTCCTCAACGGCAAACTCAGCATTTCCCTGATCGTCTTCCGCCAACCGGGGGCCAACATCATTGAGACGGTCGACCGCATCAAAGCCGCCGTGCCTTCCCTGGTCGCCTCCATTCCGGCGGCCATGCATTTTCAGATCGTGCTGGACCGCACCACGACGATTCGCGCGTCCGTGCGCGAGATCGAACACACCATGCTCATCGCCATTGGCCTGGTCATCCTCGTCGTGTTTCTCTTCCTCCGCAACGGGCGCGCCACGCTCATTCCCAGCGTGGCCGTACCGGTCTCGCTCATCGGCACCTTCGGCATCATGTATCTGTGCGGGTTCAGCGTGGATAACCTTTCGCTGATGGCGTTGACCATCTCAACCGGGTTCGTCGTCGACGACGCCATCGTCGTGATCGAGAATATCACGCGTTACCTCGAGCAAGGAATGCCGCCGATGCAAGCGGCCCTGCGGGGCGCGCGCGAAGTGGGGTTCACTGTCCTCTCCATCAGCATCTCCCTGGTGGCGGTGTTCATCCCGATTTTGTTGATGAGCGGCATCGCGGGCCGGCTGTTTCGGGAGTTCGCCGTCGTGCTCTCGACGGCCATCCTCGTCTCGCTGGTGATTTCGCTGACCACCACACCGATGATGTGCTCGCGCCTGTTGCGTCATCGCAAACCGGAGGAACACGGCCGACTCTACCGCGCCAGCGACCGGTTTTTCGCCTGGCTGTTGAACCGTTATGATCGAAGTTTGCAGCTGGTCCTGCGTCATCCCGCCATCACCCTGACCATTCTGCTCCTGACCATCGGCGTGAACGTTTATCTCTTCACCACCGTCCCCAAGGGATTTTTCCCGCAACAAGACAACGGCACGGTATTCGGCCGCATGCAGGGAGCGCAGGATGCCTCCTTCATGGCAATGCAGACCTCGGCCGCCCGTTTCGTGAACCTGATTAGCGACGATCCCGCCGTGTCCAGCGTCACCGCCTTTACGGGCGGCCCGATGGGCGCCGCCAACAGCGGATTTCTTTACCTGGCCTTGAAGCCGATGGACGAGCGCAAGATCTCGGCCAGCCAGGTCATCAACCGGCTCCGCCCCAAACTCGCCGTCGTGCCGGGCGCGACCGCTTTCCTCCAGGCCGGCCAGGACTTGCGCATCGGCGGACGACAGAGCAGCGCCCAGTATCAATACACCCTCCAAAGCGATACCCTGGATGACCTCGTAACTTGGGGACCCGTCCTGCTCGAAAGGATGCGAAAGCTGCCTGGGTTCACCGACGTGAATAGCGATCAGGAGAATAACGGCCTGCAAGTGGCCGTGGCCTATGATCGCATGACCGCGGCGCGCCTGGGGATTTCTCCGCAGTTAATCGATGGCACGCTCTACGATGCCTTCGGGCAACGTCAGGTTTCCACCATGTTCACCTTGTTGAACCAATATCACGTCGTGATGGAAGTCGATCCAAAGCTTCTTCAGAGCCCGGAAGGATTGAATTATTTGTATTTGCGCCGGACCAACTCCGCGACCACCGGCGGGGGCGCCGTCGTTCCGCTGCGCGCCATCGCCCATTACGAACCGAACACCGCCGCGATTTCGGTCAATCACCAGGGTCAATTTCCAGCGGTCACTCTCTCCTTCAATCTGGCGCCCGGGATGGCTTTGAGTGAAGCGGTGCGAAGGATTCATGAGATGGAGCAACAGATCGGTTTGCCCGGCAGAATTCACAGCAGTTATTCGGGAACACTCCAGGCCTTTCAACAATCTCTGGCCAACACGCCGTTTCTCATCCTGACCGCGCTGGTCGCGGTTTATATCGTGCTCGGCATCCTTTACGAAAGTTTGATTCATCCCATCACGATTCTGTCCACGCTGCCTTCGGCCGGGGTGGGCGCCGTGCTGGCCCTCATGCTGTTCCGCACCGATCTGAGCATCATCGCCATTATCGGCATCCTCTTGCTGATCGGGATCGTGAAGAAGAATGCCATCATGATGATCGATTTCGCCCTCGTGGCCGAACGGGACGAAGGCAAGAGCTCGCGCGACGCCATCTTTCAGGCCTGTCTCCTCCGCTTTCGTCCTATTCTCATGACCACGATGGCCGCGGCCCTTGGGGCTTTGCCCTTGGTCATCAGCACTGGCGCCGGCTCGGAATTGCGTCGCCCCCTCGGCATCACCATCGTCGGCGGATTGATCATGAGCCAGATCCTCACCCTTTACACCACGCCGGTGGTTTATCTTTACCTCGATCGTCTCCGGCAATGGCGGCCGCGCCTGTTCCGCCGGCGCGCCCAATCCGGCGCCTGGCCACCCGCGCTTCCCAAAACCAACCCGCGCGGCGTCCGATGAAAACGATCCTTCCATTGAACGACGACAGTGCCCGCAACGGCTACGGCACCTCCGCCCCCGCTAGCGCCAGCCGCCTTGGTTGGCAGTGCGTTATCCGTGCCGCGCTCGGCGTCTGCCTTGCCGTTGGCGGGTTGATCGGATGCAGCTTTGCGCCCCAATATCAGCCGCCCTCCACGCTGTCGCCGGCCGCCTTCAAAGAACTGACGCCCGAGCAACGTAAACAAACCGAAGGCTGGAAAACCGCTGAACCGCAGGACGGTGCTCTGCGCGGCAAATGGTGGGACATGTTCGGCGACACCCAATTGAACGCGCTGCAAGATCAGGCGGCGGCCACCAACCAGACCGTTGCGGCCGCGCTCGCAAATTTTTTGGCGGCTCGCGCGGTGGTCAAACAGGGGCGTTCCCAGTTTTTTCCCACCGTTGGCTTCAGTCCGTCCGTCGTGCGCTCGCGCGAGCCCGCTTCGCAACGTCCAGGGAGTCCGTCAACCAGGACGGTCTTCTTCACGGAATATTCGTTGCCCATCGACGCGACCTGGGAGCTGGACCTTTGGGGCCGCATTCGCAACGCCGTCCGTGCCAGCGCCCTCGAGGCGCAGGCCGCGCTGAGCGATTTGGAAAACGTGCGCTTGAGCATCCACGCCGAGATCGCCGTGAATTACTTCCAACTCCGCGGCCTGGATGCGGAGAAACAGCTCTTGGACGAGGCCGTCGTCGCCTACGAATCTTCTCTGAAGCTCACCCAGGTCCGCCACGACACCGGGATCGCTTCCGACCAGGACGTGGCGCAAGCCGAGACCCAACTGCAGACCACGCGGGCGCAGGCAACTGAGCTTGGCATCCAACGCGCCGTGCTCGAGCACGCCCTGGCCGTGCTCGTGGGGCAACCGGCTTCGACGTTTGCCATTGCCGTTGCGCCATTGAACGCGAAACCGCTGGCCGTTCCATTCGGGGTTCCTTCCAGTCTCCTGGAACGACGGCCTGACATCGCGTCCAACGAGCGACGGGTCGCCGCGGCCAATGCGCAGATCGGCGTGGCCCGCGCCGCTTACTTTCCGACTCTCACCTTGAGCGGCTCGGCGGGATACCGCAGTGAATCGATCTCCACTCTGTTCTCCGGCCCCAGCTTGTTCTGGTCGGTGGGCGCGAGTCTGGCCCAGACCCTCTTCGACGCCGGCCGGCGCCGGGCCATTACTGAGCAAGCCTGGGCCAATTACCAGGGAACCGTGGCGAACTATCGACAAACCGTCCTGACCGCTTTCCAGGAAGTCGAAGATAATCTGTCGTCGCTCCGTCTCCTTTCCCAGGAACTTCAGGAACAGGACGCCGCCGTCAAATCATCACAACGTTACCTCGGGCTGGCCAATGACCGTTATCAGCTCGGGATCGACAGTTATCTCAATGTCATCCTGGCCCAGACCATTCTGCTGAATAATCAGCGCACGGCAGTCACCTTGCGCGCTCAACAGATGACCGCCACCGTCCGGCTGATTAAAGCCCTGGGTGGCGGGTGGGACGAATTCCAGACCCCGCCGACGAAAGACCTCGCCACCGCCGCCCGCATGGACCCAGCGCGTTAAACTCTTGTCGACAACTCTTATAAGAATTCTCATGCACCACATTGCATGAACCCGCATTGACTTCGCCCAGCGCGTTTGAGAAAAAGGCGGAGCACAGTTCGACACACACTCATCGCGGGCGCACATGCTTGTTTGGTGAAGTCTAAGGATTCACTGCTTTTAGGTTGTGCCGCTGCTGTTTTCGGCAGTTGGATCAGCGGCGCAGTCGCCACGCAGCTCGTCGATGTGACCTTCCCAGGCGATCCGATTATTTCCACTTCCAGCAACAGCCCTGGTTCGGAGGGGGTGGCTAACGCCATCGACGACGACTTAAGCCACACCTATGTCAATTTTGACCGCCTGAACACGGGTCTCACGGTCTATCCACGGCTGGGGCTGACCCTCGTGCGCGGGCTGACGCTTACTTCAGCCAACGGCCCTGTTGATCGCGATCCGACGTCTTACACGCTGGAAGGTTCCCTCGACGGAGAGCATTTCACCCCTATCGCGAGCGGCCCAGTGCCGGCCTTTCCCGGCCGGTTCCACAAGCACACCGTTTTGTTCGAGAACGACATGCCCTACCGGCTATACCGCCTGCTCTTTCCGACCATCAATGGCAGCTCGTGTTGCATGCAGATCGCTGAAATCGAGTTGCTGGGCGAGCGCGGACCGCGGGACGTCACCGTGCCGGGCGACTGGATCACGAGCGTCGTCACCAACAGCCCGGGATCGGACAGCGCGGCCAACGCGATTGACGACCAGCCGACCAAGTACGGCGCCAACCTCCCGAACGCCGGTCTGATCGTCGCTCCGGCCGCCGGGCCCACAGTCGTCACAGGCCTGTCTCTGACCTCGGCTGAAAATCCGCCCGACTGGGACCCTGCCTCGTATGTGTTGGAGGGATCGGCCGACGGGACAAACTTCGTTTCGATCAGGCGCGGGAGCGTGCCGCCGTTCCTGGCGCGCTTTTCGGCGAACTCTATTTTCTTTCCCGAAAACACGAACTTTTATCTCTGGTACCGGCTCAGTTTTCCAACTGTCCACGGCAGCGGGAGCCGTGTGGAGCTCGCGGAAGTCGAGTTCCTGGGCCGCGGACCTGGCGTGCCCGCGTGCCGGCCGAGCCAACACGAACTAATTCGTCAGCAGCCGGCCGATGCGTTCGTGTGGCTTGGCTTCAGGGCGACGTTCCAGGTCGTCACGGACTCGTGGCGGATGCAATGGTATCGCAACGGCCAGCCCATCCCCGGAGCGACCAGCCCGATCTACTTAACGGCACCGACCACGGCTGCCGACGAAGGCGCGCGGTTCCATGTGGAGTTGGAAGGGCCTTCCTGCGAGCG
>DATLUX010000464.1:0-2333 GCA_035577805.1 Verrucomicrobiia bacterium
CGGGGCAACTTTCCTGATCGTCGGCACGATTCCTGATGGTAGTGTCACTGCGAAAACCTGAAGGGGATGCGCGCCTTCTGCAGATTCTCGAACGCCCGATCAGAAGCAGAACTCGACGTGCGTCCCAAATTGTATTGAAGCATCAAAGCCGCGCTATAGCCGCCGCGCCCATCGCTGCGGATCGCATTTATGCCATAGCCGAGAGCGCCGATTGCCTTTAGTCGGCGGTTTTTCGAAGTGTAACCGAGGCCGCCCGTGACGCCCGAGTTCCAATTGCCGGACTGCTCGAGGCCATCGACGTAATCTACAACCGCCGTCGCGGCGCCGGTGAAGATGTTCCACCGCTTGGATGGCCCAAGCGGGATCGAGTAAAGGCCGTAGAGCAGGCCGAAATGCTCCGCCGAAAGTTCTTCGTAAAAGTAACCCGGAAGCATTAGCGGGTACTCCGATGTGAAGGGAAGCGCGCCTCCCAGGCGATAGGCACTAAAACGGTCGGCATTGATCACAGCCCCTCCCGTGAGTCCGAGCGCGAGCAAATGTTCCGAGCGCGGCATCGTGTAAATCAGCAACGCGCTGCCAAGGAATCGATGAGAAACGGAATTGAGTTCCCGGTCGTGGTCGAAGCCGTAGGTCCCATGGTCCGGCCGGTACTCCAGGTCGTACCAGGCCGAAAGCTCGACCGCCAGCCGTGGAACGAGCACGGGCTCCTTGCCACCCCAGCGCAGGCCTGTGTGCAGCGTGTAGAACGGCTGGCTTTTGGGCAGTCTGAAATCATCGGCGGTGTCGGACGTGTCGCTGAAAACATGGTAGTTCATGCTCCCACGCACAATTCCGTTCAACGGGATGGACGCACCGGGATTGAACTCGTGGTAGATGCTAACGGCCGCGCCACCGCCTTTGCCGGCAAAGGACTCGTCGCGGTAGTAATTCCCTTGTCGCACTTCATGGTAGTCATTGAAAAAGCCACCTCCGAACACACCCACTCCCAAGTCTGTATTCTGCCCGAGCAGCCCCTTGAACCCAAGTTCACCGTCCACAAAAACGGGCGTGATCGCCAGGCGCAGTGTCGTATTGGTTGTGGGCACATTCGGCCTATTCCAATAGTAGAAGGCATAGGCGCCGGGAGGACCATCGTTGTGCAGGGATTGGTTGAATCCCAACTGAAGCAGGTCGCGTCGTTCCGGGTCTAGCTGAGCGTAACCGATCGAGGGTGCCGCCACAGTGCAAGCACACAGAGCAAAAGTTACTCGAGCCACACGTCTGTTCGGTCTGTTCGGTCTGTTCGTGCCGTTCCATGCGTCAGGTTGGCCGCCCGCGCGGCTCGTTGTTAAACGCTGATAGATCTTGCGTGCCACGCTCGGTAATGCGCCATTTCCTTTGCAGGTGCGCCATTTGTTACGGAGGTGCCAGGGCGGGGAATTGCGCATACTCAAGGCGAGCGGTTGATAGGAACGCTGTTTCCCTGACCTCTGGAATCGCCGCATTCAGCGGGAGCAAGTTTTGAGCAATCCGGGCTCAGAACCGCAGGCGGAGGCTCAGCGAATCGCTTTGCACAGATCTCCAAGATAGCGCTCGTCGTCGTAAGGATCACCGGCCCGAGCACGAGCCCGCTCCAGCCAAAGAGGAGCAGCCCCCCCACGAGGGAGACGAAGATGCTTACTGAGGGGATCCTTAGACGGTCTTTCACCAGGACCGGATAAAGAAAATTCTCGACTGCGCGGACCAGGAGACTGACGAGCGTAGCCACCACGAGAGCTTGTCCCCACCTGCCTTCCAATCCGAGATACACTGCTGCCGGGAGCCAAAGGACAAGAGTATCTACCACGGGCACGAATGCGAAGACTGCCGCCATCAGCGCCCAGAACCATGGCGAAGGAACCCCCAGCCACCAGAACATCAGGCCACCAAGCAGCCCTTGCAGGGCGGAGAGAGCGACCATGCCGTGGAGGGTCGCATGAACGGTGTCATTGACCCGGCAAAAGAGGGTGTCTGTCTCGCTTTCGGTCAGGGGCGAGAACAAGTGAATGGCCTTGAGCACGGGCACTCGATCGCGCAGGAAATAGAACAAAAAATACAACGTCAGGGAAACCTGAACGGCCGCAATGGCTGATTCTTGTACCAACCTGGAGAGGATGGTCTTTAGCCAGGTCGTGGCCATAGAGATGTTTTCCCGCGAACTGAGCTGCCGCTCAACCAAAGCGAGAAAGCGAGCTACTTGTGGATGTTCGTCGCCATGCATGTGCCATTTACCGGCGGCAATTTGCTTTTGGATGTTTTGAGGAACCGTGGTGGCCTGTTCCACGAGCTTCTGGGCAAACCATGTGGCCGGGGCC
>DATLUX010000465.1:0-5474 GCA_035577805.1 Verrucomicrobiia bacterium
TCATCGCCGGTCATTACTCCTGTGTCTTTGCGTTCTTTGCGTTCTTTGCGGTGAAACAAACCCGGCCAGCTTGACCCTCGACCCTTTGATTCATACGCGCGCTCGTGCTCACACGAACGGGCTGCGGATCGATCGTCGTCAACCCTGGGGATTAACCGCATAGATCGCAAAGATCACAAAGATTCGAGCTCATCGCCGGTCATTACTCCTGTGTCTTTGCGTTCTTTGCGTTCTTTGCGGTGAAACAAACCCGGCCAGCTTGACCCTCGACCCTTTGATTCATGCGCGCGCTAGCGGTCACACGAAAGGACTCCGTCATGGTGTTGTTCACACTTTGCAAAGTGTGAACTGCAGCCCTCCGGGTGGCAGGAACCGCGTTGTCGGAACCGTTTAGGCCAGCAGGCCGGTGACCACTTCGCCATGCACATCGGTTAAACGGCGTTCGAGGCCGTTGTGATAATAGGTGAGGCGTTCGTGGTAGAGTCCCAGTAGGTGCAGGATGGTCGCGTGGAAATCGTGCACGGTGACAATGGGATCGACTGCTTTGTAACCAAATTCATCGGTGGCGCCGTAACTAAAGCCTTTCTTCACCCCGGCGCCGGCCAGCCAGCAAGTGAACCCGTTCGGGTTATGATCGCGGCCTTGCGCTCCCTTCTGGAAGGTGGGCATGCGGCCGAATTCCGTGCACCACACCACCAGCGTGTCCTCGAGCAAACCGCGCTGCTTCAGATCGATGAGCAAACCGGCGGTGGGCTGATCCAACACAGGCCCATGCAGGCTGTATTGCTTGAACAATTCCTTGTGGCCATCCCAATTGCTCACCCCTTCGCCGGCGGTTTGATAGGCGCCGTTGAAAAGCTGCACGAACCGCACGCCTTGCTCGACCAGACGCCGGGCCAGAATGCAATTGCGTGCGTAACCGGCCCGGATGTCGTGGACCTTCGAGCCGCTTTGGTCGGCGCCATAAAGGCGCAGGATATGATCAGGTTCCCCGCGCAGATCCGCCACCTTCGGCACACTCAATTGCATCCGCCCAGCCAGCTCGTAACTGGCGATGCGCGCCGCCAACTCGGTGTCGCCGGGAAAACCCTCGGCGTGCTGCTGGTTGAGCTCCCGCAAAAAGTCGCGTGTGGCCCGATCCGTCTCCGGCAGGATACCGGCCGGGCGGGCGAGGTTGCGAATGGGCTGAGCGGCGTTGAAGTCCGTGCCTTGAAACGCCGCCGGCAGAAAGCCCGGGGCCCAGTTGTTGACGCTGTTTTGCGGTTTGCCGCGCGGATCAGGAATGGCGACATAGGCGGGCAGACTTTGATCGGCACTGCCCAGCGCGTAGGTCACCCAGGCGCCCATGCTCGGGAACCCGTCGAGCGTAAAGCCCGTCGACATGTAATTCTCACCGGGCCCATGCGTATTGGTTTTGCCCTGCATGGAATGAATGAAACAGATGTCATCCACCAACGAGCCGAGATGCGGGACGAGGTCCGAGACCATCTTGCCGCATTGTCCGCGCGGTTTGAATTCCCACGGGCTGCGGGTCAACGCGCCTTGCTCGCCCTGGAACGTGATCAACTTCTCGTTCCCCGGCAAGGGCTGGCCATGGCGCCGAAGCAATTCCGGTTTGTAGTCGAAGGTGTCGAGATGACTGCACGCGCCGCTGCAAAAGATTAGGACCACGTTCTTGGCGCGCGCCTGGAAATGAGCGGCACGCGGCGCATACGGACGGCCCGGTTCGAGACGGGGCCGGATCGGATCCTTGCCCGACACCGTCGCGCCCAACAGGCCTTGCCGGCTCAAGAGATGAGCAAACGCCACCGCCCCCAACCCGAACCGGGCCTCAGCCAGGAACCGGCGCCGATTTAACAACGGATGAAAAGGGTTCATGGAATGAACAAAAGCTCGTTGGCGTTCAGCAACGCCCGGCACAAGGCCGGTAAACCATGTTGCTCAACCAAGCGCGCGCTCGCCACGGTTTCAGGCGCCGATGGCCTTCGTCCGAAGGCCAGTTGCCAGCCTCGCTGAATCTCGGCGGGAATATCCGGACCGGCCTCCTGCCGAAGGCGTTCACTGAAAATCTCCGCTTGCTGCAGGATAAAACCGCTGTTGAGCAGGTTGAGCGCCTGCAATGGGGTCGTGGATAAACTGCGCCGGGGCATGACCAGGCTGCCGTCCGGACAATCAAACGCGCCGAACACCCCATCCTGTTCCATGCGGACCTTGAAAGCGTAGACCATGCGCCGTGTTTCGGCCGAGGTGAACATCTCCTTGGGATGATAATGATAAACATTTTCGCGATCGACGTTGTGCAGGAAGAAGCTGGGCCCGCCGGCCGTGCGGGTCAGATTGCCGCTGACGGCTAGAATGCTATCGCGAATGGCCTCCGCTTCGAGACGACGCGGCGGGAATCGCCACAGCAACCGGCTCGCGGCGTCCACCTTCAGGGCATCCGGGCGAGGCGCGCTGGACTGGCGCCAGGTGGCCGAGGTTAGGATCTGTTTCTGCAGCGCTTTGATGCTCCAGCCTTGCGCAACGAATTCGCTGGCCAGCCAATCCAGCAATTCCGGATGCGTGGGCCGCGCGCCATTGCGTCCGAAATCATTGGGCGTATCGACGAGGCCAACGCCAAATTGGTATTGCCAGACCCGATTGACCAGCACTCGCGCCGTCAGGGGGTTGGTCGGGCTGGCGATCCAATTCGCCAATTCCAACCGGCGCTGGCTCTCCGCCGCATTGGTCGCCAGGGTCAGCGGATTAAACACGGCCAGGGTGCCCGGGGCGACCGGCTCACGTTTTTGCATCGGATCCCCGCGATGCAACCGATACGTGGGGCCTGGCTGGGAAAAGGTGCCGGCATAAACCATCGGCGTCCGGGCCGCCGTCTCGCGCTGGTTGCGCGCGCGTTCCAGTTCGGCCACCCATCGTTGGCCTTGCGCCGCTTCAGCTCCCGGTAGCCCTGCGAAACGATAAAGTGGCGCTGCCGGCTTCTGAACTTTTCCCGTAAACGGCTCGCGATCGGCCGAACTGGCCAATTCCTGCCACAAGCCAGGCTCGCGGGCGGCTTCAATTTTGTAATTGGTGGCCACGCGATCGGTGAATTTGCCCTCCCGATCGCGTCCCCAAACGATTCGTTCGATCCGTTCCGGCCGCGCAAACTCCAGCTGCACCCAGCCGCGCCCGCCTTCGTCGGAGATCCAGGAGTGACTGTTGCCGAACTGGCCGTCATTCACGTGCGCCAGCTTGTGGATCTCGTAACCCGGCAGCGTGCCGGAGGCGGTGGCTTTGGTTCCGTTCGTCGCGAGCGCCACGTTGCGCCCGTCGCTCCACACCTCCAGCTCATCCAGGCAAGGCTCCGATGAACTGGTGCCCACGACCGTGAACCGCACCAAGCGCGCCTGCACCGGAGTAAAGACTTCCTCGTTTTGCTGCGAATTGACGGCCGGCCGCAACCGGCCCGCCGGACGGTTCGTCGCGGTCTTCGCGTCCTCCGCCTTCACCAGAAACGGGGACAACTCCTGTTCCAACTCGCGAATGCGAACATCCAGAGCAGCCACTTCCATTTTCTGTTCCGGCGAGGCCGGCAAGGCGCGTTCGCCATGGCGAACGCCGTTAAACAAGGCGGACAGCGCGTAGTATTCGCGGTGCTCGATGGGATCGAACTTATGCGAATGACAACGCGCGCAACCCACGGTCAACCCGAGGAACGCCGTGCCGGTCGTGCTGACCATGTCGTCCAGCTCGTCGGCGCGTTGCTGCGCGGTCAACACCGGGTCGGGACTGCCCACGATGTCCACCGCGCCCCCAACCAGGAATCCCGTGGCCACGTCCTCGCCCAGCACGTCGCCGGCAAGTTGTTCGCGCACGAATCGGTTGTACGGTTTGTCCCGGTTGAATGCCGCGATCACATAATCGCGGAACCGCCAGGCATTGGGTCGCTCACGGTTGGTTTCGAAGCCATTGCTTTCGGCGAACCGGATGACGTCCAGCCAATGCCGGCCCCAACGCTCGCCGTAACGCGGATCGTCCAACACCCGATCCACCAATCGCTCGAAGGCGTCCGGATCGCGATCAGCGCGGAACACCGCCACTTCCTCGGGCGTCGGCGGCATCCCCAGCATCACCGCGTATAACCGCCGGATCAACGTGACGCGATCCGCCTCGGCCGAAAGTGTCAGCTGTTTGTCCGCCAGCTTCGCCGTAATAAAAGCGTCGATGGCGTTATGAATCTGATTCGCCGGCCCGGCCGCGGCCGTCGGAGGCTGTCGGACGGGGACGGCGGGGCGCGTCACTGGTCGAAACGCCCAGTGTGACCGGATCGGATCCACCTGGGCTTGCCCGTCTTCCGGCCAGGAGGCGCCTTGATCAATCCAGGCGCGCAACAACCCAATTTGCTCGGCGGTCAACGGATCGCCCTTGGCCGGCATTTTGGTTTCGGGGACGAGTCCTGCCACGAGATGAATCAACGGGCTTTCCGCGCTGCGCCCGGGTTGAATGGCTGGATGATACGTTTCCCCGCCTTTCAAGGCGCTGGCGCGTGCATCCAACCGGTAGCTGCTCTTTTGTTTTTCCGCGCCATGACATGACGTGCACGAGTTCTCGAAGATCGGTCGGATCTCGCGGGCGAAGTCGACCGGCCGATTGGCTGGGGGGGGCAACTTAGACACGTCGACCAGCCCGGCCGCCGAAGCCGCCGCGCTGGCAAAGATAACCAAGCAGATCCGCAACGGCCGGAGCGACCAAGGAAATCCGGTCGCGCGCGGGCAGCTGATGCCAAGCTGATGTTTCATCGATGCGCCTCGGAGCATACTAGTGATGTGTCCCCTAAATAGCTAGAGCTTGTCCCGAAAAGGGCGATTTCGGCCACATAATGTCGGAAACTTTATCGAGGACTTTGTGAGAATGTTGGGATTCCGACAAAGTTTGTCCCGAGAACGTTCCTGGGACAGGCCCGAATGGCGCTTAGTTAAGGGTCCGATTTTCATGGGCGTTTTGTTCACGACATTTTGAGGTATTGGCTGCGGTGGGGGACTTCTTTCATCAGATGACGGGGACGGTTGAGTAACTGGTAGGACTTGGGGCGCCGCTTGCGCGCACGAGGTTCGCGTCGGCCCGGCCGATCCGGTACCTCATCGTTGGCGATGACCTCCAGCAATCGAGCCAGGAGTCGGTTCTGCTTCTTTTTTGAACGCGCCTGCGCGATGGCCATGCTGAATTGGCGCAGCGAGTCCACCGTGCCTTTGAAACTCAATCGCTCCAGGGCCACCGCATGGATGGCGCCGGCCTGAGCCATCAGGTAACGGATGAGATTGTAGGCGATGAAAAACATTTCCAGTTCCTTGTGGACCATCTGGGGACTCTTGCAGCGCAAGACTTCCATACCCATCGAGGTTTTGATGTGGCGAAAACATAGTTCGATCTGCCAACGCCGAACATAGAGTTCGGCTAGGTCCTGAGCTGGATACTGCTGGGCATCCAGCAAGGTG
>DATLUX010000466.1:0-16171 GCA_035577805.1 Verrucomicrobiia bacterium
TGAACCCCGAACCCCGAACCCCGAACCCCGAACCCTTTCCGCTTGCTTCGCTGCGCGGCTGGACGTTTTCTTGGGGGGTCGCATGATCCAGGATACCATTGCCAAGATTGAAGAACGGTTGCGTCAAAGCGGGCCCGCGGATGAGGCCAAGCGCGCGGAGTTACTGGCGTTGCTGGCGAGTTTGAAAGCGGAAGTGGGCCGGTTATCGGAGACTCATGCGGCCCAGGCCCAGAGTATCGCAGGGTTTACCGCGGTGTCGGCTCATGAGGCCACGCGCGAACAAAAGGATCCGCGCCTCGTTCAGCTTTCGCTCAAGGGACTGGCGTCATCGGTCGAGGAATTCGAGGCATCCCATCCGCGGTTGGTGGAGGTGGTCAACCGGATCTGCACGACGTTATCCAACCTGGGGATTTGAGGATCGGCTCGGGTGTCTCATCGCCGGAGCACAAACTCTTTCGCATTCAACAACGCCCAAGCCAGGTCCTCGAGGGCGCTGCGGCGATCGGGCGATTCACTCAGCAACCGGGTGGCGGCCGACCGTTCAGGACCGCTCGGCGCTCGAGTCAGGGCGGTCCAGTAAAGTTCATCGACCAGCCTCTCATTAGAGTAGTTGGCCGCCAGGAGCGCGGTCAGCCGATTGTCAGACGCGCTGAGCAGGCGCTGAATGTCCGGGCTGCTGATCAATTGGAACGTTTGCCCAAGGGTGGTTTCACTGGAACGTTCGCATTCGCAAGCCAGCAGTCGGGCCGGCTTGCCGAACAGGGCCAGAAACTTTTCTGCACCGCCCATTTTCATCTCGTTCCTGCGCACAGGGGAGCCGCCGGGCAATTGCGCGGCGCGGAATCCGACCGGATAACCGCTGAACCGCGCGGGCAGATCGAGGACTTGCGACTGCGTGTCCAACAATTGTTCGGCGGACAGGCGCCGCGGCCAGACGTGACTAAAGTTAATCGTGTCTTCGGCGTTGTCGGAGGTGGGTTCAGCGGAAAGTTGATAGGTGCGCGAGTTCATCAGCACCTGCAGCAGATAACGCAGATCAAAATGGTGTCGCGTGAAGTCCTTGGCCAAAGCGTCGAGTAACGCCGGGTGGCTGGCCGGGTTGGTGGGCCGAAAATCGTCGATTGGATCGACGATGCCCCGGCCGAACAATTGGAACCATACCCAGTTGACCTGGGCGCGCGCAAAACCCGGCTGGGCGGTCACCCAGGCGGCGAGTTTTTGCAGGTCGTCGGTGGCGGTTTCATTCGTGAGGCTCGAGGTGGAGTCCGGCGGTGGGCTGGAGGGACGTTCGCCCAGGAACCGAGCCCGGGCCGGTTTGCCAGTCCGCGGATTGTTGATTCCACCCTCCCGCGCGGTGTAAACGATTTGTTCGCCGATGAACTCGTGGGAATCCAGGCCGTCGCGTTTGTTGTTTTCGATAACCTTGTACTGCACGCGCGCAAACACGTCCGCCCAGTCGTAATAGTCGGCCTGAGTCCAGTGGTCGAAAGGATGATTATGGCATTTGGCGCATTGCAGACGCGTGCCCAGAAATAATTGGGCCGTCGCTTCGGCGCGCGTGACCGCGTCACGATTGGCGCGATAGAAGTTGGCGGCCGGATTCACATAAGTGCTGCCGCGGGCCGAAAGCAGTTCGCGAACGAATTGATCGATCGGTTTGTTCCGGGCCAGGCTTTCGCGAATCCAGCGGTAATAAAGTTGCACGCCTTTCCGGTCCAAAACCTTTTCCTCGTTGCGCAAGACGTCCGACCATTTCAACGCCCAGAAATCCGCAAACTCCGGCCGTTCCACCAATGCTTTGACCAGGCGCGCGCGTTTGTCCTGGCGGCGATCGGCCACAAAGGCGCGCGCTTCTTGCGCGGTGGGCAGCAGACCGAGCAGATCCAGCATGGCCCGCCGGATGAACTCGCCGTCGCTCACGACGGCTGAGGGGTTCACGCGCAATGTGCGCAGCTTGGCAAAGATCTGTTCGTCGACGTAATTGTGTGCCGGCGGATTCTGCCAGGTGAAATCTTTCCGGGCAGGCACAAAAGCCAAGCGCACCGGCACTTGTTCACTCAAAAAACGAACCAGCACGGTTGTTTCGGACGGCGGATCGCCTGTCACCAGGCCGTCGTGGTTCACTTTGACCGACGTGCTCGCTGGTTCGTAGACCGCCCGTGAGGTGACGTCCCGGCGCGTTCCATCCGAGAACATTGCCTCCACGCGTAGTTGTAATTCGCGGGTTGGTTCCAAGAGAATCTGTTCCGCCGGCGTGACCTGCAGTCGGGCCAGGCTCGGCGCAGTGGCGGCGTCGTCCTCCGCACCGCCCGCGATCCACTGGCGCAGAATGGCGAACTCCTCGGAGTCCACCCGAAAACGCAGCCCGCCTTCGTGAGCCAGTTGAGTGGTCGCCTTGAGCAAAACGAGGCTGGCCTCCGGTTTGGCCGGATCAACTCGGCGCCCGAACAGATCGCGGGTCAGGGCAATGTGATCGAAATCGGGGTCTTCCCCGCGGAGGGACAACTTAAAGCCTGCTTTGCCGTTTTGATTTCCGTGGCAGGGCCCGGCGTTGCAACCCGCCTTCGACAAGACAGCCATGACTTCGTTGCGGAAGGAGATGTGTCCCTCGGTAAGTGAGGAAGGGAATCCCTCGTCGGCGAGCAGGAGGAAGAGGATCAGACCGGCGGCAGCGCCCGTCACGCGGCGCCGATCCCGGTGGGGGCGCGGGTGGGACCAGTGCGCCTCCTGGTCTCGGCTGCTCTGAGGGGATGGCAATTTCATTCCTGGACCACCTTGAAGCCCTTTTTCTGCAACAATTCCACCACGCTATCCTTGCCGATGAGGTGAGCGGCGCCGACGATGACCAGGGCGGGCTTATCCCCGCGCAACAGCTTCTCGATTTCTTCGATCCATCGCTGATTGCGGTCCGTGACCAGGCGCCGATAGAGACGCGGTTCTTCCGCGAGTGCTTGATTCAGCAGTTGATCGAGTTGCGTGGCATCGCCTTTTTGCCATGCGCCCACCAGTTCATCGAGCATTTTGCGCACGTTCTTGATGTCTTTCAGCGTGCTCTCCAGGAGCGCTTGCTCGTCCGCTTTGCTGAGATCGGCAAAGAGGTTGAGTTGGAACTCGACCGTCTCCAAAGGCAGGATCGTTTTGCCCGCCTCGCGGGCGCGGCCAAAGTAATGTTTGTCGACGCCGTATTTGGGGTCCAAGCCCAAGGCGGGCAATTCGAGCGCCAACAGTCCCATCGCCACAAACCAGGGCCGGAACCCGTCAAACGCCAGAGTCCCTCCGGGAACGCCGGCCTCCTTCAAATGCGCGGCGAGTTTGGCGTAGGTTTCTTTTGACAGTTGATCCGCCAACGTCTGGCCTTGCGGCAATTTGGCTTTGGCCAACAGGGTTTCCGTCCTCTTGGGATCTTCCATGACATCGATGTCGGTCTCGAAGGCCACCACCTGGGCGCGGGTGAAGGCTTCCTCCATGGCGGTGGGCAGAGGATATTGTTGCTTCTTCAAGAGATGAATCGAGCCGAGGAGATGAACGGTGGTGTTCGCGCCCTGGACTTTCCAAAGACAATGTCGATCGGCGGCGCGGCCGGTGGCTAAGCTAGCGGCCCAAGCGAGCGCGAGGAGAAAATTGAGGAGACGAAACGAAGCCCGACCCAGGCGCGTGGGGTTCATCATACCAGCCCGGAGGATAACGCAAGCCGACGCGGTGATACAAGCATTTCGCGGATACTCGGTCGGGGCGGATGCATTTGGATGAGTCGATTTCGGATGCCGCCCGCGATTTTGTTGAGTCTGTCGCTGGTTCTGGGCTTGCCTTCTCCGAAGCATTGGGGAGGAATTGCTGGCACATGGTTCCATCGAGTTATTCAAGCCGGAAACGCTTGCGTTCGGCGCCGCCGGCCTCCCAAACGCAACGATTGCGGCCGCGTGCCCCCGCGAAACACCGGGATTCCCCGCTCCGTTTCTTCAGCGCGTTTGTGCGGCGTCCGCTGACGGTGGGGGCGTTTTGGCCCAGTTCACCGGCGTTATCTCGCGTCGTGGTGGATTCCTGCGAGCTGCGTTCGGACGCCATGGTCGTCGAGTTGGGACCCGGGACCGGCGCGTTCACGGGCGTCTTGCTCAAGAAACTCCGGGAACGCGGGCGCCTCGTGGCGGTCGAGATCAATCCGTCCAATGCCAATGTCTTGCGGCGCCGATTTCCGGACTGCGAAGTCATCCTGGATTCGGCGGAGAACCTTTCTCAACACCTCAACGGCACGCGTGTGGACTGTATTGTCAGCGGTCTGGCTTGGGGCAACATGTTGCCCAAGACTCAGACTCGGATCCTGCGCGCCATTCTGAAAACGTTGAAACCGGGCGGACAATTTGTGGCTTTCGCCTACGTGCATGCCGCCTGGCTGCCCACCTCATTGCGCTTCCGCCGCCGTTTGCTGCGTCATTTTCATCGCGTTACAACCACTCCGATTGTCTGGCGCAATCTGCCGCCGGCCTTTGTCTTCCGCTGCTGGCGGCGATAAGGGGGAAAAGCGGAAAGCGGAAAGCGGAAAGCGGAAAGCGGAAAGCGAAAACGCGCGAATCGTCCCGCCTGCGCTCTGCGGGCTACGGCGGGCAGGCCTCGTGCTCGTGGGAACTCGAAACTCTTGGCCTTCTCACCCACCCCGGCCCTCTCACCGTTGAGGCCGTTGAGGGGAGCAGGTTCATGGTCTCAATGCGCGTCCAAAAAGTTGGAGGTGTCCGCTCTCCATGAACCTGACCCTCACCCGGCCCCGCAGTCGCGGGGCCGCCCTCTCCCATCCGACCCTGGCTACGCCGGAGGCTTCGCCGAGGCGAGTGGGAGACCAATCTTCAATTCATGCGCAAGCGGAAGAAGCTCGCCGTGTTAGCGCCGGCCGGTCTGGTGAACTGCATCCGGGACCCATCGCCGAGACGGGTTTCGAGCGGACTCCAGACGGGGTTGTTGAGGCGGGGCGACTGTTCGATGGTGTAGTGCACACCGGGTTCAGTGAGGAAACTGAAACCGACTTGTCCGGATGGCGCGGAGATTTGAGTCATGGTGGGCCCGATTCCGGAAGATACGCGACGATATCGGGCCTCGATTTTGGTGTTTTCCATGAGAAACACCGCGACGGCGGGAACCTGGGTCGTCTGTGGGGCATCATTGACGAACCAGCGATCAAACTGGAATTGGCCGTAAGTGGGCGGTGCCTGGAGTGTGACCAAAGTGAAGGCTGGGAACATGCGACTGAAATCGCCGAGTCCATCCTGCCGTCCGTTCAGATCGGCCTGGCTCACGGTGATGACCGGCGCCAGGTTGTCGGAGACCTCCACGGCCAGCTCGCGCAGGTTGCCGCTGGTCGGCGTGAAGTCGTATTGCAGTTCAAACACCAAGTCATCGATGACGAACGGCGTGTTGTTGTCGGTGGCTACCTGTTTGGTGACGATGAGGTCGGCGAATGCCGCCGGTTGCGAGAAGAAGATCAAATTGGTTATAGGCACGGGTTGTTGGGCGAGTAACACGCTAATGAGCGATTGTTGGGCGGCGCTCAATGTGCTGTTGGCGAGTTGGCCGCTGACTGCGTCAAAGACGGCATTCCACACGATCGGATTCACGGCCTCGGTCTGGTAATGACGGAAGAGGAAGGTGCGTCCGCCGGAGGTGAGTCGGGAAATCCCGCGATGCGCGAAGTTCACCCGCACGAGACCCAGGGATCCGACTGGACCGACAGGATGTGCGGCGAGGGTGCGGGTGCGCAGGTCGGCGATGCGAACATTCTCATCGCCGGGATCAATCATGCCGAGCTCCTTGAGGTTGAGCACGAGCCGGCCCTGGGAATTGAGCTGAGCGAGTTGCTCGGCGCTCAGGCGGTAGCTCTTGGGGAACGAACGCGACGGCGCATTGGCGTTATCGAGGGATTGCGCCACCAGTTCGCGCAGTTCGTTGACGAAGATGCCTTTCAGATTCTCGAACTCGGCCTGCGAAAGGAGGTGGGAACTGCTAGTCTCGACGAGCTGTTGGAATCGCGTCAACAGACGTGTGAGCTGCAGATTGCCCGTGAACGGACGTAGCCGCCGGTACTGAAACGATTTGGCCAGAAAATATTGATACTGCACCAGCCGGTCGCGGGCGCGCCGTTCCATTTCCTTGATATGCATCAACGCGCCGTGATCGAGGCTGTCGAGCCCGGCGGCGATGCGATCTTCCAACTCGTGCGTGGCGACCAGGTTCTCTGCCAACCCGCTGGTGAAGGAGCCGATGACCTGCAAGGCCACCGCCAGTTCTTGAGCGAACCGTTCTTTCTGCGCGTTGAGCGCCTCCACTTGCAGCGTGAGGCTCTGCAATTCCACATCGGAAGCCTTGAGCTTCTCCAACTCGGCGGCCAGTTCTTTGTCGTCCACTTGGGCTTCCTTGAACACGCCAGCCAGTTCCTTCAGTTCGCTTCCGAGAAACTTGGCGCATTCAGTCAGCTGCTTGACCCGGTCCTGGCGTGCTTTCTTGACCGTGTTGGTGCCGGAACTCGAATTGGTGTTGGAGCCGGACACATTGGTGGATGTGTTTGGCGGGGCATTGGTCCCGAAGCAGACGCTGATGTTTTTGTTGGTCATGACTCCGAATGCTTGCGGGGCGATGGCCTTGGCACTTTCCAGCGGCTGGTCCGGGTTGACCTGCGACAACAAGGCGAGCCCTGCTCCAACGCGCCCGACCGTTGGTTGCCCGACGGGGACGAGGTCCGCCACAACTGACAGCACGCCGAGGGCTTTTTTCCACAACGGCAGTTTGTGGCGTTCCTCCACGTTTTCGCGGGCGCGCCGCTCGAGCTCTTCGAGTTTGCTGGCGATCTGCCCGCGCAGAGTGCCGATTTGGAAGGTGATGGTTTGCGCTTCGCTTTTGAGGTGGGGGATGACGGCTTGGGCCTCGTTGAAGGCGGTCTCCATGCGGGTGCGTTCGGTCTCCAGGTTGTCTTTGGCCTGTTCGGTGGCGGCCAGGGATGCCTGCAAATTGGTGGCGGCGTTGTTCAGCCAGTAGGCCAGGTAAAGAATGGGGATGGACTGCTCGATTTCGTTCTGGAAGGCGATGAAGTTCGCCTCAAACGACAGCATCGGCACCCAGCCGGCCGGGTTGCCGAAGTAATCAAGATTGGAATCGAGCCGATGCACCAGGTTGTCGACCTCTGCCAGCAGTTGGTCGAGATTCACTTTCTCGCCGAACTCTTCGTCACTCAGCTCTTCATCCGGCGCCACGACGCGTTGATGCGCCCGCAGCAACTCCTGGTATTCGCCAAGCAACTGGCGCGTTTCATTAATCCTTCCGTTCAAATACGCGTCTTTGGCGAACTGGATCACGCTGCGCACCGCAAAGGAATGCAGCCACGCTGCGGGGTCCGGCGTCATCTGAGACATGCCGCTGCCCCCCGGCGCCCCGAACGGCGCGCTCGCGTTCGCCCCGGCTGCTTTGGGGGCGGTGGTGTCGGAGTTGCTGACCGTTTCGTTGCCGAATCGATCGATTCTTGTGTTTGTGACGCGATAAAGGAACCGGCGCGCCGTCAGGATGCCGCCAACATGATCTCCGCCGCGGGCGCCCGCGGCACCGCCGCTCAGCTGCGCGTAACCCGACAGGTCCATGGTCGAGCGCAGAATGCCGCCGCGCCCCCCGGCGCCTGGACTGCCCGAAGGCACCGCATTCTCGCCGCGCGCGGTCACTTTGCTGCCGCAGGTGTCTTGGAGCGTGCCGTTGAATCGGTCTTCCTGATACAACATCACCGAACTGCCGTCGGTCGTGCCGCAAATGGGGTTGCCCGCGCGAGCCATCAGCTTGTCCCAGTCTGGCGATAAAAACCCGACGGTGCCCTCCGCCCGGCCATCGCGTCCTTCGCCGGCCGGGCCGCCGGCGCCCCCGCGCATGACGAAACGCATCGAGGTCGTGGCATCCGAAAAGAAGCGCTCGACCAACACCTCCACGTCGCCGGCGGCATGGCCGTCGTCGCCGCGCAAACCGAAAAACAAGTCGTCCTCCCACACGGCCCCGGCCGGCTGGCGCACCCGCGGGCGCGGAGTGGTCTCAATGCGTCCATCCCCTTCGAAACGCAGTTCGCGCGCTTGAATGGTCACGTGAGTTTGCGGCAGGACCAGCGGGCTGCGAATCACCACTTTATCGGCGTAGAGCCGCAGCTCACGGATGTTCACCCGCTCATTGAATTGGCGATGCAAATGTGCGGAATGATCCGCGGCAAACACCAGCGTCTCGCCGGAGATGCTGACGGTGAACGTCTCGGCCTGGGCGTCGTTGAAGATCTGCGGCGCATGCTTTAGCTCCGTGATGCTGATGTAATCGCGGCTTTCCGAATCAGGCAGCGGGCGATCGTATTCGATCACTGAATCTTCCAGCGCCAGCGTGTTTACCGGCGTCACTTCAAACGAGCCCGTCAAACCCTGGCTGGTGGTCAACCGAACCATGAACGGCAACCGATCCGCCGCCACCGGCGTGTAGCTCAAATGCCCGGTGGCGGCGTCGAACGCCAGCGCCCCGGCCGGCGGCGGGGTGGCGGTCATCTGCAACACCGCGCCTGGCCCCGGATTCTGCGGGTCCAACGGATCGTCCGTATGCACGATGATGTCCAGGGACCGGCCCGCGGCGGCGCGTTGCGGAGGCACATCCCGGAAGTAAAAGCGCGGCATGGGCCGGTAAATGGCCGTGACGATGGCTTCTTTGCCTCCGATCACGAGCACCTCGGTCATGGCCGGTTCCTGCCATCCCTGGATCTCGATGAACTGAATGGTATGCATGCGAGCCGCCAGGTTCGTGATGGAAACACCCGACAGTTGCGGCGCGCCGCCATCGATGGACCAAAGAGCGCCGGCGGCGGTTGCTTCGGGCGGCTGAATGTCCACTTTCAACGCGCCCGGGATGGTTATCGCACTGGGCGCGGGCTGGGCCATGATCGGGCTGATCAGCGCCAGACAAATCAGAAGGGTTGGCCAAACCAAGAGTCGAGTCAGCGCGAGGTTTCCGTAATCGGACCGTTTGAATTCTGGGGAGTGAAGCATAGGTGGTTTGCGTGTTGGGCGCATTCAATGGGTCACCCCGCCGGTCAGGCGTGCGACCGTTCAACCACCAGTTCGGAAATCCAGGGGGCAGTCTTACAGGCAATTGGAAGATTTTCGTCTAACGAGGCGGGCCTCAGACCAGCAAGGCACAGGACGTTTCTTTGCAAAGTTGGACGCCTTGGAGTGCCTTGCTGCTCTAAGGCCCCACCTCGTTAGAGGGTTTGGCTTCGCCAAACCAGGACCCATCGGGTCTTCGGCGGATTCTTGTTTTTTTGGGCCCGGCGCCATTTTCGGCCCAGCGACAATTATTTTTCTCCCAGGAGTTGCGCCAGTTCCGATGCCAGTCTACTCAGGCGTTGCTTGATGACCACGGCTCGGCGAAGTTGCTTTACCGACAGGTCCACGAGTGAATCATTGCAGAGCCGATAACACGGCTGGAGTAGGGTGGTTCCCGCCATTGCAGGTCTCTGAAACAGCGGAGGGGCTAACAGGACTCGGACCCAAGTGGTCGGTTACTCAGGAAGGATTCTAGTCTGCTCCGGCTGGAGCTTTGATGCTGTACTGATTGGTCGCGACGGACTTGATCATCGCCAGGAATCCTTGCTGCGCTTTGGCGTAAGAATCAAAGAGGGCGGCCGATTCAACGAGGGTCTTCCCGTCTGGGGTTTTGAAGCGAAACCCCCACTTCCGCGCTTTGCTTTTACTGCGGTTTTTACTGCGGTTTGCGACCTTATATTCGAGAACGGCGTTCTTGTTCTTCATATTTCCAACCGGCTGTCTGGTAGTTGAGACGCTTTTCGAGCGTTTTTGTTCAACTGGGGACGGCCTGGCGGATCGGCGGGGCACACCTGGAACGTTGTAGTAGCCTCGCCTGACGTTCCCATCGGGTAAGCGCAGCACGCACCTTTTCCTCCAGCAACGTCGGAAGTAACAACATGGGGCACAAGGTGTACCAGGCCAATGCTGCGGCCTCATTGGCGACCCGGCGCACACGGCCGTTACGTGTGTTGATGGCGGGAGGTTCGTATCACGTTCAGCGCCCGAGGTAACCGGCGCCAGGCATGGTTCGTCGAGGCGGAACGTTCGAAGACGTTTACATTCACATTGGGCATCTATGCAAAGTAGTCATCGGAAACAGCTTCCGGGAAAGCCTGAAATTGTAAATAATATAGATCCGACCCCACTGCTCCCCGCACTACGCGGAAGCGGCGTGGGCCGCTTGGCTGCGGTTACGTGCGCGCTCACACGCCATTCGCAAGCAATTGGCCCCCTCCCCGGGCACGCACCCTTGGGGACGGTTGGGCCGCAGAAAAAGAGAGCCTTCCCTGCGAATTGTTCCCCGAGGTCGCGAGATCGGTGCGGACGGACGACCCCTCCGAGGCACTTGGCGGCTCCTTGAGCCAAGGTAGGAACTTGCCAATTCCATGTTAAGTCTTTAATTGTTGGTAGGATTGAAAATGGAAGGAAAAAGCCAAAGTCGTGCTAGCACAAAGCAGGTTTGGCTCAATCCATACTGTTAGTTGCGCAGCCCCACACCATGCCAGACTCGGACGATTTCAAGATTCCCCGTGAGCAGGAACGCCTGCATGAGATTCTTGTGAAGGTAGTCGGCCACCAGCACTCGCTGCCTGACGGCAGAGCCGTCGAGCTAGAAGAGTTGGAGCGTAACGGCATTTTGGCACGCGACGATATGGCGTTCCTCACAGCGCACTCGGTTACTTACAAGCCGCACCGCATCTCTGATTTTCATGCTCTCGACATGTTCCACATGCCGACCGATGATGGTGGTTGCGTTTTCATCGGACCGGGCGGGCCGCCTCTCACAAAGCGCAGTGCGCTCCTCGCGGTTTTCGCGCCGCTGGTTGACAGCTTCCTCCGATTGCCGAGGCCACAGGATGAGCTTTTGCTTCACATTGAGTTCACGGAGCATGATGGCATGGGCGTAGCCCCGGAGATGATTTGCTTTACATTGCGCAGCGCGGATTGGCGGCAGCGACTCCCTGCGATTCGGAGTGTCGCAGCAGAGTTTGGCTTTCATCCCTTCCAGGACGAAGAGGTTCAAAGTAGTTGGTCGCTGTCGTTTCGCATCGCGCCAAACGTGGCTCACACGGCAGCGGCAGTGGTTGCATTGTTGAGTCGCGGATGTGGATTCACCGATGAGACAGAGGTTACATATTCAGCAGGGGCACTGGATGAGGCCTAACAACAAACCGGCTCCACCGAACTCAAGACCCAGACACCATCGAATGCCTCACCGAACCTGGCGCGCCACCGAATAGCGGCCCCGGAGCGCCTTCAGGTGATTCGGGAGCCACGGAGGGCCGCCATCGGTGGGCTGAATCGTTAGTTGCCGCTCTACGCCTCATGCGAGTTCGAACCACAATAATGATTTGCTCGCTGGCAGTCGTTGCGGCGTCGGTCGCTTTCGTCGTCAGTGGTCGTGCGGCACAGCGGCGCGCCCAATCACTCAATTGCGCGAGTTCGGTTGTGTCCATTTGTTTCGCCAGTCGCTTGTGGGCAGAGGAGCACGGCGGGAGTTTCCCCACCAACTTCATCTGCATGAGCAATGAGGTGATGACACCCAAGATTCTATCTTGCGTGCCGGCCAGACGCTCACGCACTTCCGACTGGTCGGCGTTCACGCCAGACAACTGCACATACGAGATTGTCACGCCTGGCGTTCACGAGAGCGCCACCAACACCGTGTTTTTGCGCTGCACGATTCACGGGCACTTGGGTTATCCTGACATGACAGTCTTCGACGGAGTTCGGAGACGAGGAAAGTTTGGATGATATGACCGACCGGCCTGCCCCAGTGAACGCGCCGATTGCGTCGCGGTGCCGCTTTCGCGGTTCACATCATCGGCCCGGCGTGGCTGAGTTCTAGCGTTTAGTTGCGGCTATGCATCTCTTACCGCTACTCGGGAGGTCGCTCAAAGACGACGATGTCATTGACATCCTCGATAGCATGGAGATGGAGGTCATTTACGACTTCGACCGATTACACGAGGGACAGCCAGACAAGTATTGGGCGGCGTCGCAGGAGGCTGGCATTCAGTTGAGATTCGATGCGGCTCAGACTCTCGATACCATATTTCTCCATGTCACGCCCGGCGACGGCTTCGCTGCGTTCGCACAGGGAGATTGTGATGTTCCAGTTTTCACGACTGCAGCCGAGGTGGAGGCATTCGGCGAGGCTCAGCGCTTGCAGGTCTCAAAGGGCAGAGCTGATTTGCTTGGAGTGAGCCGCGACTGGCTTCGGCTTGGATTCGGGGCATACTCAGCCCATTACGAGTTTCGTGCAGGTCGCCTTGCACTAGTTGCCGTTTCGCGGAATGAACATTGAGCCGCCTAACCCCTGCTGCTCCAGTGAGCGCCCCTATTGCGCCCCGGTCACTGACCAGCAACGTTAGTTGCGGCAGCAGCACGCTGCTATGTCCAAGCGCACCAAAGCAATCATCGTTGTCACGCTTCTATCGCTCCTTGGCGGGATAGCACTTAGCCTCCGGCATATGCTGTCACCGCGTGTTGTCGCACGAGCCATCACGCCCGATGGGGTGGAGCTTTGTGTGGTTCAGGAGAGCGGCAGAGATTTCCCGCCGTTCCGCACCAGCGTTGTTTTCCGAAAACCGAACACCAATTGGGGCTGGTTCTACTACGACCATGAGGACTGGTACTGGAGGACAGGCCGAATTTCACTCGACACCACGACGAGAGTGGCGACCATCTATCGTGATGGTGAGCCTCGAGTCACATTCAAGTGGGATACCGAACGATTCACGCTTATGCGTCCAGACCATTTTTTCGCGTGCAGCGGTGCTCAGTCGCGCCTCCGTGGTGACTGGGCACCAGGAAAACGAATCGAGTAGCAGACAGACCATGCCGCCTACCGGCTGCGTCGATCCGCTCTTCGGACAGCAAGGCTGCTTGGAAGTTTGCAGGCTGTGATGGGAATCGCAGCTCCGGCCCTTTCCCAAGAATATTTACCCGCATGTCGCGGCCAGTTTGCTCAGGGACTGCGTCAAACCACCGGATGATGTGCTCGTGCCGCTGTTAGCGCCATCATTGCTCAGCACAAACCTTGAACGAAAAACGGCGGCTGCCATGGCGCTGGCTGAGCCCAACGATGTCGCCGGATGGCAGCACAGAGATCAGCTCATCCGGCAAAGTCACCCATAATCGAACGGGTAAGCAGCGGAACTTGACTCCAGAATGACTCCCAGAACGCGCAAGGTCACTATCGCCACTGCTGTGCTGGTTATCGGGGCAATGGCAGTGACGTTCCTGTTGGGTATTGCCGTTAATGATCGGCCACGCATTGCCGTCGGATTTGTAGGTTACGAGAACGCGGGGCGAACGGCTGTCCTTCAGATCACGAATCGCGAACGTTTTACCGTTGCTTACAGGGGCGACCGCCTATATCTCACGCAGCCAAGTGTTACTCACGTTGAAGGCCTTCGCGGTGGCAGCCTCCTTCTGGCACATCAGGGCTGCCGATTCCAGATCGGTCGTGACACCAACACGTCTGCCATCAGGATTCGATATTGGCCGTGGCATGGCCAAATCCGCGCCCGCGCTAGCTCTTTTCTGCGGTGGATTGGGATCGTCACGGAGGAGCGAGGTTTTGACGAAGTCGTTCCCCTGCCGTCAATTCCTGCGGCATCCCCGCAATGACGCGCGCAAGCTCACGCACTGGCGCTCTCGGGCTCGGATTTTCGCGCGAGTGATGTATATGCCTAACCGCAATCTTCTGTGCTTTTCAACTCCGTTGAAGCGAGGAGTCCTCACATACCAAGCGGGGGGGCAATGGGGTCGGAGCTATATTATTTACAATTTCAGGCTTCCCTGGAAGCATGAGTCGTCATGGCACGACCGTTACGAGTGTTGATGGCGGGAGGTTGGTATCACGTTCAGTGCCCGAGGTAACCGGCGCCAGGCATTGTTCGTCGAGGCGGAACGTTCGAAGAGCCAAGCAAGTGTCACCCGAACCTCAACCCTCAACCCCCTTCACAGCTGAGAGGAGACCACTCAACCCCGAACCCCGAACCCTGAACGAGGTTTATTCACAAATTACATCATTTCCTTCGTAAGGCGTTATCAGTTCGAAATGTTCCGGCGTGGAACTCGGAAATTTCTTAAGTTTCACGAGGAATCGCAGTAACGTGCGGCCTTGGATTCGGCACAAAAACGGAGTGGAGGGCTGATGAAGAATATAAAAAAAGCCGGTGCCCGAGCGCACCGCCCAGCAGGTGATCGAGAAGGTGTATCGCAGGCTGCTCTTTTCGAAGAAGAAGGCTGCGGGCAAGAAGACGCAAAGCCAGTTGGATCTGCCGGGACTGCTGGTCGAAGAGCTGCGGTCTACGCACGAGTCTCAAGCGAGCAGCAGGAAAAGGAGGAAACCATAGAGAGCCAGATGGCGGCCATCAGCGCCTACGCCGACCAGCAGCAGATAAGGATCGTCCAGGAGGATGTCTATGTCGACGATGGTTACTCGGGAAAAGTTCTGCGTCGGCCGGCCTTGGACAAGCTTCTGGACCGAGCCTACGAAGGGGCTTACGAAGAGGTTTTAATTTTGAATCCATTTCGTTTGGCGCGCAACTACGGCCACCAAATTTTGTTGTTGGAGGAGTTTGAACGAGCGGGTTGCAGAGTGGTGTTTATTCAACGGCCCATCGGGCAGGGGCCGGATGAGGAGTTGTTGTTGCAGATGCAAGGAGTGATTGCCCAATACGAGCACGCCAAGATCCAGGAGCGAACGCGTCGAGGCCGGCTCTATCGGATGCGCCGAGGAGAATTGGTGACAGGGCAGCGGGTTTTTGGCTACGAGTACTTCAGCCGCAAGGGAGAGGTGCCAGCCCACTACGAACGGCTCGAGACCGAAGCCGAAGTGATCCGCAAGGTGTTTGACTGGTACGCCTACGAGGGGTTGTCGTTGCGTCAGATTGCCCATGCGCTGCGGGAAGCGGCGGTGCCGACGGT
This sequence comes from Verrucomicrobiia bacterium, assembly GCA_035577805.1. Classification (GTDB taxonomy): domain Bacteria; phylum Verrucomicrobiota; class Verrucomicrobiia; order Limisphaerales; family JADJPG01; genus DATLUX01. The sequence goes on from DATLUX010000466.1 coordinate 15,015, forward strand.
GCGGGGTGGCCGCTGGAATGGCAGCCATATCGGGCATATGCTCGCCAATCCGATCTACACCGGCACGGGCTACGCCAATAAGATCGAAGCGGTGGAGCCGAAGGAAAAACCCAACCAACCGACCTATCGCAAGAACCTCAAGAGCAGTCGGCGAGCGCGGCCGCGCGAGCAGTGGTTTGCCTTTTCGGCACCGGCCATCGTGGATGAAGAGAGCTTCGAACTGGCTCGGCAACGCTTGAGCAGCAATCGGGAGTTGGCGGCCCGGCACACTAAGCATGACTATCTGTTGCGAGGGTTGATCCGATGCGAATGTTGTCAGCGAAAAATGTATGCCGAGACTCGCTCCCTGAGCTACCTCTGTTCGATCTCTCGCCCGGTCATGGCGCGAGAGATCGGGTGTGAAGCTTGTGAGAACAAGCGTCGGTTGCCGGCCCATCAACTGGACGAACTGGTCTGGCGCGAGGTGGTCAAACTGCTCCAGCAGCCCTCGCTGTTGAAAGAGCATTATCCCAGACTTCGGGATCAGATTCATCCTCGGGCTGCGGGCGGCACCTTGGACAAAATCGAGGAGAAAATCGAGGAGATGCAAAAGCAAATCAGCCGGACCAACAACCTCTTCATCCGAGGGATCCTCGAGCAGGCCGCGCACGACGCAAAATACAAGGAGTTGAAGACGACCCTGCAGGGGCTGCAAACACAGCGGGATCAGATGACAACCCACCGCATGGACCAAGCGGAAGTGGCAGAGCTGTTAAACAGCTTCAGAACCTTTGCCAAGACCATCAACGGCCGTTTGGACAGGGCTGATTTCGCCACCCGGCGCGGGATCGTTCAGCAGATGGTGAAATGCGTGATTATCGGAAAATCGGTCATAACCATAGAGCACATAGCGCCTTGCAAGAAAAACAAATTGCGACCAAACCTTGAACCCTGAACCGTGAACCCTGAACCGTGAACCCCGAACCGTGAACCCTGAACCGTGAACCCTGAACCGTGAACCATCAACCTTTTCAACTGCAGATCCCCTCCGACCTGTCTGTGAAACTCATTGGCTTGGGTGGAGTGGGTGGCATCGTCGCCCGGTATCTGGCCATCTTCCTCGCTGCGCAACCGGCCGCCACGCGGCTGGTGCTGGTGGATGGCGACAAATTCGATCC
>DATLUX010000467.1:0-12963 GCA_035577805.1 Verrucomicrobiia bacterium
CGCCATTTTCAGATCACTTTCCCGTCGCCCTTGGCAAGCCAGGAGGCGTTCAAAGGTTATTCGTGGTCGAGCCGCGTGGCGATGTTTAATCCTGCTTGGATCCAAGCAGGAAATGCATTTCCCGATTTCGCATTGCCCTGCGATCGGGCTCCGTTGAACCGCGAACCCTGAACCCTGAACCTTGAACCCCGAACCTCCAAACCTCTTTGGGCTTTGTTTTCCGCGGAGGGTTTGCTTAATTGCGCCCGATGCGAAGACGGCAGGCGCAGTTGCAGCGGGTGACCAAAGAAACCCGCATCTCAATCAAACTGGACATCGATGGAACGGGAAAATCCGCCATTCGGACCGGGATCCCGTTCCTTGACCATATGCTGGGGTTGTTGTCCAAGCACGCGGTGATGAATTTGAAGTTGGTGTGCCTGGGCGACCTGGAGGTGGACGCGCATCACACGGTGGAAGACTGCGGCATCGTATTGGGTCAAGCGGTGCGCGAGGCTTTGGGCGAAAAGAAGGGGATTCGCCGTTATGGAACGGGGTTCGACCCCCGGAATCCATTCCCGCTGGTCGGGGAGGCTTATGTGCCTATGGACGAATGCCTGGCACGCTGCGTGATTGACTTCAGCGGCCGGCCGTATTTGGTCTGGAGGGTCCCGGATACCCTCCAATACAAGCGGCTTACGCCGGCGGAGAAGCGGCAAGATATGTCCAGTGCCTTTCGGTTCGGGTTGGCGCGGGAATTTTTCCAGGGCTTCACGAACGAGGCCCGGTGCAATTTGCATGTGGAACTGCTCTATGGGGACGAACCGCATCACGTGGTAGAAGCGCTGTTTAAGGCGTTCGCCAAAGCCTTAGACTTTGCTTGCCAACGAGATCCGCGGATTTCAAACCAGATCCCCTCGACCAAGGGAAGATTGTAGAAAACAACCAGAGAACTTCTGAATAGGCCCAGATAGCACCCCGTCGATTACATGTCGTCGCAGCCGGAAATTCCCAAGGTCCCCGATGAAGTGCTGGTTCGCCGTGCGCAGGACGGGGATCTCGTCGCGTTCGAAGAGTTGGTAGCTCGGCATCGAGACAAGCTGTTCGCCCGGGCTATCAGCATGATGCGCAATGAGGATGAGGCGAATGATCTTTCTCAGGAAGCATGGGTGAAGGGTTGGCAGCGCCTGAAACAGTTTCAGGGCGAGTCAAGTTTCTCCACCTGGATGACGAGAATAGTGATAAACCTGTGCCTGGATCAGATCAGGAAAAACAAACGCCAACGAGCCGAATCCATCCAACAGATGGAGGAAGACCAGGGCGGAGTCGAGCGCCACATGCCAACCGTGACGGTCAACCCCACGGAAGGCCTGGAGAAGACGGAACTGAGGGCAAGAATTGACCGGGCTCTCAACCAACTCTCCTATGAACACAGGACAGTTTTGGTTTTGCATGAGTTCGAGGATCTGGAGTACAAAGAGGTCGCGAAACGCATGCAGTGTTCCATCGGGACTGTTATGTCACGGCTGTTTTACGCGCGACGCCGGATGGCGAGCCTGATGGCCAGTTACAAGCGAGAGGAACTGAGTTAAGTGAACATGAACGAGGAACAATTGTTGCAGTTGCAAGCGTGGGTCGACGGAGAACTTCCTGAGGGGGAAGCCCGCCGTCTCCAACGCCAAATCGAAACCGACCCCGAGGCCCGGGCCCTGGTGGAAGAACTCAAGATGACCAAGGCTTTCCTGGCCGGCAATGAACCCGAATACACTGTCCCCGACAGTCGCGAGTTCTATTGGAGCCAGGTCAAACGCGAGATCGATCGGCAGGCAGCCGCGTCCGCCCAGCCTGCCGACAGTCGGCCCGCCTGGACGCTCGGGTGGCGCCGCTTGTTGGCGCCGGTGGCCGGCCTGGCGTTGATTGCCTTTCTGACCGTGCTCTCGCTCAACATCGTCGAGCGACCGAAACTCGACGAGAGCCTGCAGCACCTGGTTGAAGTCGAGAACCTCGACGAACACGTTGGTTCCTTCTCTTACAGATCTCAAGCCGAGAACATGTTCGTCGTGTGGCTCTACAACAAGGACCTCGAGCCCGCGGCCGATGAGGAGTCGGACATGGAGGATGACGCGGTGCTGCAATGAGCCAGCAACGTTTCTCCAGCTTCGGCGGCCGGTTGTTCCTGGCATGGCTCGTCCTCATGAGCAGTTTCCTGCCCGTTTCCGCCGCCGACCTTAAACTCGAAGCCAAGCTGATCTGGGCGACTGACGACGAGAAATCGCCCGACCCCAACCACACCCCGGTCGACGCGGCCACCGCGGAAAAGCTGCGCAAGGTCTTCAAGTGGAAAAACTATTTCATCGTCAACAAGATCGTCAAAGTGGTGCCGTCTCGCGGCTCTAATAGCTTCCCTCTCAGCAAAGACTGCACGGTTGAGATCCGCGAACTCGAAGGCCCGCGCGTCGAAGTCACCCTGATCGGCAAAGGTAAACAGGTCCATAAAACGACCAAAAGCCTCACCAAAGGCGAGTGGTTCACCTACGCCGGCGATGACAAGAACCAAAGCGCCTGGTTCGTCATCGTCGCCGAACTCGACGAGAAGTAAGGGGGTTCCGGGTTCGGGGTTCAGGGTTCAGGGTTTTTTCGTGGCAGCCGACGTCAGGAGGCTCACTTCGAAGGCGGTGCCGCCCTCAACGAGCCCCGTGTGGTTGGTTGGCCGCGAAAAGCCGCAGAGGACGCAACGTAGGAACTGGTTATTCTCTCCTCGCAGATTCAGACGGATCGGAGATACAGCGTCAACCCTGAACCCTGAACCCTGAACCGTTTACCGCGCCGCCTGTTGATGGGTCGCCCCGGCCATCAGTGGCACCGGCACAAAGCTCCGGACCATTTCGCCTTTGGCGGTTTCGAACACGCGAATCTTCCCTTCGTAACCGCCCGTCACGACCTGATTAGTAGTCGGGTGATACGCGATGGCGAAGATGGCTCCCTGGTGTCCTTTGAGCGCAGCGACGCGTTTTTTGTCGCTCGTATTGAAAATCCGTGCCTCGCCGCCCACGCTGCCTACACAGATGGTATTGCCATCTGGGCTGTAGGCGATGGCCTGCACCGGGCCAGGCATGCGCTCAAATTCCTTGCTCAGGTTGGAATCGTTATTGGCCGCAGTGCGCCCCTGGTTATCGCTGATCTTGTAGATGCGGCTGACTCCAAGGTCGCCTCCGTAGGCCACCAGATCCTCCTTGGGATGACGCGCGAAACAAAGCACCCCTTCCACAAGTTTATTGATGTCATCGATAAACTGGGCAGTTTTGACATCGATCAGCTTCATGGCCCGGTCGCGGCTTCCGCTGAGCAGGCGCTGGCCGTTGGTGCTCCACGTGGTGGCAAAGACCCAATCGCTGTGACCGTCGAACTTCAGCAATTCCTTGCCATCTTTTACGGCCACGATTCGCACCGATTTATCGGCTCCGCCAAAGGCCAGCCGCTCGCCATCCGGCGACCAGGAGATCCCATAGATGGAATCTAACGAGACCCGGTAGGATTTTTGCGGGGCGAATAACGTGCCGCCGCCGGTTGCGTCCCAGATCTGCACTTCCCCAAAACGCGCCGGCGCACTGGCAGCCACCGCCAGACGTTTGCCATCGCTGGAAAAAGCCAGGGACTCGATGCGCGTCGATTCGCCCACCAACCGGGCGACCACGTTGGATTCGGCCCCGCCCAGCAACAGGACTTCGTGATAACCGGAGACAGCCAGGCGGCTGCCATCCTGGTTAAAGGCCATGGCGGAGATCACGGGCGGGACGGCATAAGTCGGTGCTTCCGTCAGCTTGGTGGAGCCGGCGTCGGCCGGGGTGTCATCCTTGGCTCCGTCCAGAATCCAACGTTCGATCAGAGCGATTTCCTGTTTGGTTAACGGATCGCCTTCCTTGGGCATGGAAGGTTCCGTGCCGGAGATCTCCTCCATGATGATGCTTTCCTTGGGCTGGCCGGCCACGAAGCCCGGGCCGTGTTTTCCGCCCTTCTTGAACATCTGATAGCTGGTGAGGTCCAGTTGGCCTTTGAGTTTGGCGGGATGATGGCAACCATTGCAGCTGCGTTTAAAGATGGGAACCACCTCGCGGTAATAGCTGACCAGTTTGTCCTCAGCAGGGAGATGCGCGAGGGACATTTGCAGGAGCGCAACCGCGGCCACCACCGTGCGGTACAGGCTGTTTATTTGCATCTTCAACATCGGATTCAAGTCGGTCTTCGACTTATTTTGTGCCTGCGGAGACGGGCGGCGTCGCCGCCGGACCATTGGTGGCCAGGTCCACTTGTTCAGGCGCGACGACGCTCAGCGCAATGGCACCAGTCCGGGCCTTATAAATCCGGTCATTGATCACGGCGCGACCATTGACCGTGAAGCTGTAGTTGGTCCCCAGAACCGCTTTTTCGGTCGCGGTCAGTTTCAACGCGACCTCGTTGACACTGGCCGGAATCTTGGGCAGGTCATATTTGAGGCCTTCCGGCAACCCTTCGATGCCCAGATCAACTTCCCCGGTGAAACCGGCGCGGCGTTCCACGCGGATTTTGGTTTCGGCTTCGCCCGCAGCGGAGGCCGAGCCGGGCGGCAGGACGGCCAGCGACAACCGCGGCAACGTGCTGGACAACACCAAAGGAAACTGAGCCACACTTATCGGCATGGGTTGGGAATAAGTCGTCACGGCGCGGCCGTCCACAGTGGCTTCGCCGCGAATCACCACCGTCCGTGTGCCGACCTCGGAATCCATGCGGGGCGTGAGCGTGATTCGGCCGCTCGTCTCGTTTCCCTTAATGACCGTTTCCCCGCCCTCAAAGCTCTTGGATAACGGCTCGCGCCCGCCGCTAAACCCTTCTGCGGTTACTTTGACCTCACTGGCAAAGCCGTCGCGGCGAAACACCTGCACGTCCACAGTGCCCGCCTGGTTTTGCTCCAGGGCGCTGCTCAAAGTGGTCAGCTCCACCGCGAATGGCACCGACTCCAGCACGGTGAGATACGATTGTTTGACGACGCGGTCACCGTTCAGAGGCTCGGCCGGCAGTGTCACCAGCTTGCCGTCCAGCGTCGCGCTGGCCATGACCCGCAACGGGAACGAACCCAAGGGCGCGTCCTTGGCGGCATTGATCAGAAGAATCCCGCTATGCGGCCCGTTCGGGAGCACGACGCTTTCTGCATACACCCCGCTGGGGAGTCCTTCGCAGGAGAAACGGATCGGACCCTCGAAACCCCCGTTGCGTACCGCCTCGCATCGAATCTTCGCCGTGCCCTGGCGATTCAAACGAAGCGTGTCGGGCAGAAATCGGCCCGCAAACGAGGCGCCCGCGCCGGCCGATGGCGGACGAATCGTCAAACGATAGCCAAAACGGTCACCACCGCGCTCGGTCAAGTCGCGCAGCGCCAGAACGTATTCCGTGTCCTTCTTCGCCTCGAACTCAAGCCGGGCGTCTACTCCATTGGCGTCATCGTTTCGCTGCAACACGGTCCCGTTCGCGTCGGCCAAAATCAATAATGCGTCCAGTTTGGAACCAAACCGGCTGGCCGCCACCTCGCAAACCAGTTTCTGGTCGGAAGAAGATTTGAACTTGAACCGGTCGATGTCCTTGGGCGCGCCGATTCGGCCTCTAATCACGCCAGGCACATTGACCGTTTGCGCATTGGTCAGGGCGTTGTTTGGTTCGTTCTCACTGATCTCCGCCAGATCCGAAACATCAAAGGGCAGCAGATTCGAGTAGCCCCGGGAGGTATGCAAACGCAGATCCTGACTTCGGCGAGCCTTGGGATCGATCGTCAGGGTCATCTTGCTGGTCCCTTCCAAATTGTAGCCTTGCAGGGAGACCTCCACGCTCTTGCCGCGCTGTCCCCCAAAGGGGAAATAACTCTCCACGTACGGAATAGCCCCCGCCGTCAGCCGGTACGAGTAGGTCGCGCCGCCCCGGTAACGAAAATCGCTCAGGGCCAGCACATAGTCTCCATCCGCCGGCGGCGTGAAGAACAGCAGGCTGTCCAGACCTACCCCATCCTCGCTGCGCCCAAGCTCTTTGCCCTGGGCATCCGATACGGATAGGGACGAATCGAGCGCCGAACCGCGGCGGGCGGCATCAACGTCGAAAATGAATTCCTGCCCTTTTTGGGCTTTAAACCGGTAGAAATTGGTTTGAGCCGCGCCGCTGATGGCGCCCGAGATCACTGCGGGCAACTCGAGTACCTGGGCGTCGGCCAAGGAAGTGTTGTTGTCGAGCCGATTCACCTCGGCCCATTGGCCGACATTCAAGTTTAGCGGATTGCTGACTCCCCCGGGGCCGACGACACGCAACTCGCGTGGAACGAGCGAAGCTTCGGAAGTTGCGGTGACTCGCAAAACCAACCGCTTCTCGTCCTTCGGCGAAGCAGGTTCAGCCCGGGTGATGCCGCCGGCGCTCGACTCGACTGTCACCGTCGGTTTGGCGGGTGCGGGGCCTGCAGGCACATTTGTGGCCGAAAGCCCGGGCTCGCCGTTAAACAGGATTTCGGTGACTTGCCCAAGGTTCTCCCCGCTCAACACCAATTCACGGGTGGTGCCGCGCTGGATCCATTCAGGTGAAATGGAGGCAAGCTTGGGCGCTGGTTGAGCACACAGATCCGCTACCAGCAGCAGCAAAGCGGCAACAAACAAAGAGTGTCTCATGAAAATTCGCGACGTCCCCACGTCCGGAGTTTCCGCTTTCCGGGGTTCCGCTTTCCGCTTTCCGCTTTTCTGCCCCAGTTTCTCACCCGAACAAGCCGGTCACGGGCTCTGCTTGCACCAACTCGCGCGGTTGATTCAGGTGATTTAAGACGATGGTATGCGGTTCGATCCCAAGGGCGTGATAAATCGTGGCCAGCAATTGCGTCGGATGCACGGGGGATTCCGCCGGAGACGACCCCGTGGCATCGCTTTTGCCATACAACGCGCCACGGCGCATCCCGGCGCCGGCGATCAAGGCGGTATAACAATAAGGCCAATGATCGCGCCCATCGGGCGCGTTGCCATTGCCGGAGGTGCTTACCCCCAGCCGCGGTGAGCGGCCGAATTCGCCAATCGCCAGCACCAACGTTTCCTTAAGCAACCCGCGCTCGTCGAGATCCTCCAACAACGCCGACAAACCACTGTCCAACTTCGGGCAATGCAGATCCCGCAGCGGACCGAAATTCGCCGCGTGCGTGTCAAAGGCGTCGACCTTCGGATCGCCGTTGGCCACCGCCGGCCAGTTCATCTGCACGAAACGGGTGCCCGATTCGAGGAGCCGCCGTGCCAGCAGCAAGCCCTGGCCGAAGGTGTGGCGCCCGTAGCGCTCGCGGAGTTTATCGGGTTCCTGGGTCAGATCGAAGGCATTGCGGGCGCGGCCGCTGCTGACCAGGTCGAAGGCCTTCTGATAATACGCATCGAGCGCATATTTCTCCACGGCCTTTTCCATGTCGGGCATCTGACTTTCCACTTGCTTGAGCAACGAGGCCCGGCGAGCGAGCCGTTCTTTGCTCATGTCTTTGCGCATCGTCAGATCGTCCAGCTTAATCTCCTTGTTCGGATCCTGATAGAAATAGTAAGGGTCGAAAGCCGCGCCGAGGAACCCGGCGGTGCTGCCTTTGCCAACCACGTTGCTCTCCTGGGTCGGGCGCGGCAGCATGACAAACGGCAGCATCGGAACTTCCGGCGGACGCAGCCGGGCGATTTGACAGCCGGCGTGTGGGAAATCGTTCGGCGCGGGCGGCTCGAGCTGCCCGGAGGGCGACACGCGGTCAGGCGTGTAGCCGGTCATCATCTGATAGTGGGCCGCCGTGTGATTAAACAATCCGGCCGGGGTGTAACTGACGGAACGGATCAGGGTGGCTTTGTCCACCTGTTGGGCCAGCTTCGGCATCACTTCGCTCAGCCAAATGCCGGGGACTTTGCTGCGAATCGGTTTGAATTCGCCGCGGATGTTGGAGGGCGCGTCCGGTTTGGGATCCCAGATGTCAATATGACTGGGCCCGCCCTGGAGGAAGATGAACAGGACGGACTTGGCTTTGCCCCAGCCGGCCTTGTTCTTGGCGGGGTCAGGGTTGGTGGAGGCGCTGGCCTGCAGACGCAGGATATCGGCCAGGCTGATGCCAAGCAGGCCCGCGCCGCCGATCCGAATGAACTCGCGCCGGCTCCAGCCGTCGCAGGTGCTGCCAGGTTGTCCAGGAATTGAGATCATTGCTTTGCCTTTCGTTGACCTATCGATTGAAAAGAAATGCCGGACTATTGAGAAGCGCCCAGGCCAGGTCCTGCGCCACTTCGAGCCGGTTGGTCCCCGGCTTGAACTCGACCGCTTTCACTTCCTTGTCGGTGGGCGGACGGCTGAGACACGCCACGTAAATCTCTTCGATCAATTTTCGATCGTCTTTTTCGGTGTCGGCCAGTTTGGCGATCCGGCTGTCAGGCGAACTGAGGGCTTCGCCGATGGTGGTGCCATTGATCAAGCTCAAGGCGTGCGAAAGCGTCAGGTTGCTGGTGCGCTCGCACTCGCAGGCCGACTGTCGTTTGGGCCGGCCAAACAACGTCAGGAAATCATTGCCCGTGACCATCCCGTCCGGAATCTGCACCGCGCGCATGCCCTTGGGCACGCCATTGAACTGGATCTTCGTTCCGGTCGCCACGCCCAGCGCGTCCAGCATCTGTTCGGCGCTCAGCCGGCGAGGCGCGGCGTGAGAGAAGTTGATGGTATCGTCCTCGTTCCATTTGTTGCGCACGATGGACAACTGATAGGTGCGCGACTGACAGATGGTTCGCATTAACTGTTTCAGATTCCATTTGCTGGCGACGAACGACTTGGCCAAAGCGTCCAGGAGCTCGGGGTTGCTGGGCGGGTTGCTGGCGCGGATGTCATCCACGGGGTCAATGATCCCTTTGCCAAAGAAGTAGCTCCAAATGCGGTTGGCCATGGCCTTGGCGAAAAACGGGTTGTCGGGCGACGTGAGCCAATCCACCAACACCTCGCGACGATCGCTATCGGGTTCGACCGGTTTGGCTTGGCCGATCGGCACCACCGGCGCCACCACCATGTCGGTTTTGGGATGTTTCATCTCGCCGCCCTCGGGCTTGCGATAAACCACTTCCTCGGACGTGATCTGGAACGAGCCACCGGCTTCAGCGAAGATCACATCGCGCCCGACCTGTCCTTTTTTGAAGCCGACTTGGGCGAAGTAGGCCCCCATTTGGTAATACTGATTTTGGGTCCAGCGCTCGAAAGGATGATCGTGGCATTTATTGCAATTGAAACGCACCCCCAGAAAAGTCTGGCTGACGTCCTCGGTCATTTTGCCAGGCTCGCGCAGGACACGCAGGTAATTGACGGCGGGGTTTTCGTAGGAACTACCCTGAGCCGTGAGCAGCGCGCGCACCATTTGATCATAAGGCGTGTTCCGGGCAATCTGGCGCCGGATCCAATCCCGATACAGCCAGACGGATTTTTGTCCCAGATTCTCGCTGTTGCATTGCAGCAGGTCGGCCCATTTGTTGGCCCAAAACTCCACGTAATCGTTGCTGGCCAACAATTCCTCCACCAGTTTCTCCCGCTTTTCGCGGCTGGCCGTTTTGTCTTCGAAAAAGGCATGCACCTTCTCCGGACGCGGCGGCAGCCCCGTCAGGTCCAGGTAAACCCGGCGGGCAAATTCGGCATCGGTGCACAACTCCGACGGCAGGGTCTTCATCCGGCGCAGTTTGGCGTAGATATGTTCGTCGATGAAATTATACTCCGGCACCTTGACCCACTCGTAACCGGAACGATCGCCCATCACGGTCACCAACCGGGCTCCATAAAGGCCTTCGTAACGCACCAGGATGGCAGCCTCGCCCCGCCGCAAGCCTTTCACCAACCCGTCCCGGACGTCCACTACCTCCGTGTTGCTGGCGGAGAAAAAGGCTTCGCGCGTGACCTCCCGCGTGGAACCGTCCGCATAACTCGCGAGCACCAGCAACTGCTGGCTGCGCCCGGGCAAATCCATCTCTACTTCGGCAGGCAGAATCTCGATGCTCTTGGCGCGACCGACCGACAGGTCATCCAGTTTGGTGCCCTCTACGATCCATTGGCGCAGAAGCTGATGCTCGCGCGAACCAGGCTTCAATGCCTGCCGCCCCTCGTGCGGCACTTCGGCCAGCGGCTTGAGCAACATCAGACTCTCCTCCACGTCCACCCGGTTGAACCGCCGCCCGGAGAGGTCGTTCACTAACGCTTGGTAATCGTAAGCCGGATCATAACCACGCAAGGACAGTTTGAACCCATTCTTGCCCTTGGCGGAGCCGTGACAAGTCCCCTGGTTGCAGCCCGCTTTGCTGAGCACCGGCGCCACGTCCCGCACAAATCGAACAGCCGGCAGCGAAGCGTCCTGCACCTCAACTGGAAGAGTTGCTTCCCGACCCGCCGCTTTCACTGTCACCGTGGTCTTGCCTTGGGCGGCCGGACGGAGATAGCCGTTGTCACCCGGCACGACTTCGCCGGAAGCCGCGTGGAATGTCGCCTGCCCGCTCAAGTCGATTAGCTTGTCCGCATCCGTTACCCCCAAGACCAAAACCCGGCGTTCGTCCCGGCCGTCCTGCAAAACCAAGGCGGCCGGCTCAAGTTTGAGGGACTTAATGGAAGGGATCGGCGGCGGCGGGGGCGCCGAGTCGGTTGCGGGTGAGGCCGCGTGCGACCAAGACAAAAAGGCCAGCCCTGAACAAACCAAGGCAAGCAAAAGACCAAATCGGCGTGCTTTCATCCAAGTTCGGCTCTCGAAAGTTTCTTTCTGGCGCCGAGACAGATACGCTCGAAAAGCGTATTTAGCCCGGCGATAAGCAGACTATAGGAACCTGTCACCAGAGTAAAGATTGTTTCCAGGAAAGGTTTTGGACGGACAAGTTGCTGGTTCCCATCAATCTTTCCTGGTTCCCGGTTCCTGGTTCCCGGTTCCTGGTTCCCGGTTGCTGGTTCCTGCTATCGGCTATCGGCTATATCGGCTATATCGGCTATTGGCTATTGCCCCCCAGCACCGCTTGCACAGGCATGGAGTTGCCGAAGTTCTTCCAATCTTTAAACGTCCACACAACTTCCTTCCCGGGGGTTACCTCGATGAATTGGGGGTTATCCGGACCGGCATGGCAATTGCCAAAAATCGTGTTGCCGTTCTCCAACCGCTCGACCCGCGTCACCCAGGCCAGGGTGATGCCCGGTAAATCGTTTTGTTCCAGCTTCCAGACGATCTCCTTCTGCGGGGTCACTTCCAACACGCTATGTCCGTTGCCTGCCCCGATGAGCGTATTGCCGTTGCCCAGGCGCACGGCCGAAAATACCGAGTTGCCGAATGCCTCCGGACCATGCCCCCCCCGAGGTTGCTTCCCGAACAAGGGCACCTCGTATTCCCAAACGATACGCCCTGTTGGATCATACTCGCGGACACAGCCATCACTCTCCTGGGCAACCAGATAATTGCCATGGGCGATCTTTCGGACCAGACGCGTATCACTGTGCGGATTGGGATGGTCCACCTTCAATTTGACTTCCTTTTTCAGCGCGCCGGCCTGGTCGACCTCAATAATCCGGGCCGGACCTGACTCGGCGAGCATGGTCCATCCATTGGGCAGGCGTTGGAACGCGTGGACTTCCACACGCTTGCCCTGGTTTCCGTTCATCGTCGCCGCGTCATATTCCCACACCGTCTTCTTGTCGCGGGTTAACTCGATAATCTTCGTCCAGCCCTGCTGGAACAACACATTGCCGTTGGGCAACACCCACGCATCATGGATGGCGCCGATCTTCATCTCCCATTCCAACGACCCATCGGGCGCCACGATCGCCAGCCGCCGCGTCGAATCGTCCGCCGCCAACACCCGACGCGCTTTGCCCTTCTGCTCGGCGTTCGCCGCTCCCATCCCAATCCACAAGCCAAGCCCTACCCATGCCATCGTATTCCAGAGAATTGTGCGCATAACGCGTTGATACGCGCCCCGCTCCCCCCAAGCAAAGCGATTTTAAAATTTGCAGGCATTCTTCTGCCATCTTTCTGCCAGAAATTTTTCTGCCACAATCTTTAGAACTGACTTGCTTCGGGCGTGACTTCGATTGGAGTGTTGCATCTCGATGCCACCAACAACGCTGCGCCGTCGCTCTCGGGTCAGCTTGGAAGAAGCGGACGCCAACCAGGCTGAGTTGCCATTGAGCTTCAAACGAGCCGATCAACATGCAGCGTTGGCCGAGCCCGTGCGATCTGCGACCAATCTCGGCGAGCAGTTGGCGGCTTTTCAGGAGTTTGGGGAAGCGACCCGGACGTCGCACACCTCCAGCCGGTCCTTCGCCGGTGATCCCATTGATGTGATCACTTATATCAATGAATATTGGACCGCCCGACAACGCCAGGCCAATGCGCTGCACGAAGTCAGTTACCGCGCGTGCTTTAAGCCGCAGCTACCGCGATTCTTCATCGAAAGCCTCACGCAACTCTCTGAGCGCGTTTATGATCCGTTCATGGGCCGCGGCACAACCCTGCTGGAAGCAGCTCTGTTGGGTCGTGTTCCCCTGGGATGCGATATTAACCCGCTCAGCCTGACTTTCATCCGGCCGCGCTTGCAACCGCCCAGACTGGAGCAGATCGACGCGCGCCTGCGTGAGATCCCCTACCAGAACTATTCGGAATACCCGGAGGACTTGTTGGCCTTCTATCATCCGGACACCTTGAAGGAACTCTGCGCCTTAAAGGCTTACCTGTTGCGTCGGCAGACGGTCGGCAGCTTCGATTCCGTCGACGACTGGATCGCCATGGTGGCAGTGAACCGGTTGACGGGCCATTCGCCCGGATTTTTCTCCGTCTACACCCTCCCCCCCAATCAGGCGACCTCGGTCAAAGCGCAAATCAGAATCAACCAACGCCGCCAGCAGGTGCCCCCCTTGCGGCGCATTGGCCACATTATTCACAAGAAATCAAAACAACTCCTGTCGGATTGCACGGCCGAAGTGCGC
>DATLUX010000468.1:0-14247 GCA_035577805.1 Verrucomicrobiia bacterium
CGCTCGCGAAGGGGCAAAGGCTAGAATTCCGCTGTCCGTGCGTCAAGTATCATGGGAGGCCTAGGCCTCTTCATCAACCCTGGCCTTTGCCGCGTGGATCAAGGGCGCGGTCGATCCGGGCGCTGAGATCCTCCAGATGAGCCCGTGTCACAGGGTCTTTGGCGTTGTCGACCGACTTCTTCACCAAATCGAGCAGGCGCCGCAATTCCGCGCGGGCGGCGGCCGGCAAGTCGCTGCCGGTGTCCGTTCGGTTGGCTTGAGTGCCGAGCAACTCGACAAAGACGCGCTGAAGATTGCGCCGGTAAAGATCGACCTGCGTCGGGGCGGCGTCGAATTCACCACAGATGCCGTCGTGCAAGTCACGCAACAGATCGGCGGAGACGTAAGGGCCACCTTCGGTGCGCGGGGCGTTTTCGGCCATGCGCCTGTTGCGGTTGTCATCGAGCAAGACGCTGAGGAGACGACGCTGGCTGCTGATCAGTCGGTCGGCGGCGCCGCCGGGTTCGAGCCGTTGCAGAATGTCGGCCGGCAACAAGTTGGTGGGGGTCTGGAAGGCATTCTGGCTGAGAAAACGCACGGCAGCACGCTGCCGTTCGCTGGGCACGGGCGTGTAAACCTTGTCGGCATGGCCGAACCACAGGTTATTCATCACCACGCCGCCCACGACATTGGCGACATGACCCAGTTCCCGGTCTCGTTGGGCGATGGTTTGGGAATAAAGATCCTGGAGCAGCTCGTAATCTTCGCCTTCTTTGCAGCTGGCTTTGACCAGAAAGCCCATGATGCGATCGAGGTTTTTCAGGCCGAGTTCGGTGGCGCGGACCGGGTCGGAACCGAGATCCTCGGTTTGCTGGGTCGGATCGACCGACGGGTTGGGATCGCCGAAACGCAATTTGGGATCATAAACCTGCCGGGCGCTGATCACGTCGAGCAGCTTCTTTTCCTGGGCGTAATTGGTGGCGTTGGGGAACTCCTTGTAACCCCACTCGAGGGCAAAGTAGTCGTAGGGCCCGAGGATTGGGATAAGCCGCGCGCCGTCCCCGGGCTGGGCGACATAGTTAAACCGGCCGTAATCCATGATCGACGCTTCGACCCCATATTTGCTGGTAAACTGTGGATCGCGCAATTGTTCCACCGTATAGCTGGAGCTGGCTTTCATGTTGTGCGGGAACCCGAGGGAATGACCGACTTCATGGGTGACGACATAGGCCAGCAATTCGCCCATCAGCTCGTCGGGCAACGGCATGGTTTGCGCGCGCGGATCCAGCGGCGAGACTTGCGTGAAGTACCAGTCCCGTTGGAGTTTGAGGATATTGTGGTAAATGAGGATGTCGGCCTCGAGAATTTCCCCGGTGCGCGGATCGTGCACATGGGGGCCTTGGGCATTTTCGATGGTGGATGGCAGCCATTGTAGAGTGGAATAACGGGCATCTTCCGCGTCCCAGTCGGGGTCCTCCTCGACGGAAGGAGCATCCTTGGCCACAATGGCGTTTTGGAAGCCGATGGCTTCAAAGGCAGGTTGCCACGCTTCCACGCCCTTTTTGATCCAGGGCCGCCATTTCTCGGGCACTCCGCGCCCGACGTAAAACACGATCGGTTTCTTGGGCTCGGATTTTTCGGCGGTGGGATCCGTTTTCTCGAGACGCCAGCGTGTGATGTAACGGATCTGTTCCACCTGATGTTCGGCAGTGCCGTAATCTTCGAAGGCAACATTAAAGAAGCCGACCCGGGCGTCATGTCGACGCGGGTGCATCGGCTGTTCGGGAAGCCGAACCATACTGTGATGCAGCAAGACGGAGACGGCGCTTTGGCTCGGATCACGCCGCGTCAGGGGCAAAGGGGCATTGGTGGAGAATGCGCCCGGTCCGCCACTCAAGGAATAGGTCATGAGCACTTTGGTCTCGATGTTGTCGGGAAAGGCCTTGACGCCGTCCAGGAACGAACGCGCTTTGTCCGCCCCCTGCGCGCCCACGCGACTCTTCGCGCTAAACTCGGCGAGGTCGCCGAGAAACAAGTCACTCACCTCAATCACGGCCGCTTTGTTGGTGCCCCAGGCGGCCACGGGAAACTTGCGAATGACGGGTTCCAAGGAGGTCGCTTCCACCGCGCGGCGGATCGAATCGTTGGCTTCGGCTCGGATGCTGTACTTGACGTCGCGCAGGAGGATGTCTTTGTTGTGCAATTCCCAGCGAACCACCCGATCGCCTAACTGCGTGCCGCCGCCGTAACCGAATCCGGCCTGGGTCTTTTCGATCTGGGATACCCAGAGGAACTCCTTGCCCAACTCGTTGGTGGGAATTTCATAGTAGATCTTTTCGTCGATGCGATGCACGGCAAAGAGGCCACGGATCGTCTTGGCCTCTTTCGTGATCACTTTCTCGTACGGCTTGATCGGATCGGGCTTCTTTTCGTCGGCCGGCTTGGCCTCGGCGCCGGCGCCGGTCCCGCCGCTGGCGGTGGTGGGCGCCGCATTGGTCCGCGAACGCGGCGTGGGGCCGCCTTTGGCAGGCGCCTTGTTGGCCGCGCTGGGCGCCCGCGTAGCGGTGGGGGCGGGGGTGGCAGTGGTGGCGGTCGTTTTATTCTTTTCCAACGGAGCGCAGGCCGGCAATCCAAGAAGAAGAACGACCAACGGAAGCACAAATCGCGGGCTCATGGCCAGCGATTAAGGGGAGGACAATGTCCGCTGGCAAGTGTTATCCCGCCAGGATCAGCGTGGGGCCAAGATATGGTTATTGGGCCGCTTTCCGTTCGCGGTAAAGACCAGGCCCGAAGTCAGCTGGTGGTGAGCCTCATCGACTGTCATGTGCAACTCCCCGACGCGGGTCATAACCGCGCTGCCGTCGGCATGGGCGAAGGATCCTACGCCGCCGTGGATATTGGCACCCCAACGGATGGCGGTATTGCCCGCCTCCAACAACGTGGCCACGATGCCGGGCGACGGCGAAACGCTCGCGCAATTCCCCAGGGTGCCCCCTTCAAGATTTCGGTCACCCACCACCAGCGTCATGGGTACCATTTCGTAGGCATCGAGTCCCACGAAGTAACTCAACGCATAACCGCGATTGGCCGGGTTGATGAATCCATCCGGCCCATTCGCCCAATCGATCGCGTTGGCCTTGGATTCGCGGTCGCTGGGGCAGATGAGAACTTTCGGGGTATCGATCTCGTTGGAAGCAACTGAAAAATGGCGCCAGCCATCCACTGCGATGGGGCCGAAGGTACCTCCGTCGACTTCGGGGATGTGCCACGGATAATGACCGTCGTGTTCCTGAGCAAACAACCTGAAGGCGAGGGAAGTCTGTTTCAAATTGCTCAAGCACTTGACCCGACGCGCGCATTCCTTGGCGCGGCTTAAGGCGGGCAAGAGCAAGGCCGCGAGGATGATGACGATACCAATGACCACTAGCAGCTCGATGAGCGTGAAGCCGCCCCGATGGGAACGATTAGGCTTCGTCATAGGAGAGGCCAACTTGTCAGAATCCCCGGGGACTGTCCAGCGGAAAGACCGGCCGGCCATGGCTTTCGCGGGCCGCATTCACGCACTGAGTTCTTTGTGGTAAAATCCCCCCTCGGCCAGAACGGCGGCAGCCTCATACGAATCGAAAATCGTTGCTCGCGCCCCCGAATAACTCCGGACGAACCGAAAACGCTTGCGACGCACTCATCGAAACTGCGGATGATGCAAAAATTCCTCCCGCCGACCCACCGGAGCCGCTTTCCAACGCAAATACGTTGCGATCGGTCCCAAAGCGGTTGCAACGAACCGATCGCAGCTGCGATCGCCAGAAAACTCTTCCCGCCGACCCGAACGGAGTTGCCCGCAACGCAAACGGGGCTGCGATCAGACCAAACCCAGGCCTGGCATTTTTAGATGCAGAAGAAGAGAAGTAACGAAGTAACTGGCGTTACAACTCGCATGGAACTGTTCAAAAACCACAAGCTGCTTGAAGGTTAATTGGAAGTTCGGACAAACCAGGAACCAGGAACCAGGAACCGGAAACCGGAAACCAGGCTCCTTACGTGAGGATGATCTTATCGCCCTGTTTGAGGGTGACGATGGCTTTTTTCCAGTCTTCGTCGCGGCCTTTCTGGGTGGTGCGCTGGCGACGGGCCTTTCCGCGAACGTTGAGCGTGTTGACGCGGGTGACCTTGACCTTAAATAATTCCTCGACGGCCTTTTTGATCTGCGGCTTGGTGGCGCGTCGATCGGCGACGAGGGTGTATTGATTGTTCTTGGCGCCCTGGCGAGTGCCTTTTTCGGTCAGGCGCGCCGTCTTAATGATGTCGAAAGCGTTCATGGCAGTGAGTTCCTGGCTTTAGTCCTTAACTTCTAACTTCGAGTCCTGGAGTCTGACCTGGAGTTTCTCCAGAGCGCTTTTGGTGATGAGCAGCTTGCCGGGCCGCAGGACCTGATACGTGTTAAGAAAGTCCGCGGTGGTCACTTCCACATGCGAGACATTGCGTGAGGCGAGGATCACGTTCTTGTCGATGGCGGAATCCACCAGGAGAGCGGTTCCATCGATTCCCAGGGTAGAAAGCACCGAGAGGAACGCTTTGGTTTTCGGCGAATCGAGTTTCAATTCCGCCAGCAGCTGCACATCGCCGGCCTTGAGTCGTTCTGTGAGCGCTTTGCGCAAGGCGAGCTGTTTGGTCTTGGCGTTGACTTTCTTGCCGAAGTCCCGTGGTTTGGGCCCGAATACCACGCCGCCCCCGGCCCAGAGCGGAGAACGGAAAGAACCGGCGCGCGCGCGTCCGGTCCCCTTTTGGCGCCAGGGTTTTTTGCCGGAGCCGGCGACTTCGCCCATGGTTTTGGTGCAGGCTGTCCCCATGCGTTGGTTGGCTTGGTAAGCCACGACGGTGTCATGAACGGCTTGGGTGCCGCGGCCGCCTTCCACCAGGGGCAGGTTGATTTCCATTTCACCCTGCTGATTGCCTTGGAGATCTTTAACGGTGAGTTTCATGGTCGTTATTTCTTGGCCGCGGCGGGAGCAGCAGCAGCGGGTTTGGCTTCGACGGGTTTAGCGCCTTTCTTGGCGGGAGCCGCCTTGGCTTTGGCGGCGGCTGCCGCGCGTTTCTTGGCGACGAGCACGCGCGGGAGCTTTGTGGCTTCGCGAATGATCACATAATCGCCTTCCGCGCCGGGGATGGAGCCTTTAATGAGCAGCAGGTTGTCGGCTTCGCGGACCTGGATGACTTCGAGGTTTTGCACGGTGCGCCGGACCTGGCCCATATGTCCGGGCATTTTCATGCCGCGGTTGACGGTGCCCGGGAACAGGCGGCAACCGATGGCGCCGCCGCGGCGGTGCCAGCCTTTCGCGCCGTGGGTGCTATCACCGCCGCGGAACGCCCAACGCCCGACGACCCCTTCGAACCCGCGGCCTTTGGTGATGCCGATGGCGTCCACGAAATCGCCGACCTCGAATACCGACACGCCCACGAGATCGCCTGGCTTGAGGGCGACGGCCTTTTCGTCGCTCGTTTTAAGTTTTATCTCCGGGAAGTCGCGGAACTCTCTGACCCGCCGAACGGGGGTGGTGTTGTGTTTCTTGAAATGGCCGAGCAACGGTTTGGTGACGCGCCGCTCTTTTTGATCTTCCAAACCAAGTTGCACCGCCTGGTAACCGTCGGTCTCTACCGTTTTACATTGAATGACGCGGTTGGGGCCGGCCAGCACAACGGTGACAGGGGTGGCGACGCCATTCGCGTCATAGACGCGGGTATGGCCCAATTTCTTTCCGAGCAATCCGAGTGGCATAAGCGGCTGGAATTAGGAATTAGGAAATTAAATCTTGATGGTGATGTCGACGCCCGCGGGCAGATTGAGCTTCTTCAACTCATCGACGGTTTTGGCGGTGGGGTCGAGGATGTCGAGCAGCCGTTTGTGGGTGCGTTGCTCGAAGGTTTCCTGGGACTTTTTGTCGACGTGCGGGGAACGTTGCACGGTAAACCGTTCGATGCGGGTGGGCAGGGGGATGGGCCCTGCGACACGTGCGCCGGTGCGCTTGACGGTTTCGACGATGTCATGAGCCGAGGCGTCGATGACCCGGTGGTCATATGCCTTCAGGCGAATACGGATGCGTTGTCCAGCCATAGAAAGAACAATTTTATGGTTATGGTTGTGGTTGTAGTGACGGTGGCGCTGGTCTGTCTCTGTCTTTGTCTCGGTCTCGGTTCCTGGTCAGGGTTGGGTCTCGATTTCGATCTGCGGGTTACGTCCGGGCGGCCGGCCGTTTGGCCGACGTGTCCAAAATAGCTTTCTCGATTTGTGCGGGCACTTGCTCAAAGCTGAACGGCTCCATGGAATAGGAAGCGCGGCCTTTGGACAAGGATCGGATGGCCGTGGCGTAGCCGAACATCTCGGCCAAGGGCACGTGGGCGTTCAGGATGGTTTGTCCGGCTTTGGCATCGATCCCAACGATGGTGCCGCGGCGCCGATTGATGTCACCGAGCAGATCGCCCTGATACTCGTCGGGCGTGGTGACTTCCACCTTCATGATGGGTTCCAGGATGATGGGACCGGCTTTGCGCACGGCATCTTTGAGGGCGAAAATGCCCGCCATTTTGAAGGCCAGCTCATTGGAATCCACTTCGTGGAAGGTGCCGTCCACGATGAACGCCTTCAAGTCGATGACCTGGTAGCCGGCGTGAACTCCGCCCCGGATGGCTTCTTCGATCCCATCGATGACGGCCGGGATGTATTCCCTGGGGATGGCGCCGCCCACAATCTTGTTGAGGATCTCGATGCCTTTGCCCTTTTCGTTGGGCTCAATCGTGACGCAAGCGTGCCCGTATTGACCGCGTCCGCCCGATTGGCGGATGAACTTGCCTTCGCCCTCGGCGGGTTTAGTGATGGTTTCGCGATAGGCAATTTGGGGGGCGCCGACGTTGGCCTCGACTTTGAACTCGCGTTTGAGCCGGTCGACGATGATCTCCAGATGCAACTCGCCCATCCCGGCGATAATGAGCTGGCCGGTCTCTTCGTTGGTGAAACAACGGAAGGTCGGATCTTCCTCGGCCAGGCGCTGCAAGCCTTCCGACATTTTGTCGCGGTCGGCCTTGGTCTTGGGTTCTACGGCCATGCTGATGACCGGTTCAGGGAAGGTGGGCGGTTCGAGGGTGACATCGAAGCTTTCGTCGCAAAGCGTGTCACCGGTGGTGATATTGCGAAGCCCGACCAGCGCGGCGATGTCCCCGGCGTAGGCGTGCTCCACATCCTTGCGTTCGCTGCCCTGGATCACCATCAGGCGGCTGACCCGTTCGCGTCTGCGCGTGCGCGGGTTGTAGATGGTATCGCCTTTCTTGAGGTGCCCGGAATAGACGCGGAAAAAGACGAGCTTGCCGGCGTACGGATCGGTCCAGAGCTTGAAGGCCAGCGAACAGAACTTGTTCGAATCGCTGGTATCGACCTTCACGACGTGATCGGTGCCGGGCTCGATCCCTTCGGCGGCGGGAATATCCAGCGGGCTGGGCAGATAATCGACGACAGCGTCGATCAGCGGTTGGACGCCTTTCTTTTTGAAGGCGGAACCGCAGAGGACCGGGACGAGTTCGATCTTGCAAGTCAGCCGGCGGATGGCGGCCTTGAGCGTGGGGATATCGATCGGTTTTTCCTCCAGGACAAGTTCGGCCACGTGGTCGTCCTTGTTGGACACCGCATCGATCAATTCTTTGAGCGCGGCTTGGGCGCGTTCCTGGTCTTCGGCCGGGATATCGGTGACTTCGTAGTTAAGGCCTTCGTTGGCGACGTCGCCGGGTCCCCAGACGATGGCTTTCTGGTTAACCACATCGATGACGCCGGCGAATTTGTCCTCCGCGCCAATCGGCAGCAGGATGGGATACGCGTAAGCCCTCAGCTTGTTGCGCATATCGCTGAGGGCATGTTCGAAATTGGCGCCCACGCGGTCCATTTTGTTGACGAACGCGATGCGGGGAACCTTGTATTTGGTGGCCTGGCGCCAGACGGTTTCGGACTGGGGCTGCACGCCGGCGACGCCGCAGAACACGGCCACCGCACCGTCGAGCACACGCATGGACCGTTCCACTTCCGCGGTAAAATCGACGTGCCCGGGCGTATCGATGATGTTGATGCGATGCCCCACGTTCAGGAACGCCTTGAACAGTTTTTCCTCGCCGGGTTTGTTTTGTTTCTGGGTCCAGAAACAGGTGACGGCGGCGGACGTGATGGTAATGCCGCGTTCCCTTTCCTGGTCCATCCAGTCGGTGACGGTGTTGCCGTCATCCACATCGCCGATCTTATGGATGAGGCCAGTGTAGAAGAGGATTCGCTCCGTGGTGGTGGTCTTGCCGGCGTCGATGTGCGCGGCGATGCCAATGTTGCGAGTCCGATCCAGCGTATACTGGCGGTTCGGCGAATTGACTGGTTTATCTTGCATTACGTCCTGCGACTGATGTTGCAACAAAAACGCCCCGATGTGCAGTGCCGTCGGGGCGTTGAAAAAATGTTTACCAGCGGAAGTGCGCGAAGGCCTTGTTGGCCTGGGCCATCTTGTGCACCTCATCACGCTTGCGAATGGCGTTGCCCTGGCCCTGGTAGGCGTCCAGGATCTCGGAGGCCAGCGCTTTCATCATCGGCACGCCTTTGCGGGCATCGGCCAGATCCACCAGCCAGCGCAACGCGAGCGACGCCTGGCGATCGCCGCTGACTTCCACCGGGACCTGATAGGTCGCGCCGCCCACCCGGCGGGGCTTCACTTCCAGACGAGGCTTGGCATTGTCCACGGCCCGTTGCAGCACTTCCAGGGGGTTGGCAGCCGCATTGGTGGCGGCCAGTTGGCCGAAGGCGCCATAAACAATCCGTTGGGCGGTGTTCTTTTTGCCTCCGCGCATCACGGTGTTGACCAGGCGGGTCACCAGCTGACTGTGAAACTTCGGATCTTCAGCCAGCGGCCTTTTGGTTGCTTGACGGCGTCGGGACATGGGTCAGTAATTCGTTCGTTAGGAAGTTGGCTCGATTACAGATGAAAAGGAAGGGGGTATTAATTGAATCGCTGGCTTGTGGTGAGGGCCTTCCCCCAGGGCGCCTACTTGGCGGCCGCTTTCTCTTTTGGTCGTTTCACGCCGTATTTGGAACGGCTGACCCGGCGCTTCTCCACCCCCGCCGCATCCAGGGTGCCTCGGACAATGTGATAACGGACTCCAGGCAGGTCTTTGACACGGCCGCCTCGCACCAGAACAATGGAGTGTTCCTGCAGGTTATGGCCTTCGTCCGGGATATACGCAATGACCTCGTAACCATTGGTCAGACGGACCTTGGCCACCTTGCGCATGGCCGAATTCGGCTTCTTGGGCGTGCGTGTCATCACCTGCAAACACACCCCACGACGAAACGGCGAATTCTGCAAGGCGGGCGACTTCGACTTGCTGCGAATCTTGTTGCGTCCATGGCGGACGAGTTGATTGATAGTCGGCATTGCGGCTTTAGCTTAGCTAGCTGCTTTCAATACAATATCAGGACCAGCACAAAATTGGTACAAAAATACCCAAGCTCCCGTTCCAAGAGAAACGGAGCGCGGATTATTAGCAATCACCTCGGGCGTTGCAACAAGTATTTCAAAGTTTATCCAAGCGTGAGGGTTGCGAAACTCAGGCTCAAACTTCGTCCCGGAACAACCGACGTCAAGGAAAGCCCTGCCTTGAGCCTGTCGACGGAGCCTTGTTATCTTAGCCTACACCCAGTTTGCACCCTCGCAAAATTACAAAACGGAACTCGACCTCGCCGCGTCGGCTGCTCGATACTCACCTCATCAATTCTGTTTACGCCAAAAGCATATGAAGCCATCCGCCTTCTCCCGCATGCCCGTGTGCATTCTTCTCAGCGTTCTTGCTCTGGCCCCGGGCCCGCAGGCCCCTGCCGCCGAACCCAAAACCGATATCGCCGACGCCATCAAAAAGCTGGCGGACCAAGCCAATTACAGCTGGACCGTGACCCAGAAGACCTCCGGCAGCGAGACCGCCGCCCGACGCGACGGGGGTATCGAGGGGCAAGCGGAAAAAGGTGGACTCGTCCTGGTCAAGACCACGTCGGGCGACACCAGTTACCAGGCCGCCTTCAAGGGAGAGAAGGTGGTGGTGAATTTCAATGAAGATTGGGTCGAGCCCTCCGAACTTCCGGTCGACAACGGTCGCATCGAGCAACGGCTCAAGGCGCTGAAAACGACTCCCGTCGAACAAGCCACCTCCCTGGCCGAAAAGAGCAAGGATCTGAAAGCAGCCAAGGACGGCGAATACTCCGGCGAACTCACATCGGAGGCCGCTCTGGCGTTCTTCAAACTATTGGGCCGGCGCGCCATGGAAGCGACCGAAGCCAAGGGCACCGTGAAGTTCTGGGTCAAGGACGGGCGCCTCGCCAAATACGAGTTCGCCGTGCAAGGCAAAATCACCACCGGAACCGACAAGAAAGAAGTCGAGATCAGCCGCACCACCACCGTGGAGGTTAAGGAAGTCGGCTCCACGAAGATCTCCTTGCCCGAAGGCGCGCGAAACCGGTTGTCCTAGTCGGATCACCGCTCACTGCACGTTTCTGTTAGCTCCGCCTCGATCATACCGCGGCTGGCATCTACGCAGGCCCAGGCCAGGGCTGCCAAGAGATAAACCGCGGCGAAGACAAAGAACACCGCAGTCCATCCAAGCGCACTGGACATCCTGGCGGCGACCAACGGACTGAGCATGCCGCCCACGCAACCGACCGAGTTCATACACCCGCCGACCGTCCCGGCGTGGCGTCCTCCCACATCGACCGGCACCGACCACATGCAGGGCAGGCTGACATCCTGACAGGCGGCGGCCAGGCAGATGAGCAGGACGCAAGCCCAAGGTGAACGCAATTGGGTGGCCGCCAGCGCGCAGCCGGCGGCCAGGGCGCACCCGACGATGCCCGGCAGGTTTCGGCCCCACCGTCTGCTGCCTAAACGCGTGACGAGCCGGTCGGAAAGCCGGCCGCCGGCCAAACAGGCCAGCGCGCCCACCAGGAGCGGCAGGCCGCTCACGATCTCCGATTGGGCATAGTCGATCCCGTGCTGTTCCTTGAAGTATTTGGGGAGAAAGGTGACAAAGAAGTACCAGCAGAAGCTCATCGAAAAGGAGACCGTGTAGAGAGCCAGCAGCGAAAACGACGAAAACAAGCGCCCCCAAGGGGTGGCAGCCTGACTGGTATCGTCGTAAATCGAGTTGGGCCCGGTCGCATCCGCCCGGATGAGTTCGCGTTCCGCGGCATTGACGCGTGGGTGATCTTCGGGCCGATCACGAAACCAACAGGCAAAGCAGATGGCCCACAACACTCCAATCAAGCCCAGGATCCAGAAGGCGCGTTGCCAGCCGGCCCACCCCGCCAGCGCTCCGATGAACATCGGGGCCACGGCGCCCCCCAAACGGCTGGACATCCAAATCGTTCCTTGAGCACCGGCCCGATCCCAAGCCGGGAACCACCGGCCCAACGCCCGCGCCATGTTCGGATAAGCCCCGGCTTCGCCCAACCCGAAAAGGAACCGGGCCAGGACCATCAACCCGAAGAACAACGCCGTGGTGGGCGCGGCGCTCAGCCATCGGCCGATCGTCGTGACGGATCCGGTCAGGGCAGTAAACAACGACCACCAGACCACAATGCGCACGATCACCCAGCGCGGGCCCCGGCGATCTCCCATCCAACCGGCCGGGATTTCAAACAACAGATAGCCCAAGAGAAAAGCCGAGAACACCCAACTCATCCGTTGCGTGGCCCGGTCGCGCGCCAGTTTTTCGCGAGCGGCCACGTTGAATTCATGGCCGGCTTCGCGCAGATGCTGTTCGTCCTCAGGGAGCAACTGTCGGAAGCCGAGGTCCCGTTCGATATCTTCCTGCACCCGCATGATGCAGATCCGATCGAGATAAGTGAGAAAGGCCAGCGAACACAACACGGCCAGCACGGCATAACGAGCCCTCGAAGCGGATGCGGAAGCGGACGGGTTCATGCGCGCGGCTTGCCCCCAGGACACACGACTGGCAACTCGTCGAATTCAGAGACAGGTGGCGTTCGCTCGAGCTTGTTAGCGATTCCGGGTGGTAGACTGAAAGCGAGACCAAAGCAACCGTGAAAGTTTAGCCGCGCTGGTGCGTGCTCACGTGATAATGACCGGGAGGTCTTCGGTGAGCCCTGAGCTTGAGTGAGCTGGAGCGGGCGGTGGGAATCGAACCCACGTATCCTGCTTGGAAGGCAGGGGCTCTACCATTGAGCTACGCCCGCGACCATGAACGACAAGAACTTACGAACGAACGATTCAAGCGCCTCGGATCTGATACCGATATCTGATACCGTGGCAAAACACCGAAGCCCGTCCACCAAAGCCGAGCAACCAAAGAGCGTGTGGCAAAAGACTCCGTACGCTAATCTCGTCCGATACGTTCCGTCGGGAACATTATTCGCACGCATCAAAATGCGCGGCAAGTTGATTCGGCAGAGCCTGGAAACATCCGACCTCCAGCTCGCCAAACGGAAGCTCGACGAGTTGGCAGCAAGTGAGGCCAGGGCTACAGAAGACCGTCGAAACGCTAAACTAACCTTTGCGGAAGGGCTCGAAGAGTTCCGCACGAGAGGCTACCGCGTAGGCATCCACGGCAAATCTTCGAAAAGAAAGCCTCTTAAGCCGAGGACCCGTATGTACTACGAAGAGCGGATCGCAGCGCTACTGAAGTCCTGGCCAGAATTGGCAGAGATGCCCCTCAAAAAGCTCTCGCAGCGAGATTGCGAGCAGTGGGCCGACCGATTCGGCCAAGCTGCCAGTCCCAGCGTATACAACCATACCATTTCGATTCTGCGACAGATTGTGCACATCGGAGTCGAGAGCGGCGCTAGGTATGACAATCCCGCCCTCGCGTTAGGGCGCATGGGCGACCGTCCCAAGAAGCTCCAGTTACCTGAGCCGGAGCAGTTCAGGCAGTTTATACGAGCGATTGAGACGGCAGGGAGCGGCTTTTCGAAAGGCTGTGCAGACCTCGTTCAGTTCCTGGCTTACGGCGGTTTTCGCAAGAGCGAGGCCGCGAACATACTTTGGGAGAACATCGACCTGAATCGCGGCGTAATCACCGTGTTCGGGGACCCTGAGACTAGAACGAAGAATGGTCAGTTCCGTGCAGTGCCCGTTATCCCGGACATGCGGGCTCTGCTTGAGCGGCTTCAGAACGATCGCCCCGACGCACAGAAAACCGACCCCGTCATGCAGGTCCGGGAATGTCAGCGAGCAATGGACAGTGCGGCGAAGAAAGTGGGAATGCCCCGAATCACTCACCACGATCTGCGTCATCTGTTCGCCACTCGTTGCATCGAGAGTGGCGTCGACATCCCAACGGTTAGCCGATGGCTCGGGCATAGGGATGGAGGCGCCCTGGCAATGAAGGTTTATGGCCATCTACGCGATCATCACTCGGCCAACATGGCGCAGAAGGTGACTTTCTCCACTGGGCAGGCCGTCGTGGCAAAGAACCCTCGAGACAAGGAGGCAGCGTGAAGAGCGACTGGGAACCTGGTCCAGATTGGAAATGGTGGTGGCGCGAAGAAACAGAAGATTTGCAGTACGACACCGTGACCGATACCATCACGGGAAGAACCCCCAAGGGGCAGTGTTGGAAGAACACAATTGAACGCTTCGCCCACCTTTATGAGTTGGCCCGACGACATGACCGGGAGAGCGGATTTCCGCCATATATGACTGAGGGGGGTAATGACAATGTAGAGATGCTGCGCTTTCACCTAAGCCACATTGACACCTCGCAGGTCGTCCGCCGCCAGTGCGCCCCTGTCATCGATGGTCTGGAATTGGACGACCGTTATTGGGGAACACTTGATTATGAGTGGAACTTCGCGGTCTCACTCGACGCGGCTACCAAGGAATTTGGTCGACTTTTCCGGGCTGAGAAAGAGCGTCGAGGGCCTTCTAAGAAGGCGTTCGGGCACTTCGGTGTGAAAAGCCGAAGGCCTTCTTGGCGGTGGGTGGAGGTACTGGACGAGGCGGACCTCTCCAATGATATACCACGTCATAATGCAAACGACCGCTCTAAATTGGCACAGGCCCTCGCGAAGGCGACGATCTACCATAAAATACTAGTTTCCATCATAGAAGGCACGTAACCACATCCGCCGTCCGCCAATCGTTTACGCGAGAATTACTGCCTCACCATTACTCGCGTTCTGGCACGCACTGTCGTGGGGTAGGTTTAGTGCATGCTAGACAAACTGAGTATCGCTGAGGTCAACGC
>DATLUX010000469.1:0-28647 GCA_035577805.1 Verrucomicrobiia bacterium
AGTCTACAGCATCGTCCCGAATTGAGAAGGGTCCTTAGTCTTTGATGAACCGTTCTACGCCACACTTTGCAAAGTGCGCCGCGTGCTTACGCTGCATCGTGGGAGGTTTGATCACACTATTTGTTCCAACCCCTTTCCCTCTCCCCGTTGAGGGGATCCCCAAATCGGGGTTAAGGCCCAATCAGTGCCGTGGCTTCGCGCAGGAATCGGGCGGAATCGGTGTCTTCGTTGGGGTTCTGGATCGCGGCGCGGAGGCGCTGCAGTGACTTGCGTGCCTCGGCGTTGCGGCCGAGGTGAAATTGAGTCATGGCGATGAAAGCCAAATCCTCCGGAGCGTCGGGTCCTTGGCTATTGAGCCGGCGTGATTTCTGGAGAGTCGCCAGAGCATGCGCGAACTGGCCGGCCCGATATTGCGCCACACCAAGCGTATTCAAGGTGCCGGAGGCTGGAGCTGAGTCCAGTTGGTAAGCGCGCTCAGCCTGCGCCAGGGCGAGATCGTAGAGATCACCGGCCAGGTCCGGAGTGCTGACGACCTCCCAGGCTGCGCTGTTCAGGCTCGAAGGATCTTCAGAAACGCGAGAGGCAAATTCACGCGTTAGCTGCCGAACTTCATCCGGGTCGTTGGCGGTCATTTTCTCCACCTGTTCGAGCACTTTAGCTTTCAACAGGAACTGTTCATTGGCCTGTTGCACCTTCTGGTGAGCCAGAGCGTAAGGCAACAGCGACTCGACCGTCTGGCGCAGCTCTGGATTAGGCAGGTCACCGGCCGCAGCGCCTGCGGCCGCCGCCGTGGGATGGTGCAGGACGAGTCTCGTTGCCAGTTCGCGCGCTTCCTCCGCCCGCGGTCCAAAGTAAACCCCAAAGGCCTCGTTCAGCACCCGCGCGGCGGGATGCTCGGGGTCCACCCGAGTTTCCCACAAACTGATGATGGCGGAACGCGCCTGGGCATCGTGCCCTGCCCGGCGATGAGCCAGCACCAGAAACATCCGTTGCACCGGTGGAGCCCAGTACGTCGGTCGAGGCAATCGTTCATCACACCGAGCCAGGGGTTCGGCGGCTTCCGCATAACGGCCGTTTCGATAAAGCGCACCGCCCAGTGCGCGCAGCGCCTCCGGATTCCCGGGTGCCAGGTGAACGGCTCGCTCCGCCTGGCCCAGTGCGCGCGCGTAAGCAGACGCGTTCGCCCCAGCCCGGATCGAGGTGGCCCAACTTTCCTCCACCAAGGCCGTGACGTCCTCCGGCAGTTGTTGCGCCGCACGCAGGGCGATCAGGCGCAAGGCGGTCGGCGCGCCCTCCGCTGTCTCCTCCCGGCGCGTGATGTCCCAGTATTGCGGCGTCCCCCCGCGACTCACAGAGGCGAGTAAGTGGCTGTCGGGGGACCAAGCCAGCCAGGTTACCTCGCTGGCGGGACCGACGAAACGGGCCAGCGCCGCGCCGGTTGCGCTCTGCCATAGCGTAATATCGTGCCCATCGCCAACCGCCAGCGTCTGGCCATCGGGTGAGAATGAAACGGCACGATTGATCGATTTGGTGACGATGCGACATCGTTCGCGTCCGGTGGCGACTTCCCAGCAGCGAACGGCTCGAAAACCGCCGGCCGCCAGCGTGCCTCCATCGGGAGAGAAGGCCACTGACCAGGAGACAAAATGATTGGTGCTCAGGGCGGGCAACAATTGCCTGGTCTCGAGATCCCATACGCGGGTGGCATCGAACCCGGCGCTGGCGAGTAACCGGTTATCGGGCGAAAAGGCCAGGCCAAGCACGGTGCCTTGCTGTCCGCGCAGGCTGAACGCGGGAGCCTGCCGGTTGAGATCCCAAATGCGAAGCGATCGATCGCGGCTGGCCGCAGCCAGGAGGCGGGCATTCGATGACAGAGCCAA
The DNA here is from genome assembly GCA_035577805.1 of Verrucomicrobiia bacterium. Taxonomy (GTDB): domain Bacteria; phylum Verrucomicrobiota; class Verrucomicrobiia; order Limisphaerales; family JADJPG01; genus DATLUX01. The sequence continues at coordinate 1,881 of DATLUX010000469.1, forward strand.
AGCGGTAATGGGGCCACTCTGGATGGGCTCGACTGTTGCCGCCGACCCGGCCGGGCTCGATAAACGAACTCGATTGCTTTGGACCACGGCGGACCAGCCGGTTTCACTGGACAGAGCGAGTGGGCAGCCGCCGGCGCGTTCGGAGTCGAGGATCTGTTCAAGGCCAAGATGGCCCTCGTCCTCGAGTAAACGGCCCTCCGGATCGATCAAGACGACGGTGGGGTAAGCCCTAATTCCCCAATTGGTCCGATGCGTCTGCTCGGTCGCATCCAGCAAGATGGGGAAAGGAAGCGACTGCCCTTTCCAGGGACCCTGGATGATCGGCTTCAGCTTCTGACGCAGCTCGGGCAACGTTTTAACTGAAGGATCGTGGAACGCCAGGATCTCGAAGTAATCTCGCTGATTCCTGTGCCCAGCGTAAAACTGCATCAGCTCCGGCAAACTGCCGGAGGTGCACGGTCCTCACCAGTATCCCCAGTACTCCACCAGCAGCCAGCGGCCGAGATAATCGTTTGGCTGCACATCGCGCGGGGCGCCCTGCGCTGCGGTGACATGCCAGGGCGGTGGCGCCTTGCCCCGATGCCGCCCGATCGGCGTGGCCGCCAAATCGATCGGCCCAAGGTCCATGACCGGGTCGCGCGCTGTGACGAGGATCTCTCGGCGAACGCTGTCCACCTCGCTCGAACCATAAGCGTTCAGCTCGTAGCGGCCTGCGGGCACTTTCAACTCAAACCGCGGTGGGTCCGAATAATCCTGGACGAGGTTACGTTGGTCCGGGGGCAAACTGAGATAAGCGCTGCCCCAACGCGGGGGCCGGCCCAATTCGGTGCACCTGAGTTCACCGCGCAAGGTCACGAGGGGTCCCAGCCGAAGACGAAGCGGGGCTTCGAACCGGTTGGTGCGCAGGATTAGGAGGACGCCGCGGGTTTGGCTGGGATCCATCGCCAACCAAGACTGGGGCCGACCCTCGTAGTTGGCCTTGAACACAAACCGACCCGCGGGATCGGTCGTAAAGCTTTCGTTGGGTTTCCATCGAGTTTTCTCCTTTAACCAGTACCTACTGAACTCCACACCAACGACTGGTTGCCCGTCTTCATCGACGACTTGGCCGCTGAGGGTGAGTTTCTCCGCATGAATCGACCCTGAGCAAGTCACCAGGCACCCGAACGTAAGAAGGACTCGGCCCCAGAACTGCATGGGCGTGGTTTACGAGGTGGAGGCAGGGGATGCAAGTGCGGAGTGGTGGGAGGGCGGAGGGCGGGGGGCAGAAAACGGCTTTCCGCGCGGGGCCTTCTCCCGCACTATCCGGCGGACAAATTCGGACGACTTGGACTGACTTGGACCTTTTATGATTGTGGGCGTTCCTAAAGAAGTTAAGCCGCAAGAACACCGCGTGGCGTTGTTGCCTTCGGCCGCGTATCAGCTGCAACGGCAGGGGCACCGGGTGTTGGTGGAACGCCAGGCTGGAGTCGGCTCTGGTTATAGCGATGAAGAGTACGCGCAGGCGGGGGCCACGCTGGTCGATGAACATGCGCAGGTCTTCGCGGAAGCCGAGCTGCTGGTGAAAGTAAAGGAGCCGTTGCCTTCGGAATACCCGCTGCTGCGCCGAGGACAATTGCTCTTTACGTATCTGCATCTCGCGGCCAACGAAGAACTCACCCGCGCGTTGGTGCAATCGGGCGCCACCGCCTTGGCCTACGAAACGCTTGAGGTCAACCGGCGGCTGCCCTTGCTCGAGCCGATGAGCGAAATTGCGGGCCGGATGAGTGTTCTGGTCGGAGGCTACTTTCTAGCCAAACATTTTGGGGGCACCGGGACGTTGTTAGGCGGGGTGCCTGGAGTATTGCCCGGCCGGGTGGTGGTGCTGGGGGGCGGCACGGCCGGCATTAACGCGGCCCGCATGGGGGGCGGCCTGGGGGCAGATGTCACCATTCTGGAGGTTGACCTGGAACGGATGCGTTACCTGGACATCACGTTGCACACGGCTCATACGCTTTACTCAAACGAATCGCATCTGATGGAACTGCTCCCTCAGGTGGACCTGCTGATTGGTGCGGTCCTGATTCCCGGGGCGCGGGCTCCGCATCTGATTCGGCGCGAGATGCTGCAGCGGATGCGTCCGGGCAGTGTCCTGGTCGATATCGCCATTGACCAAGGCGGCTGTGCCGAAACGTCACGTCCGACGACGCATGTCCAGCCGGTTTACAGCGAGGAAGGGGTCACTCATTATTGCGTGGCGAACATGCCGGGAGCCTACGCCCGAACGGCTTCGCAAGCCCTGACCAATGCCACCTTCCGTTATGTCGAGCTGCTGGCCACTTACGGCCTAGACGCGGCGATCGAGCAGGTCCCCGCTCTAAAAACGGCATTGAACGTGCGAGATGCCAAAGTGGTCCATCCCGCCGTTACAGCCGCGTTTCCCACCCTTGCTCAAGAGCCAAAGCAAGGGGCCCTCGGCAGCCGATAAGTATTAATAGCGGGCTCCTCAACGCGGAGAGGGGAGGCCTTGCCGCATTTGGTTACTGCCCCCGGGATCGCGGCCTTTAGGCCGCTTCGAGATGGGGATCGGAGAAGCGTTGGGTGGTTCCTTGGTCCTGGAGCCGACGCACGATGAAGCGGTCCCGCACATGCGGCACCGCGCCCCGAGCTGCCTTGTGCGGGGGCAGTGCCCGAATGCGCCCGGAGGGCTTGAAAGGACCAATGGCTCTTTACTTTCCGCGGGTCTGCGGGATTATGCTAGGTCTCCATTACAATATGAAGCGGATGAGAACGGCTGTGTGCACAGCCTTGGTGGCGCTGGCATGGCTGGCTGGTGCGGCGCGTGTCCCGGGCGGACCTGTGCCGGCCAACATGGCTCCACAGCTCGCGAACCTGGACGGCAACTCGGTGACCAACCGGGAAGGCGGCCAGGCCACCCTGCTGGACCAGGGAAACGACGCAAGCTTGACCGATGCGGACTCGCCGGATTTCGCGGGAGGCAATGTTACCGTGTCCATCACCACCAACCGTGTGGATACGGAGGATCAGCTTGGAATTCGGCACGTAGGAACGGGCCTGGGTGAAATCGGAATCAGCGGCGTCGACGTGACCTATGAGGGGGCAATCATCGGTACTTTCCTGGGCGGAACCGGACCCAATCCGCTGGTGGTCAGCCTCAACGCCAATTCCACGCCGGTGGCGGTCCAGGCCCTGATCCGCGCTTTGACCTACACCAACCTTAACAGCGCAAACCCTTCCACCAACGCTCGGCAAGTCACAGTGAGCGTGGATGACGGCGATGGCGGGACGACTTCAGCCGTGGTCTCGGTGCAGATCGAGGCAGTCAACGACGCGCCCACCATCGTGGGCCCGGCCGGTTTTGTTACCTTCGCGGGGATGCACCTGGAAGTAACCGGCGTCACCTTGGCCGACGCCGACGCCGGGAACGCCGTCGTCAGCGCGACGTTCAGTGCGCCCGTCGGTTCCTTAACCGCCTCAAACGCGGGCGGCGTGACCGTGGTCGGGTCAGGGACAGGGCTGTTGGGCTTGACGGGCACGCTGACGGCCCTGAACGCGTTTATTACTGCAAGCAATGTCGTCTTCGTCACTCCGCCAAATGCGGCCGCGGATTTTCTCCTGACGGTTGCGCTGAATGACGGAGGTGCCACGGGAACGGACCCGGGCACGTCTGGAGACAACTCCAGCGAGGCCGCGACCTTGGATCTGCCGGTGCAGGTAGTGCCGGTGATCGTCTCGGTGGACGTTCCGGCGAATGCGACCTATGCGGCGGGCCAGGATCTGGATTTCCTTGTCAAGGTGAGCGAGCCGGTGACGGTGAATACGAATGGTGGAGTTCCGCGGATAGCGCTGACCGTCGGAACCTCCAGCGTTTTCGCTGTCTGGGCCGCAGGCAGTGGATCGACAGTCCTGACCTTCCGCTATGCGGTGCAGTTGGCGGATCAGGACGCCGACGGGGTGGTTCTGGGAACCACGCTGGATCTCAACGGCAGCGTGATCCAAGACGCCTCCAGCAACAACATCCCCACCAGCTTGAGCAATGTTCCTTCAACGACCGGCGTGTTGGTGAACGGGATGGCGCCGGCGGCGATCGCAGACGCTTACACGATGGCGGAGGACAGTGTCTTGACGGGCAATGTGCTGACCAACGACATCGCTCACAACGGCAATGCGCTGACGGCGATCCTGGTGAGCAACCCGACCAACGGCGTGGTGACGCTGAGCACCAACGGCGCGTTCGTTTACACGCCGGCCACCAATGTGCATGGCCTGGACGTGTTCATCTACAAAGCCAACGACGGCACGATCGATTCTTCGCCGGCGACCGTCCGAATCATGATCACCAACGTCAATGACCCGGTGCAAGTGGGCACGCCCCTGGTCGATCAGGTCACGGTCTACGGCAATACGAACTTTTCCTACACTATCCCGTCCAGCGCCTTTACCGACATTGATGGAGACACTCTGACCTACACGGTGACGGGGCTGCCTGCCGGGGTTGGGTTCACGCAAACCAACCTGACCATCGCGGGCGCTCCGACCGCAGTGGGATCGAATTTCGTGCGCGTGGTGGCAAGCGACGGGCAGTTCCGCGCGACCAACACGTTTACGCTCACCGTCGGCCAAGCCACCTTGGTGGCGGTCGCTGACGATAAAACCCGTGTCTATGGTCTCACCAACCCGCCTTTGACCATTACCTATATCGGGTTCGCCGGTTTAGACACCGCCGCCCGCCTCACTAACCCGCCGATCGCATCGACCACCGCCACCAACAACAGCCCGGTCGGCACCTATCCGATTACCCTGACCAACGGCGCGGATTATCGTTACTCGTTCGTTCTGTCGAATGGCACCTTAACGATTGGAAAAGCCACCGTGGTGGCGACGCCGATCAGCACCAGCAAAGCGTTTGGCGAACCCAACCCGCCGCTCTTGATCAATTACCTGGGGCTGAACAATGGAGAAACTGAAGCGGTATTGGATGTCCAGCCCACGGCCAGCACGACCGCGACGCTCAATAGTCCGCCCGGGTCCTATCCCATCACGCTGAGCGGCGGTTCCGACGCCAATTACACGTTGATCCTGATGAGCGGCACGTTGGTGGTTCGACCGGCCGGGGTGCCGCGGGCCAACGGGAGTTATTACGGTTTGTTCTCCGAGGTAACCGGGGCCCAAACCAACAGCTCGGGAGCGATCAGCGTGCAGACCACGGACGGCACGAGCTTTTCGGCCATGCTGCGCATGGAAGGCAAACGCTATCGGTTCAGCGGCACCTTCGATGCCTTGGGTCGTTTTACCAACGAGATCATCCGGCCGGGTTTCTTCCCGATCACGTTCGAACTACAGATCGGGTCCACCAACAGCCCGTCGCAATTGTCGGGCCGCGTGCTGTTATCGGGCGGCGGCTGGCAATCCCCACTGCTGGCCGTGCGCGCCCCGTATCATGCCAAAACCAACTCGGCGCCACAGGTCGGCCGTTACACCATCTTTTGGCCCGGCGGCACCAACGTCTTTCAAGATCAACCGTACGGACACAGCCATGCTTCCTTGAAGGTGGCCTCGGACGGCAAGATCCAGTTTCAGGGACAAATGGGAGACACCAGCACCGCCACTGAATCCATGGTGCTGACCGAGGGTGGACTGCTGCCGCTCTATGTTCCCGTTCGCAGTCGGGATGCCTTGTTCGCCTGGTTATCGTTTACCAATATGACCAACCAGGACATTGCGGGTTCATTGACCTGGACGGTCTGGCCGGTTCCGTCGCGGCTGCTTTATCCCAACGGATTTCGGGTTGAGAAACAGGTCTACGGTTCTCTTTACGTCCCGCCGGCGAGCGGCAATCGCATCATCGATCTGCCGGCCGGCAATTTTATCTCGACCGTGGCCGATGTGTTTGTCATTCCCGGTTTGATCCAGGACAAGATCACCAACTCGGTTTTGCTGAGCACCAACCATCGACTGTTGACCACCAACGGGGTGGCCTTGCCCGTGCACATTCGAAGGGACAACGGTTTATTCAGCGGTTACATCCAGGATCCGGTGCTGGGCGCGATTTATCGGTTCAGCGGCAGCCTGATTCAAAAAACCAATGTGGGCGTGGGTTTTCACACCGGCCGCTTCGCCTCCGGCCGCGTGGAGTACGTGCCCGCTGCACCGTAGTCTGTCGTGAGTTGAGGTGAATTGGAGCGCGCCTGTGCCCCCTCTGGGGTGTTCAAGGTGGTGTCGCCTGGCGAACTCGCGCGTGAGGAAGGGTTTGGGTTGAAGGTTGTGCTGGGGGAAACGGCTTTGAAGCGATTTTGAGGGCGGTAAAGCGACTGCAACGGCTGCGGCGCGGTTCGGTCGTTGCGCTTATCGTCCCAGGAGCTTAAGCGCCTCCTCCGGCACGGTGATCTTGGTGGTGCCGACGTTGGTGAATTCGGTCACCGTTGTGCTTTCGATATAGTCGTCTCCACCGTAGTCCTGGGCTGTTTCAGTCTCCGTTTTCCAGAGGACGCCCTGTTTAATCCAATACTTGACGGTGCCCTGCGACTTAATTGGGGATTTGCGAGACTGTGCCTGGCCCAAAGCTTCGTCCGCCCATTTCCTCCGGCGGCAGTTCACCGACATACGCGTCGTCCACGATTTTGATATTTTTGAGAATCCGCGCGCGTTTTTCCATTCCGGCAGTGAACGAGATGGGAGTTGGGTTTAGTCAAAACCCTGTGCGGGAGCATGTCGAGGGCTATCGGGCGCGCTCGTTTGCTCGTTTCATGGTTGTCACTTTTCGCCCCCCCCGCGATGTTGGTATGGTGGTTCATCAGGTCCGGCCTCTCGATAAACTTGTTTGGTTGTTTGCTTCTGTGTTGGGGCGAGTTCGTTGCTCTGGCAGAGGGCTCGAATCTCGTGGCTCGCGGTCAATGGCCCGGCTTTCCGCGTGGCCCCGCTTACTCGGTGGCGGTGCAAGGTGACCAAGTCTACGTGGCGGTGCAAAAGGCCGGGCTCCTGATTATCGACGGAACCAACCCGGCGAAACTCAGCCGGCTGGGCGGCTACGATACTGTCGGAGATGCCCTGGATGTCGCCGTCGCGGGTCACTATGCCTACATTGCGGACGGCCAGAGCGGCCTGCAGATCATCGACTCGGAGGTCAGTCTATCCAAGCCGCGATTCTATCGCGCAGTGGGTCCGTAGCGGAGTCGGGGCGGCCCGGTTGCGGCCGGCCTCAGGCCGGCCGGCGGCCTACCGCGGCAACAATTCAGCGACGAGCGATTTTTCTTCCTTCAACTCGTTTTCAGTGGCGGTGATTTTGGAGCGACTAAAATCGTTGACGGGCACGTCCTGGACGATCTGACAGGCTTTGCCGTCGCTGCGGATCGGGTAGGAGAAGATTAATCCCTTTTCTGTGTTGTAACTGCCGTCGGAACACACCGCCACGCTGAAGCAGTCGTTGGCGGGCGTGGGGTTGGTGAGACACCGGACCGTTTCCACGACGGCGTTGGCGGCGCTGGCGGCGCTGGACAATCCACGGGCTTCGATGATGGCGGCCCCGCGTTTCTGGACGATGCCGATGAAATCTTTCTCGAGCCATTCGCGGTGCCCGATGATATCAGGCACCGGCCGGTTCTGGATGCGGGCATTATAGAAATCCGGATACATGGTGGAACTATGGTTGCCCCAGATAGCCAGGTTCGAAACGGCGGTGACGTCCACGCTGGCTTTGCGCGCCAGTTGCGTCTTGGCGCGGTTCTCATCGAGCTTGGTCATGGCGAACCAACGATCGCGCGGCACGCCCGGCGCATTGTTCATCGCGATCAGACAATTGGTGTTGCAGGGATTGCCCACCACCAGCACCCGGATGTCCTTGGCCGCGTTTTTCTCAATGGCGCGCCCTTGACCGATGAAGATCTTGCCGTTGATGCCCAGCAGATCTTTGCGTTCCATGCCTTGTTTGCGCGGAATGCTGCCGACCAAAAGCGCCCAACTGACTCCGCGAAATCCCTCGTCGAGGTCAGCCGTCGGGACGACCCCTTTTAAGAGCGGAAACGCGCAGTCATCCAATTCCATCACCACCCCGTTCAGCGCTTTCAGGGCAGGCTCAATCTCGATCAGATGCAGAACCACGGGCTGGCTGGGGCCAAACATGGCCCCGGAAGCAATTCGGAAGAGCAGGGAATAACCGATCTGGCCGGCGGCGCCGGTCACGGCCACGCGAAGAGGTGCATTGTTCATAAATCGTTCAGGTCAGGGCCGACGACTATAGGTGGGCGGTTTCAGCGCAGGCAAGGATGGTTTACAGCGCTGCTAGTTCCCGGTTCCCGGTTCCTTGGTTCCTGGTTCATTGGCGCGGAGGCCCGCAGCTAACAACTAGCAACCAGAAACTAGGAACCAGGAACCAGGAACCGGGAACCGGGAACCCACAACCAAATCTTGCCCTAACGTCACGAGTTCGTCACACTTCTGTAACATTAGGTCGGCAGGCTGCGGCTGCGTTGAATGGCCGTATTGACTCAGTTCCCGCTGGCGGACCGGCGAACTCTCCCGAGCTCGCCGGGTGTCTCCGCGGACGGATGCCCGGCCACCTCAACGAAAGTGGATGCTGTGCTCGTGCCCGGTGAACCATCAGGCGATCTCGCCTTGCTCAAGGAAAAGCTGCTCATGATGGCCAGCTACGCCGAGACGGCCGTGAACCGGGCCGTCAAGGCCCTGGCCCGGCGCGACGATGATCTGGCCAGCCGCACCAGCGAAGAAGACGATCGCATCGATCGCTTGGAATTGGAGGTGGACGAATTGGCGTTGCAACTGTTGGCCACGCGGCCCGGCCCGCGCGAGCTGCGCTTCGTCACCATGGCGATGAAGATCGCCAATAATCTTGAGCGTGTGGGGGATGAAGCCACCACCATTTCCCGCCGGGTGATGGAACTGAGCCGTGAACCGCAGCTGCAACAAGCCTGCGAGATTCCGCCGATGGCGGCCACTGTCTTGGGCATGCTGAAGGATTCCTTGGACTCTTTTGTGCGCCAGGATCCGGCGCAGGCCCGGGGGGTGATTCCACGGGATGACGCGGTGGACGAGTTGAACCGGCGCCTGCATCGCGAGCTGGGGGCCCTGATGGCGGAGCGGCCCGCGGCGATCACGCGCGCCTTGAATCTCATGGTCATCAGCAAAAGCCTGGAGCGGATCGGCGATCACGCGGCGAACCTGGCTGAGCAAGTCGTTTATCTGTGCGAGGGCCGCGATATCCGCCATGAATCCGCATCGGCGGGGCCGGCCTCTCCCGGTTCGATTCTCTAAGTGTTCTTATGAAACAAAAGATCTTGGCGGTGGACGACGAACCCGATGCGCTGGAGTTAATCGAGTTCAACCTGAAGGCCAACGGCTACGAAGTGATCACAGCCTCGGATGGCGAAGAGGCCTTGCAGAAGGCGCGCTCCGTCCTGCCCCAGCTGATCATTCTGGACATCATGTTGCCGGAAGTCGACGGGATGGAGGTCTGCAAAATTCTGCGTCGGGATCAACGCACCTCCGGCATTCCGATCCTCATGCTGACGGCCAAGGCGGCGGAAATCGATCGCGTGCTTGGGCTGGAATTGGGGGCCGACGATTACGTCACCAAACCGTTCAGCACCCGCGAACTGGTCCTGCGCGTGAAACGGTTGCTGCGCTCGGGCGCCACCACCGAGGAGAAAGCCGATCATGTGGTGTGGAAGGAACTGAGCGTCGACATCCCCAGGCACCTGGTCACGGTCAAAGGCAAATCCGTCGATTTAACCGCCACCGAGTTCAAGCTGCTGACGGTGCTGGCGCAACGGCGCGGACGCGTGCAATCCCGCGAACAGTTGCTGCACGACGTGTGGGAATACGACAATCTGATCGACACGCGGACGGTCGATACGCATATGCGCCGGCTGCGGGAGAAGCTGGGGATGGCCGCGAAATATCTCGATACAGTCCGGGGCGTCGGGTATCGCTTTGTGGAGGAATGAAGCTATGGCCGATCCTGAGCGGACTTTTTTTGGGGCTCGCAGTGGCCCTGCATTGGTGGGGCCGGCGCCGGTATCTGCATTTGCGGGCCCAGCTTGAGGTGGAGCAGCGGACGGCTAAGGCGCTCAAGCTCCAGCAGGAACAGGCGGCTTCGCAAATCCAAGCGCAACAGCAGGCCGTGCTCAACAGCATGTTGGAGGGCGTGCTGGTCTTGGATGGTTCGTTGCGCGTGCAGATGGTCAACCAATCTCTGCAACGGCTCTTTTCGTTGGGGGAAGTCAGCGGCCAAACCATTCTGGAAACGTTTCGTTTGCCCGAACTGGCGGACCTGGTGCAGCGGCTGCAGTTGGAGCGCACCAAGCTGACCTGCACGCTGGAATTGCCCGGGATGGAAGAACGTTGGGTGGAAGTGAATGCCGCCGCGGTGGTCGATCGGGACGGTGTCCAGCATGGGGCCATCCTGGTTTTTCACGACCTGACCCGGATCAAACAGCTGGAGCGCACCCGCCAGGAATTTGTGGCCAACGTGAGTCATGAGCTGCGCACGCCGCTGTCGTTGATCAAGGGTTTTGTGGAGACCTTGTTGGAAGGAGCCAAGAGCGACTCGGAACGTTGCACGCGGTTTCTGCAGACCATCGAGAAGCACACGGACCGGTTGACTTATTTGATCGAGGATTTACTGACCATCTCCCGGCTGGAAAGCGGCCAGGTGGTGATGAACCTGCACAGTGTGGACCTGCAGGAGGAAGCCTTTCGGGTCCTGGAAGACCTGCGGGCTCGCGCCGTGGAAAAGCAGGTGGCGCTGGAAAATGGCGTGCCGGCCGGCCTCGCCGCGCAGGCCGACGCCGATCGGTTGCAACAGGTGCTGACCAATCTTGTCGAAAACGCCATCAAATACGGCCGCAACGGTGGCCATGTGCAAATCGGCGGGCGCAAGACCGAGAACGGGATGGTTGAAATGTGGGTGGCCGATGATGGCCCGGGCATCGCCCCGGAGGACCGCGAGCGGGTGTTCGAACGCTTCTATCGAGTGGATCGGGCGCGTTCGCGGGAAACCGGGGGAACCGGTCTGGGCCTGTCGATCGTCAAACACATCGTGCAAGCGCACGGCGGCGAAGTGTGGTTGAAGAGCGAGGTGGGACGCGGCACGGCCTTTCACTTCACGCTCCGGCGCGAGTAACCGCGCTGCTTCTATTCAAATTAGGACACCTAGCCGGGGGCTAGGGACCCCAGAACCGGAAGGCCCCGTAACCTGCCCGGACCCAGGCCGGCTCGACATCAAAGACGCTGCTGAGCGAAGCGACGGTGCCCCAAAAGGCCGAACTTACGGAAGGAATAAACCAGAGACTAAGCAGCACAATGAACATGCCGACGTTGGACAGCCCGAGCAGTTGCTCCCGGGGCGCCCGCGGCAACCAGGGCGCGATGGCCTGAAAACCGTCCAGGGGCGGCACCGGCAGCATATTCAACAGCAGCGCACTGATCAGCAGGCGCAGGAGGAAGGCCAGCGAGATCGTGAACAGGTTCTCGCGGTCGGGGGGAATCAATCCGAACTTGAACGCGAACCCGAGAAGCAGGATGAGGATCAGGTCCATGGCTGGACCGGCCAGCGATACGGCGGTGTCCCAGGTTCGTGAGCGCAGCAAGGCGCGGTTGATGTAAACCGCTCCGCCGGGCAGACCGATGCCGCCCAGCACCACAAAAATCATTGGCAATAGGAGGCTTTGCACCGGATGCAGATAGCGGAACGGATTCATCGTTAGATAACCTTTGTCGGCCACCGTGTGATCCCCGCCCCGATACGCCACCCAGGCGTGCCCAAATTCATGCAGCGACAGCGAGAAGATCCACAGAATCGCGACGATAAAGAAGCATTCGATCGATTTCCCAGGCTCGGCCAGCGATAGAATGGGCATACGCGCTGCGACCTTAAGAAAGCGGATTCTGATTGCAAGTTTTCTCCTCCAGCACGGCGAGCGTTGCGCGCATTCGGCCACTGCCCCCGGGATCGCGGCCTTTAACGCTGTGCACCAAACTGCATTGTTCGCGGGGCAGTGCCTAAATACGCCCCTGCCGTTCGGGACCCTCAACCAATTTATGGCTATTTAGAAAACACAACCGTAGGATGCGGCCCATGCCGGCTCCTTACTATCAGTTGCTCGACGCCCTGATCGTTCATCTGCGGAATCTGAAGTCGCGCGGCGTGCGTTCGGTGGCAGTGCAGCCCGACACACTGCAGGCCTTGCGTCAAAGACCGTCATCCTTCTCCTCTCCGGTCGCGGTCGCGGTCGCGTCACCGGGCCGTCCGGCGGCAAGGACACCGCGGTTGCCTCCAGAAAAGCCGGCCGCGCCGAGCCCGGCCGGGCCGACCTCGTTGCCGCTGGTGGTGGCAAACGTTCCTGGCGTGCCTGTTTCGGGACCGGCCGCAGCGGCTGGGTCGGCGCTGGACCCGCTCAGCAAGGCTCAGGCGATGCAGGAATTGCGCGAACGCGCCTCGGTCTGCATGAAATGTCCGCATCTGGCCGCGGTGCGAAAGAATGTGGTCTTTGGGGTGGGCGACCTGGACGCGGCCTTGATGTTCGTGGGGGAAGCGCCCGGCGCCGATGAAGATGCGCAGGGCGAGCCGTTCGTGGGCGCGGCCGGGCAGTTGTTGACGCGCATCATCCAGACGATGGGTTTGAGTCGGCAGACGGTTTACATTGGGAACATTTTGAAATGTCGTCCGGACACGCCTGGGCAACGGTCGGGCAACCGCAAGCCGACCGCTGAGGAGATGAAGACGTGCATTCCTTACCTGCATTCGCAGATCGACCTGATCCAGCCGCGGGTGTTGGTGGGGTTGGGCGGGACGGCGGTGGAAGGGTTGTTGGGCAAGACGGAAGGCATCACGAAGTTGCGCGGGCATTGGCTGGAGTATCGGGGCATTCCGTTGATGCCGACGTTTCATCCTTCGTATTTATTGCGCAACCAGGCCTTGACCGAGAAACGCAAAGTTTGGGAAGACATGCTGCAGGTCATGGAACGGCTGGGCTTGCCGATCTCTGAGAAGCAGCGGGGTTTTTTCCTGCGCGGCTGAGCGGAAGACGAGATGATTTACACCGCGTTGATTGACAGTGGCGGCGCGCGCCTTTTAGGGTGCGGCGTGCGCCATAACCCGTTTTAGGGAACACAACACCGCGCCAGCCTGACCGAGCTGCTCATGTCCCGTTTGCCCTTCGAGCTTTTTCTCGCCCTCCGTTATTTGCGTCCGAAGCGCACCTTCGTCTCGGTGATCACGCTGATCTCGGCGATGGGCGTGATGCTGGGGGTGGCTGTCCTCATCATCGTGATTAGCGTGATGACCGGGTTCGATCGCCAGTTGCGCGACAAAATCCTCGGTTTTAGCGCGCATCTAAAAATCTTTCGTTACGAGCAGGAACCTTTGCCCGACTACGAGGCGGTGGAGCGATTAGTCCAGGCGAATCGCCAGGTTCGCGCGGTGGCGCCCTTCATCCTGGGCCAGGTCATGATCAAGACCCAGCCGCAATCGGGCAAACCGATGGTCAGCGCTCCCCATTTGCGCGGGATCGATCTGGAACGCGAACCACAGGTCAGCACCATCACCACCAGCCTGATCTCAGGTGACCTGACCCTGGACGCGGAGGATCTGTTGATGGGCAGCGAGCTGGCCCGGCATTTGCACGTGCAGGTCGGGGATCACCTGGCCATTTATTCGCCGAGAAATTTGGAAGAGATGGAAAAGCACAAGGGCAAGGAGAATGAAGTGGCGATTTTGCCCGACGACTTTGTGGTGCGCGGGATCTTCGACGTGGGTTATTACGAATATAATGCCAACGTGATCGTGAGCTCGTTGCGCAGCGCCCAGGATTTATATCAGTTGCCCGGCAAGGTGCACGGCCTGCTGGTGATGCTGACCGATCCGTACCTGGCGCCGGTGGTCCGGGGGCAGCTGCAGCGCGTGTTAGGGCCGGATTATCGGATCACGATGTGGACGGAAGAGAACTCGCAGATCCTGACCGCGCTGGCGGTGGAAAAGAACGTGATGTTCTATCTGTTGATCTTCATCGTGATTGTGGCGGCCTTCGGGATCATGAATTCGCAGATCACGTTTGTGGTGCAGAAAACCCGTGAGATCGGGATGTTGCGCGCGCTGGGGGCGACCGGGCGCCAGATCCGGTGGTTGTTCCTGAGCCAAAGTTTAATCATAGGGATCATCGGGGTCAGTAGCGGATTCGTCCTGGGCCGTTTGCTGCTGGCCTATCGCAACGAATTCCTCCATTTCATGAACCGGATGACGGGTCTGGAGCTGTTTCCGGCCGAGATCTATGCCTTCACGGAACTGCCGGCGCTGATCGTCGGCACAGACATCCTGTTTATTTGCGGAAGCGCTCTGGTGATTTGTGTGCTGGCGGGGTTTGTCCCGGCCTGGACCGCATCCCGCCTGAAGCCGGTGGAGGCCTTACGGCATGAGTGAGGCCCAGGCACCGGGAAGGGCGACCCCATGGTTGATGCAGGCGGAGGGGGTCTGCAAAGCCTATCGGCTGGGCACACGCCGGCTGGAGGTCTTGCGGGGAGTCAGTCTGGGGGTGGCGCGCGGAGAATTTGTGGCGTTACAGGGCGCCTCCGGCGCCGGCAAGAGCACCTTGCTTCACCTCTTGGGTGGATTAGACACGCCGGACCGCGGACGAGTGACGTTCATGGGGGCAGATCTGGCTGATGGCGTTAGTTTGCCAACGTTCCGCAATCGGCGGGTGGGATTTGTCTTCCAGGCTTATCATCTTCTGCCGGAGTTGGATGCGCTGGAGAACGTGTGTCTGCCGGCGCGGTTGGCGCGCCAGAACGCGGCCAGGACCGAAGCGCGAGCACGGGCCTTGCTGGAACGTGTCGGCCTCGGGGATCGCTTGGAGCACAAGCCTTTCGAATTGTCGGGCGGCGAGCAACAGCGGGTGGCGATCGCGCGCGCTTTGATGAATTCGCCCGAATTGTTGCTGGCGGATGAGCCGACGGGCAATCTGGATTCGCAAACCGGGGAGGCCATCATTCAGTTGTTATGCTCTCTGCAAAGCGAGCAACAAACCACTTTGCTGATCGCCACCCACGACACCCGCGTGGCCACCCGCGCGCCGCGTGTTCTGGAATTGGTGGACGGCAAGATCAATCTGGCCGAACCCGGCAAGATAAGCCCTCCTGCGCCGATAAATCCAGATTGACCGGGCTAACCAAAGCCTTACTCTCCGCTTTCATCAGCCAGTTACATTCATTACAGTCATCATTGATACGGTCATACTGACAATACGAGAAAGGCCTTTGTTATGGACACCCAACCGCCCCAACCGCCCAAGCCACCCGAACCATTCAAACCAGCCTCGGTCGGTGATACCCGCCGGGATTTTATCAAGAAAACGGCTACCGCCGCAGCGGCGGTCGCGGCCACCGGGATCGTCAAGACGCCGGTGTATGGACAGAGTTCGTCTCCGAGCACGGGGCGGGTGATTGGCTCCAATGACCGCATCGCGGTGGCGGTGATCGGCGTTGGTTACGGTATCGGCAAGAATCACCTCAAAGGCATTCATGAAAATGCCGCGCAGAACAACGTGGCGGTGGCCGCCGCTTGCGATTTGTTCAGCGTACGGCGCGAGTGGGCCAAGACCACCGCGGAGTTGAAGGACTCCGATGTCTTTGGCGATTACCGAAAACTGCTTGAGCGCAAGGATATTGACGCCGTGGTAGTGGCCACTCACGACCCGTGGCACGCCCGCGTCTCCATGGACGCGATGAATGCCGGCAAGCATGTCTACTGCGAGAAACCGATGACGCGTTATCTCCAGGAAGCGTTTGACGTGCATGACACGGTGAAGCGCACGGGGCGCATCTTTACCGTGGGTTCGCAGGGTTGTTCCGCGGGTGCCTGGCACAAGGCGGCGGAACTGATCCAGGGCGGCAAGATCGGGCAACTGGTCTGGGCGCAAGGTTATTATTGCCGTAACAATCCCAAGGGCGAATGGAATTATCTGATCGAAAAGGAGAGCACGCCTGAGAATATCAATTGGGACATGTGGCTCGGACCGGTGTCCCAACGGCCCTTCAGCGCGGACGCCTTTCATCGCTGGCGCAAGTATTATCCGTACTGCGGCGGGTTGCTGGGCGATCTGGTGCCGCACCGTTTGCATCCCCTCATGCTCGCCACCGGCAAGCCGGAGTTCCCCACCCGCGTCACCAGCATCGGCACGCGGCATGTGCACACCGACCGCAAGACCCCAGGCACCCCGGAGCGCGATGTGCCCGAACACGTCCAGTTGTCCGCCGAGTTCCCCAATGGGATGCTCCTGACCGTCAGCGCGAGCACGGTCAACGCCAAGAGTCCGCCGTTTGTCATTTATGGACATCAGGCCACGCTCGAAGTCGGTGATCAGGGCAACGTTCTGCAGATGATTCCGGAACGCGCCTTCGCCGAAGAATACGAAGGATTGACCGAAGCGGAACGCAAAGACATGGGGATCGAAGCGATCAAAGGCCTGCAGCATGAGGATCCTCGCGCGCACGAAAAGAACTGGTTCGAATGCATCCGCAGCGGCAAACAACCGAATGCCGGCATCGACCTGGCCATTCGCGTTCAAACCGTGATCTCGCTCTCGGAAATGGCCGAACGCCTCCGCATCACCTGTCTGTTCGATGAGAAGACTCGTAAGATCACCACGGCGGACGGCAAGGAAGTCAAACCGCTGACCTACGGCGCCGTGCCCGGTCTCTCCTAACCGCAGGTTCCACCGGCTACCCTTCACACAGGTTTCGCGCGCCGGCCGGCCGCGAAGCCTGTTTTTGCTTTGTCCCAACAGTCTGTTCCATCGGTTCTGTTGGCCGCCCACGCCATGGCGACCCGGTTCGAGATTCTGCTGCACGGCGAGAATCCGACCGCCTTGCGCGCGGCGGGGGAAGCGGCGCTGGCCGAGATCGAGCGCTTGGAAAATCAACTTAGCCTCTACCGGAACACCAGCGAGATTGCCCACGTCAATGCGCGGGCCGCGCGGGAGCCGGTGCGTGTTTCTGGCGGACTCCTGCGCTTGCTGTGGCAGGCTCGCGCCTTGGGCCAGGCGATGGATGGCGCGTTCGATGTCACCATCGCGCCCCTGGTGCGGTGCTGGGGATTTATGGGCGGAGCGGGCCACCTGCCTGAAGCCGAGGCGCTGGCTCAAGCCCGTGCCCAGGTGGGACACGATTTGCTCGACCTGGATGAACAGGCCAGCACAGTCCGGTTTGCGCGGGATGGCGTGATGATTGATCTGGGCGCAATTGGCAAAGGTTATGCCATCGCCAGTGCGGCCGATGTTTTGCGCGAGGCGGGAGTCAACAGTGCCATTCTCCACGGCGGCACCAGCACCGTCTACGCTCTGGGTTCACCCCCCGGCGGGGAGTTCTGGAAAGTGGCGATCGCCCGGCCCGAGGCCGATTCCAGCCAAGAGTCACGTTTGCTGCGGGCTGCGCCGGAAGCAAAGGATGCCGGGGCCGGTGTGCGGGATGGAGCGGTGCTGGAGGTGA
This sequence comes from Verrucomicrobiia bacterium, assembly GCA_035577805.1. Classification (GTDB taxonomy): domain Bacteria; phylum Verrucomicrobiota; class Verrucomicrobiia; order Limisphaerales; family JADJPG01; genus DATLUX01. The sequence goes on from DATLUX010000469.1 coordinate 19,374, forward strand.
TGTCGCTGCGCGATGAAGCGCTTTCCGTTTCGGCAGTTTGGGGCCGCGCCTTCGTGAGCGGCGGGAAGTCTTATGGGCATGTGATCGATCCGCGCAGCGGTCAGCCGGTGCAAGGGACATTACTTGCAGCGGTGGCGTTGCCTTCCGCCACCGAGACGGATGCCTTCAGCACGGCGCTGCTAACCTTTGGTTCGGCTGGGCTGGCCCGGCTGGCGGCGCTGCGTCCAGAAGCCAGAGCACTGGTGCTCAGTGAAGAGGCAGGAGGGCGAGGGCTGCGCGCCGAGCGACTGCACATCCATTGACCCATGCAGCTGGTGCGGGCGTCTACGGCTCCAGCGCAGCCAGCCAGGCGCGGCGCTGTTCTTTGCGGAGGCCGGACAGTTCCTTGAGGGCCGCGAAGAAAGCGTCCAGGTCGCCGCGTTTGCTGCGCAACAAGGCGCGGAAGGCGGGAACCAGTTGATAGTAGGTGTCGACGGTGTTCAGGCGGGCATTATTGAGGTCGCTTTTGAACCAGGCATCAAAATCCGGCTGGCCAACCCAGGTTTTTCGCAACGCATCGTAATGGTGGCGCAACTGTTGGAGAAGCTGCTCTTTGTGTGCTCTTTTTCGTGCGGCGTCCGGGTCGAGTTGCACGACTGGATTAAGGTAAAACATGTCCAGTTGGGCGCGGGTCTGGGTGATTAATTCGATGAATTGCTCATGCCGACGGACCTCCTGCTGATACGCGCGTAGCGCGTCGAGATCGTTTTTGGATTCCAGCCAGCGGCGCAATCCTTCTTCGGCCACAGCTGTGGCCAAAGCTTCGTTGAACTCGGTGTCGCCGGCGATGAAAAGGCGCTGATGGGTCAGTTCGTGGAAGAGCAACTCGGCAAGGTCGGTCTCCTCATAATCAATAAAGGTGTTGAGGACCGGGTCCCGGAACCAACCCAGGGTCGAATAGGCCGGCACGCCTCCGACGTGAACATCGTAGCCCGCGTGCTTGAGCTTGCAGGCCATCTGCCGGGCTTGGGGCTCTGAGAAGTAGCCCCGGTATTTGAGTCGCCCGACGACCGGATACCACCACGACTTGGCCTTGAGCGAGAACTCCGGGGCCGCATACACATTCCAAAGGGCATAGCGCCGGCCCAGGTCGGCGTAAGCCAAGTAATGGCCGTTGGCGGACAAGTGAAGTTCTGTCTCCGCGAATTTTCTTAAGTCCAGCACCAGCCGCAGTTTGGTTTGCAAGGCCGGTGGCGTGGCTGGATCTTTCAGCAGCTCGGCGATGGCCTGGCGGCGGTGGAGAATCTGGCATTGGCCATGGATGGCCTGAGAGTAGTAACCGACCGATTGGCAGCCGGAACCGCTGCTGGTGAGAATTCCCAGCAGCACGAAGAGCGCGCCCGCTCGGGTTTTAACGGGCGTTCGCGGATTCGTGGCAAGTTGGCCCCCGGCGCTCGTGAAACGGTCCGACCCGGTTAGCCGCGAAGTCGGGCTAATAACCAAGTTTGGAGAGCTCCCGTTCGAGGGCTTGTTGGAATGCTTGCAAGTCGAGTGCCGAAGGCTTGTAACCGGCCTGCTTGGGACCGAGGCCCATCCGCCCGAACTGGTCCAGATACCAGATAGCCTGCTGTCCGTCGCTGAAGGTGACGGAGCCGCTCACCATGGTTCCGGGGCGGGCGAGGGCGTCTACGCTGATGGAAACTTTGCCTTGGCCAAGCGGTGCACGGTCGGGTCCGGATGCATCAGGGGCCAAGGGTGTGGGCGAGCGGTCGCTGGCGCCGGAGCCGGGAAGCGGGGTTGCGTCGAGATTCTTTTCCAGTTTTGGAGGGGGATCCTTTGGGATGAGCTTGAGGTCATCGACCAGCAAGCGCACCTCCATGTAGGTGAGATTCAGCCCGAATTGGCTCTGAAGCCGTTTTTGGATGTCGGCCAGCTTCAAGCCTTGGGCGATCCAATCGCTGACTTCCTTCTTTTGTGCGTCGTCCAGGTTCGTCATATCGTGCCTGGCGGCTATCTTCAGAACAGAACGGCCTCGGGTTCAAACTTTGTTTTTGTTTTTCAGTCTGGAGGCGCCGGGGGGATCTGGGCCCGATAACGCTGTTCGCAATCCGGGCAGATGCCATGGGTGAATTCGGCTTGGGAACGGGCCATAAGATAAACCTCGACCTGGGTCCAGTACCCCTGGTCATCGCGGATCTTCTTGCAGCACGCGCAAATTGGGAGCAAGCCGCTGAGGGTTTTGAGCTGCGCCAGGGCGGCCTGGAGTTCGTTGATGAGCCGTTCCTGCTCCTGAGCGTGGCGTTTCTGTTCATCGATGTCCCGGGCGATCATCGACGCGCCGATGATCCGGCCGAATGAATTCTTGATCGGCGACACGCTGACGGCCAGATGAACGGTTCGGCCTTCCTTGGTCCGGCGGGTCGTTTCGAAATCCTTCACAAAATGCCCCGCTTTGAGGTGCTTGAGGGTGGCCGGCATGTCGTCGATGTGACCGGGTGGCAGCAGGATCGCGCTGGGCCGGCCGATCACTTCCTCGTAGCTATGGCCGAACATGGCTTCCGCGCCCGTGTTCCAGCTGACAATCAAGCCTTCCAGGCTCAGGCCGATGATGGCGTCGTGCGATGATTCCACCAGCGCGGCCAGGCGCGAGCGGGCTTCTTCACCGCGCTTGCGTTCGATGGCGTAGCGAATCCCTCGGATTAAAGCGCGCGGATTGATTTCACTTTTGATCAAATAGTCCTGGGCTCCTTCGCGCAGGGCGTTCATGGCCAGCGTTTCATCCTCCAGCGCCGTCAGCACCACAATAGGAATGTCCGGGGCGCGGTTGTAACAGGAAACAAACGTGTCCAATCCCAGGCTGTCGGGCAGATTCAGGTCCAGCAACACCAGATCAATGGAACCGCCAGCCAATCGCTCCAGGGCGTCCCCAAGCCGAGCAGTCGACTCGACCTGAAACAGGGCCTCGACCGCCTGGCCCAGCATGTCGCTGATCATCCGCAGTAGCGGCGGGTGATCTTCGATCACAAGGACTCGGATGGTGGTATTCATCGCGCGGGCCCAGAATAGCCCGGCCCGCTACGCTTGCAAAGCATGGCATTGAGGTGCCAACATCCGCGTGGACCGATGATGGACGCTCCCGTTCTCCCCTCTGCCGGTTACCGCGGGAGAATCGCCCCTTCTCCCACCGGCTATTTGCATCTGGGCCACGCCCGCACTTTCTGGATCGCTCAGGAACGGGCTCGTGCACATCGCGGTGTGCTTGTCCTGCGCAACGAAGACCTCGACCTGGACCGGTGCCGACCAGAGTTCGTGGCCGCCATGTTGGAGGATCTGGCTTGGTTCGGATTTGATTGGCAGGAAGGACCGGACCGCGGGGGGCCAACGGGACCTTATGAGCAGAGTCGGCGTTTGGCCTTCTATGCCAAGGCTCTGGCCCGGCTGCAGGAGAAAGGGGTGGTTTATCCCTGCCGCTGTTCGCGGCGGGATATTCAACTGGCCTTGGGCGCGCCGCAGCAGGGAACCGAAGAACCCATTTATCCAGGGACTTGTCGTTTGCTCGCACCAGAGCGGCTCTCCGCTGGCCCGGGTCCAGATGCCCAGGTCAACTGGCGGTTCCGGGTGCCCGACGGCCAAGCGGTGACGTTTCATGACTTGGCTGCTGGCCCCCAGAGTTTCGTGGCAGGAAAGGATTTTGGGGATTTTGTGGTTTGGCGACAGGACGGCGTTCCGGCGTATCAATTGGCCGTCGTGGTCGACGATGCCACGATGCGGATCACGGAAGTAGTCCGAGGCGCCGATCTCCTGCTTTCGACGGCGCGTCAGTGGCTCCTTTACCGGGCTTTAGGTTGGGAGCCGCCGCAGTTTATGCATTGTGAACTGGTCACAGACGATGCTGGAAACCGGTTGGCCAAGCGGCACGCGGCGTTGAGTCTAAGAGAGTTACGTGCCAACGGACTTGCCCCGGCCTCCATTCGGGCCAGCCCAGCCTTTCAACGCACCTCACCTTTTCCCAAGCGTCACCGTCCCGCCACAGAACTGTAACAGCCGCGACCGATGTTCCTAACAGACAAAAGAAACTAAGAAACGGAACCAATCGGGGTTCCGAAGAAAGGAACAGGCTGGTATGACGACGACGATAAGACGCGGGCCGCAGATTATCCCGCGGCCCATCTCGGGGGATTTCAGCAAGGCTCTCGGCGACCGGAGGCTATTGAACTTGGTGCTGGAAGTGGTGCAGACCGTGGATGGCAAAGCCATGAAACAGCGGGCGGGTGTGGTGCCTCGATTCAGGCCCCAGATGATGCTCACGCTGGTGACCTATTGTTATGCAGCGTGCTTGTTCGGTTCGCAGGACATCGAGTTTGCCATTCTCAGCGACCCACTCGTGCGGTACATCTGCGCCCGGACGTACCCCGCCTGGCAGGAGATTCGTTCGTTTCGACGTTTGAACCGCGAGGTAATCCGGAAGTGTTTGAGCGAAACATTCCGGCGCGCGTGGCTCATTCTGGCTGGCCAGCCTGACCTCGCCCCGCAGTCGGGCAGCGCCTGGCTCGGACCGGAACTCGAGCAGCAGCTTGAATATGCCGTGGATGGACGTCTGGACACCGCCGCGCTCATGGACGGCGTGGAAAGCGACTGAAGTGAAGCATTAGCTGACCAAGACTTCGGGTGATCGGCGCGCCCAGACTGCCCCTCCGGCGACCGTCGCGCTGTCTCCCAACGCCGACGCAATCCAAGGCACATCGGGCCCGAAGGACGTCTGCAGCAGTCCCTCCACCTTGGTGCGAAGGCGTTTCACGACGTTCTCCCGGATATCATCAATGGCACCGCCACCAATCAGGATCGCTTGCGGCCGCCAAATCGTGATCAGCTGCGCCGCGACGTCTCCCGCAATGTCCACCACCTCGTTCAAGAACCTCTCCACCGGCCGATTCGCCCGGCGTAGCGCGGTCCGAAAATCGCGGCTGCGAAAATGGCTGAACTCCGGCGCGACGATTCTTCGAAACACGTTCTCTTGCGGCGCGTCCAGCCCCGGGCCGACCGGCGCGTCGGTCAGCCAAGTGCCATTCCGGATGAGAGCGCCGCCGATGTCAGGTCCCAGGAACAAAGCCAGCGCGCTGGCCGGAGGGGAAGGTCTAATCTCATGGGTACATGCGCCAAGGGCTGCCAAGCGATAAGAATTGGCGACGCGCACGGGAAGGGCCAGTTGATCCGCCAGGTTATCGCCCAGAGCAACGTCGTTCCAACCCAGTTCGAAACTGCTCCGCACCTGGCCTTGAGTTTCGTCGACCCAGCCCTTCACTCCCACCGCAACGCCCCGAATCTGATTCAACTTCAAATCGCACTCATCGACGGCGTAATGGGTGCATTTGGCGATGCGATCGATCACGGCTTGCGGCCCTCGCTCCATTTTGGTGCTGAACTTGGCCTTGCCGACCAGGCGCATCCCATCCAGAAACACTCCTGCCCGGATCAAGACCGGACCGACATCCACCCCCAGGAAATACTGCTTGTCTCCCACCCCAGCGTTGGGCCGGGGTTGAGTCGGGGGCGCATCAAGTTGCACAGTGCAAAACATTGGCGGGGAACAAGGACGAAGACAACTCAGGTCTGGTACGACACCAAAACGTAACATTTCACAGAGAGCTCAGGCTGCGCATGAATTGGCCTTATATTGAAGGAAATTGCTGGAGGCTATGAAGTCTGAGGAGCCTTGGCATAGGTCTAGCTTACTGCGGCGGGCGACTACAGTTCGATGCAAATGAGCGCTTGAACGGTAATAGGGTAGCCTTCCAGACGTTTGTCCAGTCGCAACGTGTTGATCTTGAATCGAGTTGATATATGAAACCATTGGTAGTCATCCTCACCCTCCTTTGCTTGGGCTTGGCTGCTCAAGTGTTCTTGAGACATACAAAGGGGCAAAAAGCCGAAAAAGATTTGGGCGTTGCAAATTTCATGCTGCAGAGCCTTTCCAACGAATTGGCTGACGCCAAGGCCAAGCTGGAGGATGAATCCAAGCTCGCCTCCTATCTGCAAAGCAATTTGACTCAGCACGCCACTGATTTGGCTGTGGCTTCCAACTCCCTGGCCCAAGCCTCGACTTCCTTGACCTCCGCCCAGAGCGACCTGAAGGTCGCCCAGGCCGAAGCTCAAAAACAGTCCGCCCGCGCCGCGGAGCTCGAAGGCCAGCGCGATGAAATGCAGGCCAAACTCAATGAACTGGCTGGCTCAATCAAAACCCTGAACTCCCAGATCGCAGAAACCAAACGCAAACTCGACGCTTCCGAAGGGGACCGCGAATCGCTCACCAAAGAGCTGGCGCGCCTGCAGTCTGATAAATCGGAATTGCTGCGACAGTTTAATGATCTGGCCGCTCTCAAAGCGCAAGTGGCCTTGCTCAGAGAGGAATCCGCGGTCAGTCAGCGCCTCTCCTGGATGGCTCAAGGCGTTTACCAAAGCTCTGGACGCAAGGGTGCCGAAGCTCTCTTTGCGCGTCCGGGAGTATCTTCCGCGCCTGTGAATCCATCCCTCAACGTGGAAATTCAGCAGAAAGGCGGCTCTCGCGTGGTGCCGACCAACACGGCTCCAGCGCTACGCTGAACAGGTCAGTCGCTGGCGATGTAACATTTCGCGACGCACGCAGGGCGCGTTTCAGGTCCCCCATGCCACTGCACCAAGCGCAAGGCCTGCGCACTTGGTGCAGGCACCCGTTGACAAACTCGACGGGTTTCTTTACCAAACTCGTCGTGAACACATTCCGTCTGCGTATTATTCTTACGTCGTTAGGCAGCGTCCTTTTGTTGACCTCGATCGCAACATCCTTGGGCGCTGAAGCACCAGCGACCTTTAAAGTGGGAGAATTCAGCTTCAAACGTCCTGCCTCTTGGGAATGGGTCGAGTCTTCCTCACCAATGCGCAAGGCTCAGCTGAAGATCGCAGACGCGGCCCAAAAGGAGTCTGCGGAGGTGGTCTTCTTTTATTTCGGCGAGGGCGGAGGCGGTGGCACGAAGGCCAATGTGGACCGCTGGCTTGGCCTGTTCCAGGAACCCCGAGAAAAGCTGCAGTCCAAAGTCGAAGAAGTGACCGTCAACCAACGAAGAATCACCTATGTGCAGGCCCAAGGAACTTATATGAGCGGCATGCCCGGCGGTGCCAAGACCCCGCAGCCCGACACGATGCTCCTGGGGGCCATTCTGGAGAGTCCGGCGGGAAGTGTGTTCGTGCGTCTTACCGGGCCTCTCAAACTTTCCACTGCTTCTCAAACGGCGTTTCGCAAAATGGTGGAAGGCGACTCGAACAAGTAAACGTCCTCCGCTCGAATGCTTTTAGGCGATGGAACGAGGGTTTGGCGCACCTTGTCACAAGGACGCAAACAAGGGCAAAACGCCTTTCTTTAAGAAAGAAATTTTTACGCGGGAGGAAAATTTGTTTCCAGACCTAGCCGATCTTCGCAGATTCGCTCTAAGCCCTTGATTGGAGCTCTTGAGCGCCCTTGGAGTGCTTTGGAGTGCTTTGCCGCTCTGCTGAGGCCCCGCCTCGTTAGCCCGACTTCGCGGATTCGAGCCCATCGCGGCCGGAGGCGTTTTGGAGTTTGTGCCCGAACCGTGGTGTTCACAGGCTCTTGCCGCTCGAATCCGCTCTCGCTCGGCGGAGCCTCCGGCGTAGCCTGGGTCGTCGCGGCTAACCGGGTCGTAGCGGCTCAAGGACGCCAGTCAAGGACTTCGGCGAATCCGCGAAGACCGGTTAGATTGGTCAGCGCGCGGAGATCTCCAGCATCCGCTCAATGGGTTGCCGTGCGGATTGCAGGATGTCCTCAGGCAGTTCGACTCGGGGAGCCAGGCGCTTCATGCAGTCGTGGAGTTTCTCTAGGGTGTTGAGCTTCATGAACCGGCATTCGTTGCAGCGGCAGTTGTCGGTGGGGGCGGGGATAAACTCTTTGGTCGGGCATTCTCGTTGCAGGCGGTGAAGCATGCCAGCCTCGGTGGCGATGATGATTTGGCGCGCCGGCGTAGTCCGGCAGTAATCCACCATCTTCTCAGTCGAACATACTTCGTCGGCCAGCATGCGGACCGCTTTGGTGCATTCGGGATGAGCCACCAAAGGCGCCCCGGGGAATTGTCGCCGGATTCGAGAGATGCTGGCGTGAGTCCATTCCACGTGGACGTAACAATTACCCTTCCAGAGTGTCATGGGCCGGCCGGTCTGTTCCATCACCCAGGAGCCGAGGTTTTCATCCGGGACGAACAGCAAATCACGGTTGGCGGGCGATGCATTGACGATCTTGACGGCGTTGCCGCTGGTGCAGATGACATCGCTGAGCGCTTTGACGGCAGCGCTGCAGTTGATGTAGGCGATGGTATAAAAATTGGGATTAGTGGCCTGAAAGGCTTTGAGCTTGGGGGCCGGGCAGCTTTCTTCGAGGGAACAACCGGCGTCTTTGTCGGGCAGCACCACAATCTTTCCGGGATTGAGGATCTTGGCGGTCTCGGCCATGAAGTGGACACCGCAGAACACGATCACCTCGGCGTTGGTGCGTGCGGCCTGTTGGGATAGGCCGAGGGAATCGCCAACGTAATCGGCGACGTCCTGGATCTCGGCGACCTGATAATTATGCGCGAGGACAACCGCGTTGAGCTTCTTCTTCAGGAGGAGGATTTCCCGAGACAGCTGATCGAGCTTGGCGGGGGGGACAGGTTTGCGCAGTTCGAATCGATCGAGGCTGGTGGCCGGCGCTTCGCTAACATCCATCATGAGGCCACCCTAGTAGCAGGGGAAACCCGAGTCAAAACTTGCTTGCAATCAGGTGTCGGAACCCGCATCGTCCGCTTCCTTGCAAGGTCCAACGCGTTGCACTGGACGCCGATCTGACGAGGTTGAAGGCACGCGCTCGGCCAGGAATACCAGACGTAGCGCGTGGCAAAAGAAGAACCGATCGCTTTGCAGGGCACCGTGACGCAGGTCCTGCCGGGAACCATGTTCCGAGTGGCTTTGGCCAACGGCCACGAAGTATTGGCGCACATCTCCGGCAAGATGCGCAAAAACTTCATCCGCATCAGCGTCGGTGACAAGGTGGACGTCGAGATCACTCCCTACGATCTGAGCAAAGCGCGGATCACCTTTCGCCACGCCTGACCCCTTTCCGGGTCGACCATCACTAGTGATGTGTCTCACAAATAGCTGGTGTTTTGCCGCAAGGGATTTTGGCCTCCCGCTAGGCGCGAGCGACGAGCATACCCTTCCGGGTCTGTAAGGAACGAGCAACGACGCGGGAGGCCAAAAGAACTGCGGCCCGAAG
>DATLUX010000470.1:0-31245 GCA_035577805.1 Verrucomicrobiia bacterium
TGGTCGACTGGTTAATCGTCAGCCCGACTCCCTTGCTCGACATTCAGGAATTCACCGATCCAGGCGCCGTTGGTAATAACAATCGCTTCTACCGCGCAGTGAAGGCACCGTAAAACGGAAAACGGAAAGCGGAAAGCGGAAAGCGGAAAGCGGAAGCAGTTTCTTAAGATCGTCGCCAATGATGGTGGGGTTTTGCGTGCCCATCTCTCCAGTCTGCACGCGAACGGGAGGCTCCGGAGATGGTGCGACGGACGCATTCTTGAGCAAATGCAGAATCGCAATGTGCTCTGCTGAGGTAAAAGCGATCTGCCAGTCGCGAAAAATCAGTCTCCAACCACCAGTGCGTCGACCATGGGACAGCCCTAATCCAATTCTGTATTGAGCACCAGTCTCGTCTCTAACTTCCAAGACGACGCTTCCTCCATCTGTGTAGAACCATCCGTTGAGGAGTTCGAGCTGCTTCGGCAGCGACACGGGGACCGCTTCGGGCTCGGCACTGGTTGGCAGCGTCGGCTCGGGATGCGGACGGATGCGTGTTCCACACTTGTGGCAGACATTGGCTTGCTCCCAATTTCATCGCCAATCGGCAATTGGAAATTGAAAGGTTCACGGCAACTTCGGACTGGCCAGACGATAGAAGCGCTGCCCGACGCTGGCCGGCAAGAGATCGTTGACTGGCCACACGCGGTTGGTGGGCGCTGCGTTGACGTTGGCGAGCTTGGTCCAAATGGCTCCGGTCGCGCTGTAGATGATGGTATAAGTTTTGTTCGAGCGGGCTTCGAATTCGAGAGTGACCAGGACATTCGCGCCCGCTCTGACAGCGGAGACCGGTTTGAGTCGAAGGGCATCTGACGCCAGAAGGGGGTTGGTGCCGGCGATGAACTCTTCCAGGTTGCTGAGCCCATCACCGTCCGGATCGGCGTTGGCGTCGTTGACACCTGCGATGAAGCCATAGGTCCGTTCCCAGTCGTCTGGCAAACCATCACTATCGCTGTCGTTCAAGCCAGGCGGTAGGGCGGTTCCTGGAGTCGGCGGAGCCGCCACCCAACAGACGGGATTGGTCGCTGCCAAATTGAAAGTCATGCGTTGCAGGGAGAGACCGGAGTTATCGGCCTCGGCGGGCCAAGGCGCGGCGTTGTCGTAGCGCACCGAGAACACGGTGACGCCCAGCGGTGTGGTCAACGCCAGCGTTTCGCCGTTGTTATCGAGCTTGTTCGTATAAACGCCATGCCATGGGGCCTGAGGATAACGCGCGGCGAATTGCGACGGGTTACGCACCAGGACAAAGTATTCCCCGGGGGTGAGCAGCGTTCCGTTGGTGAAAGTGAAATCCAGGCCGCGTGTGAACTTCAGGCCAGTGAGGTCCAAGGCGGCGCTGCCGGTGTTCTTTAATTCGAGGAACTCGAACTCGTCGCCATCCACTGACCCGTCCTTGGGCGGATTATACATTATCTCGCTAAGTTGCAGTTTGGAGAGGTCTTGTCGCGGGTAGAAATCACCTTCCACCAGTGCGCTCCATCTATTCGTGAAGAGGACGCGAGCGCGCACCGTGGTGGGGCGGACTAGCTCGATGGGGTCCGCGTAAACCAGGGCGCTGGGATTGAGCGCATCGCCGAGTTGGCGCGGGTCGCTTCCATCCAGCGTGTAATAAATGGTTCCGCTCGCGCTGAAATTGGTGATGGCCAACCGGTCTCCGGGCCAAACCGGTCCGCCCAGTTGACTGAATTCCGGGGCTTCGACTGGCGGGTAAAGGCCGGCGCTAGAAAAATCTTGCATGACGTTGTTACGACGCAGGGAGAGAAACTTGGTCAACACATTGGTGATGGCGAGTTGCCAGTCTTGATCGCGGGTGGCGGGAGCAGTCGCTGAGCGGTGATCACCCCAGCGTGCCGACTCCGCTACCAGGGCCCGCCGGATGCCGTCACACAACTTAGCAAACCGCGCGGCCGGCACATTCCGCTCCGGGTTTGCCGGATCCCACGTCGGCTTGAGGCGGTCGGTGTAGAGCGCGCCGCCTTTGGAGAAATGTTTGTGGACACGATCGCCGAAGAGCATGCGGAACTCGGGATTTCGCCGGCAGGCCCCATAAGGAATCGCCACCCCGGTAAACACGTTGATGGTCGGCGCGGTGAAGTCGTCCAGGGAGGCATCCGCATCCCACGGATAAAACTTGAATCCGTCCGATGAGGCGGTGCGTGGGCGGCCGGTCCAATAATTGCCGTCCGGCCAATCACCATCGGCGATATAGATATGGAGAATCATGTAATCGATCATGTTCCGAACATCGAGGTAGTTGGGCAAAGCCGGATCGGGAGTGCCATCGGCGTTTCGCCCCTGCAAGCGCATGTAGTTGGCCGGCGTGGAGAGATCGCCTTGGCACAGGTTCAAAAGAGTCTCCCACGCGAGCAAATCGCCACTGGCCGCCCGGCCGTCAATCCCACCGGCGGTCACCGCATCCCAATCCTCCTTGTCCCCGCCGAAATAAGCCGACGAGAGTGAAGCATCAGGGCGTTCGACTAGTTCGTAGATGCCCCAATAGAGCCCATTAAGATAAAGATGAAACCAACGCGAATGCGAGGCAACGCCGCCCATCGCCAGCAGTGTTTCCCGGGCAAAAGTGTCGCGCAGATAGGTGGAATCGCTTCGAAATCCACTCACCCAGCCTTCCTGGCCGTTGGCGCGCAAGACCAAGTCATCGAAATGATCGGTGGCATTGGAATAAGTGCCAAAAACCGGATAATGCCATTGGGCCGGTCCGTATCGGTCCCTAAAGACGAGCCGAAACGAGAGCTTCCCAAAATCCAGATTGCGTGAAATGCCGCCGTGAATTCGCAGACCGCAGTTCACTTGCTCTGCTTTCGTGTCATCAGGGTAAACGACTTCCAAGGAGGTGAGTCGTTCACCGGCCGTCCCGTGCAGTTCGGGATGCAGATAAATACCTGTCGTATCCCCAAACAGGTCGGTGATATTCATCACCAAGGACAACGACGGGAGTGCTCTGAGATCGTCCCGGATGGTGGCGGCATAACGCCCGCCAAAGGCATCGTTTGGCCCAATGACTTTCGGGTCCATTTCATAGTCCGCCGGCCATTGCCCCCAGGTGGGCGGAAAACGACGAGCGCTGGCCGAGGCCGCATTTTGGCGGAGGACGTCTTCGATAAAAATGTAGGTGTGAGTATCAATGTCGGACGGCCGATAGCCGGGTTTGAACGAAGCTGCTCGCAGGGTGGTGGTCTTATCGATTGAGAGCGGCCCGGTATAAAGCAGGCCGGTGACGGGACTCGGCATGCTTCCATCCAGCGTAAAACGAATGACAGCGCCTGGAGTTGCATTGGTCAAGATCACGACAAAGGGCGCGTTGTAAAAGCCGCGGTCGACACTGAATTTGGTATCCGTCACGACGCCCAGGTAAGACGCCGAGTTGTTCGAACCCGGAGTGGGATTAGCGAAATAACGTTCGAGTAGCGCAGGTTTGGAGCTTGCCACCAGTCGTGCTGCCACCAACAAATCGTCGTCGTCTACCGCCCGATTCAACGCATGAATGGCCAGGACATTGGTGCCGTCGCGCAGCAAGGAAGCCGAAGCCGTGACATCCAGGCTGGTGAATACCACGGCGGCGGAATTAGGTTGTTCTGCCGTCGCGATGGAATTCCACGACAGCAGTTCCGGTGCATTGCGCCGCGCGATCTCCACGCCATTCAGATAGGCGACAATGCCATCGTCATAACGGAGTTGTAGTGTCAGTGGGCCCCCGGAAGGCGCTTCTTCCGCATCATAAAGAAATGACCAACGGAGAAAGGCCGACGCATTGACGCCGCGCATGGCCGCTTCCACATCGGTTTTGATGAAAGGATCGAACAGCGAACTGGTGTCGAACCCGAATCCCGCCACGCCGATGGCCCAAGTGGAGTCGTCAAAATCCAAAGCCATCCAGTTGGCCGGCAACTCCGCGGCGTTGGTGGGCACGCGCCACGTGAATGGATGCTGAACCGTCAGCAATTCTTCGGTGGCGACCTCGAAGGTGATGCCATAGGAAAAACTGGGCGGTAGAGCAGGAAACGCCGGGGCAAACTCGTGGGCGATGCTCATATCCGGACGAGTTAAAGCCAGGTATTCGCCATCGCGGTCCAATTGAAAGTTGGTGTGCAAAGGCAAACCGGACTGGACCCGGTTTTTGCCCGACGCGTAGACCACGAGGAAAGCGCCCGGAGCCAAGGTGACCTCGGGAAAAGTCCACTTGCTTGGATCACCGAGTTCATCGGTCAAATGCCAGCCCGCCAAGTTCACCGACGCCAGACCGGTATTCTGCAGTTCAATCCAGTCCGTCTCATCCCCGTCCTCGTCGATGAGACCGCCGCGGTCTGCCATGAACTCGGTGATCAGAACGGTGTCCGCGCCGGATGCGTGCAAACAAACAACGGCCATGACGCAGAGGAGCAGGCCGATGGCTTTCATGGTTTGGCTGCAGCAATTGCCTATTGCCAATATTGCCAATTGAAATCGCAAATCGCAAATCGGCAATCGGAAATTATCGGAAATTGAAAATCGCAAATTGGAAGCGCTGCCCGACGTGCTAAGCAAAAGACTGGACGGCAATGGGAAGCGAAAAGAAGTAAAGAATTTTTGAAAAACCATCCTCGGAAGCACGTTAGTGTGTTAAACGATCTGACATTATGAAAACGTCCACTCTTTTCGAGGCAGTTGTGGGAGTGACGGTTGTTTTCTCATGCATCTCGGTTGCGGTGGGGGCGGAGCCGGCCACTCCGCCCACCATTGACGGCGCCACGTTCCGTGTGCTCCGCGCCTTTTCCGGGATAGACGGGCGTCTTCGGGTGGAGCACCTGGTTCAATCAGCCGACGGGACACTGTTCGGCGCGAACATGTTTGGCGGGGTCGCGGATGGCGGTCTTGTTTTCTCGATTCGTCCTGATGGCTCCAGCTTCCAGGTAATTCATGATTTTACGAATTACACCCAGGAAGTCTGGCCGGTCGGTTTGATGCTCTCCTCCGATGGTCGGCTCTACGGCTCGACTTGCCGATCGAATGCCACTTTTGTTTTGAACACCGACGGGAGCGACTACCGAATCCTGCGCATCGTACCGGTTGGGGACACCAGTCGAGCGTTTGTCGGTCCGCTGGTGGAGAACAGCGACGGGACGCTCCTCGGCGCGACCGAAGGTATTGGCGGAGGCGGCGGAGGCGGCATTGGGCGCATCAACAAGGACGGCACCGGTTTTGTCGAAACTCACCGTCTGGTTTCGACCTCTCCTTACGCCGTCTATGTGCAACCGCCGCTCGTGGCGGGGCCAGGCGGCCGATTCTATGGCGTGAGCGGCAACGCCAGCCAGCAATTGGGGGGACTCTTTGGAGCACTTGGCCAGCTATTCCGCGTGCAAATGGATGGCACAGGTTTCGAAGGCTTGCTGGATTTCGCGGCGCTTGGCTGGACGCCGACCGCGCCATTGTTGATCGGGAGCGATGGTTTGCTCTATGGACTGGCCGACGCGGGGAACGGTGGCCGGTCCATCGTCTGGCGCGCGAATGCCGATGGCGGCGCATTCGTGGTGTTGAAAGAATTCGCCTGCCACGAGGAAGGCATCGCTTACGGGAAGTTGCTGGAAGGAGTCGACGGCCGGCTCTATGGCACGACCAGCCTTGGGGTAGGCTGCACGTCTCGCTATGAATTGCTTGTCACGGGAATTTTCAGCCTGGACAAGGACGGCGATCGTTACGCGCGGGAATGGGAAGAAGTTTATCGCCCCGGTTCCACCAATTCGTTGGCCGACCTGCGGCTGGCGCTTTTAGGGCGCGATGGCGCATTGTACGGAAGCGGGCAAGTCCAATATGGCAATCTGGTGCGTTACCAGGCCGGCACGGTCCCGACGGTCCCCAAAGTCATTTCGGTGGCACCACCCATGTTGGCTCCGGAAGGCTCGCGCATCGTTCTTGCCACCGCTGTGCGCGGCGCCGGGCCATTGAGCTACCAATGGAGTCTAGACGGCCTCCCCCTCGCCAGCGCAACCAATGCCTGGCTCGGTATCGACTCCGTGCAAACCGGCAGTTACGGCGATTACTCGGTGACCATCACGAACCCATTCGGCGCCACTCAAAGCAGCTTCACCCTGGAAGCGCCGGAGCAGCTTGTCCTGACCCTGCAGCATACTCTGTCCCACGACCTGCAACTCCACATCCGCGGATCAGCTAATCTTGAGTTCGGCATTGAAGGTTCGACGGACCTGCGGACATGGCAGCCGGTGTCCGGGGGCCAGTTGGTCGACGGCCAGGCGGTCGTCTCGATCCCCGAGTCTGTCCTCGGCGATCACTTTTTCTTCCGCGGCCGTTACCTTCGGATCGGAGTGGATGACGATTAGTCACTTCTGTTAGTCAGCGCCGAGATCCCGGATCGACCCGCATCTGTGGGGGCGCTTTCGTCGGATTCGACGCAGCTTTGTCGTTGACGGGGGAGGTGCAGTCAATTCTCACATCCTTCGTAAGACCGCCTTTTTCAATGGAAACGATTGGACTGGCGGCTGACTCGTAATCGCCGAGGCGAGGCTCGTAAGCGATCACACGGCTGTGGCAGACAATCACACGGCACGGTTGTGAGGGGCAACATTCGTTGACGGTGAGGCCAGCGTGCGATATGAAAGTGCTTATGATTCCGGAGGCAGCAAACCACTGCCGTAACATTTTCGGAGCTTGGCTTGCCGCCGGGCTGCTGCTGAGTGCGCCTCGCGCGCAAGCGCAGGTCAACGACTACTTTGCCAACCGCGTGCGCTTAACGGGCATCGATGTCACGGTCGAAGGCAACAACTCAGAAGCAACCACCGAAGCGGGCGAGGAGATCGCTGGAGGAATCCTGGTCGCTTCGGTTTGGTACGCCTGGACTGCACCAACCAACGGAGTTTTGCATGTTTCCGGCAGCACACCGATACCAACCTTCGTGCTCAACATCGCAACCTACCAAGGGACAGCCATCAACGCTCTGACCCCAACGACGCCGACGCTGGATTACGGCATCGCCGTCAGGGCTGGTGAGACGATTCAAGTGCAAGTCGCAGGGGTCCATTGGCAGGGAGGCACCCGTGGTGGGCCGTTTACCCTGCACTTGTTTCTGGACGTGGACCGGCCGACATCGTCGAACGATGCCTTTGGCAATGCGCTCAGTATCGATAGAGCGCAATATCATTTCGACGCCAGCCTCACCGGCGCAACCAACGAGCCGGGGGAACCGTTGCCGGGCCCGAATGCCGAGCAAACTCTTTGGTGGAAGTTCGAGGCGCCTGAGAACGGGGTGCTCAACATCCTTCTGGCAGCCAGCCAATTTGTGCCCAGTCAGGCAGTTTATGAAGGCACCGAGTTGGCGAGTTTGCTTCGGGTCAATCCGATTAGCAGCGGCCATTACGCGATCCAAGGGGGCCGCACCTACGCCGTTCAAGTGGGTGGTAACACCAGCGCGGGCAATTTTCGTATCGATGTTCGTTTTCACTCCGGCAGCAACGACTTCTTTTCGGGGAGCGAACATTTGGAAGGAACGAACATGACGTACTATGGGAATTTCTCGCTGGCGACCCCCGAGCCGAACGAGCCGGCGTCGGGTTCGCCCAAAACCGTGTGGGTGTCCTGGGCGGCACCTTTCACCGGTCCATTCCTTGAGATCTCCCTCGCGACCGCACCCTATGCCCAGTATTTGAGAGTGTTTACCGGTCCGTCTGTTGAGCATCTGCAGGAGTTGCCCAGCGGCGCGATCGCCGTCGAAGGGACCGTCTATCACTTCCAAATCAGTGGCGATGCGGATGATTTCCTGTTCCGGCTTCGAGCCGAGCCATTCCAGTCGGCCGACAACGATCATTTTGCCAACGCGGCGACTGTCTCGGGCGAGATCATCTCATTCGCCCCGAAGTCGACCGTTGGCGCGACCATGGAATTGGGTGAGCCCCTTCATATGGGTCCGGTCGCGCAACAGAGTATCTGGTGGAAATGGCAAGCGCCCCGGAACGGGATCCTGAAGTTGTCCGGCAGCAGTGGGCGTATTCCCAACGTGGTCCTGGCCGTTTACCAAGGCCCGAGTGTGGATGCGCTGGGCCTGGTCAGGAAGGGAACGAACGAAGTCCAGTTCTCCGCAGTGGATGGAGCCACTTATTACATCGCGGCGGCGGTGCCAGCCGGGGCGATGGGTAACGTGACGTGTTCGGCCCAGATGTTGGGCCTGTCAACAGCCACACTGCTGCCCGGCAATCTTCTGGTTGATCCAAGCTTCGAAGCTGGCGGTGTCGGCTGGGAGACCGCGGGCGACCTTGGCGGTTACATCGGTGAACGAGGGGGTGTGGATGGCCTGATCTGGCCGGTCCTTTCGACAGGTGCCCGGCTCTGGCAGACGTTCCCAACGATTCCTGGACGCAATTACGCGCTGCAGTTCGCCTACCGGACCGGCGGCCCTCTGAGCGCCTGTTGTGGGGCAGCCCGATTCAGCTTGTCCTGGGATGCCCGGGACTTGGGGATGGTTGATATCCCAGAGAGCGAGGTCGGCCTCTGGCATTGGAAGGTTTTCATCGCCACAGCCACCAACACAAATTCCACCATCAGCTTCCGCAACATTTCGCGCAACATCGAGATGGATGCGTTTAGTGTGGTGGACCTCAACGCCGCGCCGACCATCGTCACACAGCCGTCCACCATCAGCACGGTGGCGGGTGGTCTGGCTGCGTTCATTGTCGGTGCGAACGGCACTGTGCCGCTGAGTTATCAGTGGTTTTTCCAGGGCCAACCCATGCCTGGCCAGAACGCCCCGCTGCTTGTGCTGGATCCTGTGACGAGCGCCGACGCTGGGAAATATCATGTAGTGGTCACGAACGCCTTTGGCAAAGCCACCAGTGCGCCGGCTTCATTGTTAGTGGATGCGCC
Organism: Verrucomicrobiia bacterium; assembly: GCA_035577805.1. Classification (GTDB taxonomy): domain Bacteria; phylum Verrucomicrobiota; class Verrucomicrobiia; order Limisphaerales; family JADJPG01; genus DATLUX01. The sequence continues at coordinate 8,905 of DATLUX010000470.1, forward strand.
GACCAACGCCACCATTCTGCTCCAACCGTACGCCGGCGTGATGCCCGCCGGCAGTTACCTCAATCTCAGTGTGGTCGCCGCCGGCACGCCGCCACTGCGTTACCAATGGTATTTCAACAGCGAAAAGCTTCCGGGCGCAACCAATCGCGACTTGGTCTTACCCACCGTGCAACTCTCGGACGCCGGCAGCTACGAGGTGCGCGTGCATAACTACGCAGGCAGTGTGTGGAGTCTGCCGGCTACCTTGATTGTCACTAACCCCGTCGCTGGCGGCGGAACGATTCTTTTCGACAACCGATTCTTGTCGTTCAACGCCCCTTCCAATGAGGCCCCCATCTTCGACTTGGATGGCATCACGCGCTTAAATGGCCCGACGTTTGTCGCCCAACTCTACGCCGGCTCGTCACTGGACAGTCTGCGTCCCGCCGCGTCACCGTCTCCGTTTCGCAGCGGTTTTGATGCCGGGCTAGTTGCCGGCAAATTCGTCACGCTCCCGAACGTTCCGCCGGGTGCCACCGCCTTCGCGCAGGTGCGCGCTTGGGAAATCACCCGGGGCTCCAGTTACGAAGAGGCGCGGGCCATGGGCGGAAAATTTGGACGCTCGGACATCTTCGAGGTGGTGGCGGGGGGTGACGCGCTTCCACCGGCTCAGTTATCCAACCTGAAGAGCTTCCACCTGCAAGCTGGCTTGCCCGAGTTTACGGTCGGGGTCATCGAATTTGTGGAGCGCCAACCGCAGGGAGTACTGGTCTGGTCGGTGCATGGAACAGCCGGGTTTCGGTATGTGGTCGAAAAAGCTTTGCGCTCCAACGACCTGATTTGGCGGCCCTACGTGGTTCTCACCAACGTCACAGGCAACGTGACCTTTACCGACTCAACCGCCTCCCAGAGCTCCGCCGCCTTTTATCGCGCCCGCATATTGGATTAGCAGCAGCTGCCTAAAGTCGGCCTTAGAGAAGATTTTTCGAACTCTTTAGTGCATGTAACGTGAACGCATGCACTCGCTGTTGGAATCCGCACGTAACGGCTTTTGTGCTTGCCGTCAATAAAGTGGGCTGAAAAATCGGCTGCAAGGCTCGGATTCTGGTCCGCATTTGCTGCGACCACAACGACGTCAACATCTTGCTCAGGCGACACCACACCACACCACACACCACACCACACCACCGGGTCAGGCGGTTAGAGTTCATCCATGAGCTTTGCTGAAGTGCTTCAAGAGTTACCCTCTCTGACCGTCGAGCAGCGACAGCTTGTCATTCGCCGTGCACTCGAAGTGGACGACCCAGCTCTCTCACCGGAAGACGAAGCCCTAGCGGACGCTCGGTTGGCTGCTCTGAGGGAGAATCCGGATTCCGCCGTGCGCCTCGACCAGGTGAAGTCGCGCCTCCGTTCGCGCTTCACCAGATGAGTTGGCGGGTCGAGTTCCAACCGGGCGTTGAACAGGATGTCAGACATAAATCTTCCGTTCACAGGTGTTTGTTCTTTGTTGAAACGTGCTTGCCACCTTTTCGTTGTCATCCCATTTTTGCCGCATGAACTTCCCTCCATTCTGGGCCAGAGGAAGTAGCGGGGATTTTCTTTGTTGGCGCTGGTCGTCACAAAGCATCGCCGAAGCACAATCACTCGCCAACCAAGCTGCACAACTGCTGGCGAATCGCTTTCGGGCTGGTGATTATCCGCCAAAACACGGGGGTTATTATCCGAATCGACCGTTTCGCGAACAGGTATTGCAAGAAATTAGGAACGAGGCCGGTGAACTCTCCACTGTGGTCACGCGCAATTCTTATGGTTGCTCGGTGCTCAATACCGGCCGCGTGATGTTCGTGGACATTGACCTGCCAGAACCAAAAGCGTCCGGTGGATTCTTCAAGAAGCTGTTCGGGAAACCAGACCTCGCTCCCTCGACGAATCCGCAAGGCGCAGCGATAACCAGAATCGAGAGTTGGACACGCAGCAATCCAGAATGGGGCTGGCGGATTTATCGAACCCGCGCCGGACTGCGTTTATTGGCTGCGCATGATCTGGTGGAAGCGGACTCTGATCTCGCCGATGGCGTGTTTGAGGCACTGGGAGCCGACCTGCTTTACCGGAAACTTTGCAAGACGCAGAAATGTTTTCGCGCCCGGCTGACACCAAAACCCTGGCGTTGCGGCATACAGAGCAAACCCGAACGTTGGCCGTGGCTGGATGCGAAGGCGGAAAAGCGGTTTCAAAAGTGGAATACGCAATACGAGGCATCCTCCGTCAACTGGGCCACGTGCGAGTTGCTCCGCCAAGTCGGGAACTCAATTGTTCATCCAGAAGTGCAATCCATCATAAAACTTCACGACGACACCACGCGGGCTGGATCCAAATTGCAATTGGCTTGATTCGCCTGCGATTAAAGAATGGCTGCCTCGCCTGGTTTTGCTCCAGGGCCTCCGGTGTCAGAGACCGGCGCGCTCCTGATTATGCAACGAAAGAGAGAAGTGAAGCCAATTCACCGACGCTTTCTGCTGCTGGGGGTAACGGTGTTTCTGGTGCTTCTGCTGGCGGTGTGGATCGCGAAGACACCGATGCACCCGGTAGCTTATGTCCGTGTTTTAAGTGAGACAGGAACGCCGGTCGCCGGGGCGCTGGTCCTTCCCGAAGGGCTTCGCACCAAACCCGGCCCGTATGTTTCGGGGTGGTACGATTGGAGGATTCAAGAAAACGGTGGCGTTCCGAATCCACCCGCCACCCCACGTGGTGACAGTGTCAGGAATGGGCGGCCCGTTGGGCCTCAGTCGCTCAATCCACTCGGCGGATGCGATAGAAGCGGTGCCCGGCTGGTGGGGAAGCGTCGGTAGCGGAAGCGGTGTTTCCCCCAGCCTCGATCGTGTCATTCAAGCGCCTCCAGCCTGGCGCGGAGAGTTCGTCCTTGTATTCGACATCGTAGGCGCGCCCGGGAGTGGTGCTCCAGGTCAGCGCCATGGTCGCGCCGTTGAAGGAAACTTCCACGATCCGCAAGGGTCCGGATAGCGTGTTGGCCGCGCGCGGGGTGAAGTTCGTCATGAGAAACACGGCGTTGGTGTTGCCATCTGGAAACAAGCCCTGGCTGACGTTCTGCACCTGTTCCCCAAAGACAACGGTCGAGAGGGGCGTCACGCCGTTCGGGGCGAAGAGGCCAATGGCTTCCCCGCCCGCATTCAGTTGAAATCCAGCGTGGAGATCGCTGTCGGGCAGCCCGGTATTCTGATTGGGTTGGTTATCGGCCCAGACCAGCAAAAAGCCACGGGCGGCGATGAGCGTGTTGGACGGGACGCGCCATTTGGCGGGCTGCGAAAGATTGTCGGTGAGGTAATAGCCGGAAAGATTGAAGGCGTTGGTGTTGGGGTTGAACAGTTCAAACCAGTCCTGGAACAAGCCGTCGGCGGGATCAGCAAAGCCAAGCGGGCCGGCGTTATCAGCCATCCATTCGTTGATCATGACTGGTTGCAAGGCGCTCGGGCCGGTGTTGGTGACGCTGATATTACCTGCGGCGTTCGTGAGGAGCCGGCCGTAGTTGTCGATTCCCGAGAGAGCGAGGGAATTGGCGCCTTCCGTCAACGGCACGGTCAGAGTCCAGTTGGTCGTGCTGGTCCAACCGAGCGGATAAAGAACACCATTCACTTCGATGGCCTTCAGCTGGATGGGCGCAGTGCCGAAAATCGTGACGGTCGAGTTGCTGGTCACGAAGTTGGTGGCGGTGCTGCCGGCGATGGCGAAGGGGGCGTTGGTGGGCAGTTGGCTGAGGGCGGTGCGGACGCGCACATTGATATGACTCAAGATGCCGCTCATGTCCTGGGCGGCGATGGCGCCGTAATGAGTTGCCCACGGCGTGATATAAGCCAGGTTGAAAGAGCGGTCGAGGATGTCGAACATGTGGTTCAGATAACTGCGGCGATTGTTCGGATTGCCGATCAGTTTGGCGATATTGCCCGTGCCGAAGATCGATTCCGCGGGCAAACGCAGAAAGACGGAGTCCCAATCCCAGGGCAGATAGAGAACCTTGCCATCGACAGGCCGCGCGTAGAGCCGGAAGTTGTGGACATTCGTGCTGGTGTAATAAACGTCCGCCGTGTTGACCAGTTGCTGGTAGGCCATGACGCGCAGCCATTCATCGACATCAAGCACCTGCCCCGCCTGAGCATCGAAGGCCGCGCCGCCGCTCATGCTGAAAGTCCTGGCCAGGTTTAGCACGGGCGCGTAATCGTCGACGGTGCGTCGATTGGCCTGGAGAAACATCCAGCGGTAACTTTCCTTGTTCTCTCCATAATTCTGGACCTCCTGATTGTGGTAGGCGGTTCCGCCGCTTTCGTTGCCCACCTGCTTCAGACTTTCCGGTGCTCCATCGACGGTCGCGAGGAGCCAGCGCAGCACCTCGATTTCGAACATAGGACCTTGGCTGCCGTCCTGGAACTGTGCGTCGAGGTAATCGGCATCGAAAGCAGAGCAGCGGAGCTGGGACATGACGGTGTAGAAGGGCAACGGCGCGACGCAGCGGGCCAGATCATCATAGGAGGTCGGGATACCGCCCGCGTGGTTGGCGATCTGTTTGGCCAAGACCTCCGCGATGCCACCGATCAACCCCTGCTGCGCGCGGTCGACCGACACGACCGGGTGCACACCCCGAAACGGTTGTTCAGGGTTAAAGACGACGTGATAACCGACCCGCGCTGTGTTTCGGCCCACGAAGCTGCCTTTGAGCCGCACGCCCACATCGTAGAACACCTCCTTCTCGTTATAGATCACCGTGCCACCGAGCAGTTCGTTGCTGAGCGCATTGGTGCCCCGATGCAGGAAGAGGGCATCGGCGGTGGTCATGACGATGCGGAAGTTGTGCTGCGGCGCCGCCGCGGCCTGGTGGTCTTGGACAACGTAGAGGGCGCGCGAGTTCGTTCCTCGCGCAGGATACAATGACGCGGCTCCCAGCGCGTCAAGACCCTCGACATAAAACTGCACGATGCGATTAGCCGGTTGCCCAGGGATGCGCCCCACGAAATCGAAGCCGCCCGGGTGTGAACGAAGGAGCGTCATCGGTGTGCTCTGCCATTCCCCGCCCGCGACGGAATATTTCAGCAGCATTGAGGCGATTCCTTGGGGATCGTCACCCGTGACGGAAACGGTGACAGGCTCGTTTGGGTTTGGCACCACCGGGGCATGGGCCAGAGAGGAAAAGGTGGGGCCGAGATTTGAGACGAAACGGGAGTTGCGCGCGCCGGGCGTGCCTAGACGGACCGGCACGTCCAGATCGAACGTTCGCGCAAGGCGGTTGAAATAGAGGCGCGCGTTGAGTTTGCGTTGTCCGGCCAGCCACTTCGCACGAAACGAAATCTCGTATTCGCGTCCATCCACAAGGTTGTCGGTGAGCGTGGTTTCGAGCTGGTCCCACTGGTACTCGCCGGGGCCGGTGGCCACCAAGTGCAAGACATAATTGCCGGGGTTGCCCGGCTCCGGCTCGACCCTGGTGTTGCGGTGCGTGCCGAGGAAACGCCAGCGCGCCTGCGAGCCGCCCTCGAAGCCGCCATTGGCGATCAATTGCTTCGGCGCCGTCGCTGGAGTCTCAATGACGCTGACATCGTCAATCAAGGCCTCGCCCGCCCCGTCGAGCAAACAGAACGCCAACTCACGCCACAGGGACGGTTCGCCGGTTTGGCCCGGGGCACAAATCCCGCGCCACGTGAACGTTTGCCACTGCGACTTGGCGGTCTCATCGCTGGCCGCCCACGCTTCGGCCTGGGTGTTATCGGACCACGGATCGCGCAATTCGAGGCTGGATCCACCTCCGTCGATGTAGGGGGGCCAGTGGCCGCCTTCGTGATAACGCACTTCGTCGGCCAGGTTGTTGTGGGGATCTTTGAGCACGAAATAATCGCTGCTCCGGGAAAGTCTGTTCGTAAATGGGCCGACGACCTGGAGGCCGGGATAGAGGGCTTGCAGCGCGCCCACATCTTTGGCGACCACCAGATAGGCCCCCGGCGCAAGAATTGTCCCGGGCGCGAATCGATAATCAATTCCTTCGTCCAGACGCCAGCCCGTTAGGTCAACGGGGTGGCTGCTGCGATTAAAGAGTTCGACCCAGGATTGTGGCGAATCACGGAACGGCAGCGGCGGTGCCAACTGTTGGAAGGCCAGCAGTTCGGTGGCAAAACAAAAATCAGGGCTGGTGGGGAACACTTTATGGACCTCAACGGCGAGCGTATTGAGGCCTTGCAGGAGGCTGTTGGCGGGAATGAACACCGGGCCGGTGAAATCAGGAGCAGCCACATTGCCCGAGGCCAGCGTGCTATAGCTGATATTGGTTGCCGGCATGTTCAGCCGATAAACCTCGACTCCGTTCAAGTAAAAGACCGCGCCATCATCCACGATGGGATGCAGCGCCAACACTAATGCGTTCGTGTCGCCAGCGAAGCTGAACTGGGTGCGAAAATAAAACGTGATGATGCGTGCTCCGGAGCTGTTGGTCAGCGGCAGCAAGGTGTTCCGGGGTGCCGGCAGAGCAAGGGCCGCGGGCGCGAAAAAGGCAGCGTTCCCGACCGGCCACGCGTTATCGTCGTAAACCGACGCACGCCATTCGGATCTCAGGTCCACGCCTTCCGTGTGGTACTTCCAGGGATTGCTGATGGCAAGGATGACATTGGTGGGCGAGAAGGTCCCTGGCGTGGCCGGCAGCTCCGGGGCATGAAACATGATTTCGTTGATCACCAGTTCGTCCCGAAACACAAAGCTGTTGGATGCCCCCGGCGTCGGCTGATTGGGAAACCACCACGCGCCTATGCCGTCCGGCGAACGGCCGCGCGGTTCTTTTTTGGCCACGACCGCATCCGCCACGTTCGAGCGTCCGGCCCTGTAGAGCACAAGCCGATCGCCGGAGTCCGCGCCGAAACCCAATTCGGTCCTGGTGACCGTCAGCAACTGGCCCGGCGCCAGCACCCGGGCCGGCAGCGTATACTCACGGTTGGTCGCGCCACCCTGCCGGGCAATGATCCAGCCGCCCAGATCCACATCGGTGCGGCCATGGTTGATCAGTTCGAGCCAGAAAACGGCATTGGTGGAAGAAGCGAGCTCATTGAATGCGATCGTCGGAGGTTCAGGCTCCGGCAGAGTCTCAGCGGCGATCACTTCCAGCCCGAAGACAACATCGTTGGTGTCCGGCGCCGCGGCTGCGTTGTTGGCGAAAGCGGCCGTGAAATGGGCGGCGATTTCGTTGGTGCTCAGCGCTCGATTGTAAATAGCCACTTCGTCAATGCGGCCCTCGAAGTTCAGGTCATAGTTGGCCGAAGCGGCATTCTTTCGCGCCCCGATGCTGATCTCGTGCGCGGTATCAAGCAGGGTCGTGGAGGGCGTTTGCGAGCCGCGCTCCATCCCGTTGACGTAAATCTTCATGCGGCCAGCCGGTTGGTCGAGCACCGCGACGATGTGCTGCCATGTCCCATCCGGACCGACCGATGCACTCGCGGTCGCAGCCTCGTTTGCAACGCCCCCACTGCGGGTGAAGAACCGATAGTTGCCGCCCACGACGTCGATGACGAACTGCTCTCCACCGCCCCCTTGGCCCTTGGCGATAATCGGCCCGCCGTTCTCCTGACCAGCTCCGCCGTTTGCCCACGCTTCCAACGTGAAGATGCGCGTGCTCGAAAAATTAAAGACACCCGGATCAGGAATGGTGACGACATCATTTCCATTATCGCCGTTGCCCGCAAACCGCACGGCCCCGTTGTTCGCTTCGAAACCGTAGAGAGGTTGCGGGCCGATGAGATCGGTCGGCCGCGGTCCCGCCTGGCTGCGGTTGGCCGGCGCCAATCCGGCATAAGCTCCGTTCTGAGCCCCGGCCTGGCCGCCCGCCTCGGAGGCAGCATCGACTGCCGTATTCGCCGGATCGCTCAGCCGCCAGTACCCCACTGGACCTGAGTCGAGAATCGCCTGCGCGTAGGCGCTAAATGACGGCCCCTGATGGACCTCCACCGCCAACACATTCCGGCCGGGGAGTAACTGGTCCGACGCCAGATAAATGGTCTCGCCGAATGTCGCATCGTCGACGGGGACATTGGCCAAAGTGGAATAAGTGACCCCTCCGGACGGCATATTCACCCGGAAGACCTCGACCCCGTTCAAGTAGCCGATGGCACCGTCATCCACGATGGGCCGCAATTGCAATTGCACCCGGCTCACGTCGCCGGTGAGAACAAAACTCGTCCTGAAATAATAGCTGACGCGCCCAGGTGCCAGCGGGGTGTTTTTGGCCGCAGGCAAAGGAGCCTCTTCTTGAAAGAAAAGTGAAAGGCCTTTTTTCCAAGTGGAATCATCGTAGTTCGACGAGCGCCACGCCGTGCCGAGATCGCGGCCCGTGTCGTCGAAACTCCACTCGCTCTGAATACCCGTGACCGGATGGCTCACGATGGTGGCCGGTTTGACGGGAAAATTCTCCGCTCCAGGCGTGCCGCCGACCTGCGCGCTGGCCAGCCAGCTGCCCGAATCGGAGCCACCAACGTCGGCTCGGCGTCGGGCCAGCGAGGGCCCAGCCCCGTCCGGCCCCACTGGCCAATCCCCTTCGACACCGTAAACGACTTCATCCATGACGCGATCGTTGTTATTGCGCAGTCGAAGCTGTTCTCCCGCATTGGAGAGACGCCCGCTGAACGGTCCGAGCGCGTTGCGAAATCCCGTCGCCATGGACAAGGCCGAGGGCGAGGCGGCGATGACAAGGTACTCTCCCGCTCCGATCACGGTGCCGTCCGGAAAGGTGAAACTAATTCCCCCATCGAGGCGCCAGTGGGAAATATCCATGTCCACCGCCATCTGGTTTTGCAGCTCGACCCACTCGAGTTGGGATTCGTTGGTGAGGGGATGATACATGATCTCGTTGAACACAACCGGGCTGTCCGCAAGGGCAGCGAGCGGCAACAACAAGCAGGCAGTCAGCAGCAAATCGACGCGGAACTTCATGAGATGTCTGCCACCATACCTGATCAGAGATGAAACTATAATCGGAAAAAGTGGAAAAGTGCAATATTCTGGCCCGAACCCGAGGGCACTCAGGACGAACTCCCACCCGTCCTCCATTGCGTCTGTGTCTGTTTCTCTTGCGCCTTTCGTCTTGAAATCTCGCATTGGTTTGCGATGGGCGAGTCAGGTCACACCGCAACAATTAAAGTTACCATTAGTCCGCGATGGGTCAGGAACAGATCGATGGCAACCACTGAGACTCGCGAAGGCTATGAACAACAAGCTTGGCGGCTCTCGGCCCGCCATCATTCCAGCCGACCAGAACAATTCCGAACGTCCCTGTCACCTTCCCGCCACGCTTGAGCAGTAACGAGGGATGGCACAATGCTCGATGTTCCAAAAGGTATGAAAAAGACACTCACCATCCTAGGTTGCCTCGTGCTGGCGCTGGCCGGCGCTCCATGGGTTCGAGCGCAAAGTCAATTCGTGACTACCGACCGAGCCTCGGTTGGCGTGGGTCCACATCCGATCGATGGGATGGAGTTTTATGATAACGGACTGATTTGGTGGCATCAAGGCGGCGGCAGGTGCAGCGGCGAACTGGCGAATCAAAGCAGCATCGGAGTTATGCCAGTCCGCACCGCGGCTGGCCGGGCATATTACCCGGTGCTGGATTGCCAAACGTTACCCGCCGGAGTGACGCGCGATGATGCCTATTATTATTTCACCGGGTCCGGCCCGGCGGGACCGGGTTTGTATCGGCTGGCACAAAAGTGGCCTCCGGACCCTCCACTCACACCCATCGCGCCGGAAGCCGTGGGAACTCGAATTACGACTGGGACTGGGTGTGAGGAGTTCGGTGCCGCGGTTCTACACAGCGGGCGAGTTTATTTCGCCGCTTCCAGTGTCGGGTGCGCCAGAGCCGTGACGATTTACTCCTGGCGAGACACGGGCGGTCCCGGTCTGTCCCAGCCCTTGGTGGTGGTGGCTGATGGCGGTGGAGAGGGCTATATGATCAAGAAGATGGGTTTCATGAGGGGTGTCGCGTTGTCGTTGCCGCCAACCGGGATCTGCTTGGATGTGCAAGGGCACCTATTTCGGTTTGATTCCGGAGCGATCCGGGGTCCCCTTGTTCAGATTGCGGATAATATCAGCGACTTTGCCATCCGAAACGAAACGGTTCAGTTCGGGACTCGGGACGTACTCTACGCCTCGACCGGGGTGGCTCCTTATTATGAGGGGAAGCCGCCGGGCCGGTTGGTCTCCATTAACCCTGACACGGCCGCGGTCACAGTTATCCACGTCAATTCGGGCAATCGGCAATACACGGCCATCGGGCTGGATAGGAATCATGTCTTCCTGAGCCAATATGCAGTCGATTGCGGCACGCTCGGATGCTCGTTGGCTAGTGTTGGGCAGATCGTTTCAAAGTACTTGCCGGCGAGCCTCGACGCGCCCGCAGGCGATCCCAATGACGCCAATTACGACGCCATCGATCAAGAAGGCGGGGCCGTGAACCTGCGCAGCGATGACCAATGGCTTTATTTCACGCGGGACAAGGAAATACGGCGCACCCCGAATAACTCGCCCCCGATCAGGCTTGATATCGCTGCCCTTGGATTAGAGGCGGTCCAGGTGATCCAAGACCGCAACAACTCGATTCGACTCGTGGAGGGAAAACGGACCATCGTGCGCGCGTACGCCCGGTTGACTGAGAATACGACGGCGCAAAAGGAGTGGTTCCCTGGCGGGGAACTGCGTGGCTTTCGGAATGGAACTCCGTTGGATTCAGGGAGACCGATTTATCCACTCAACCGGCCGCACATTATTAACACCGACGACTACTTCGTGCTCCGGTCGAATGATCTGAGCTACAGTTTTCAATTTGAGCTGCCCGATTCCTGGGTCCGCAGTGGCAGGCTCACCCTGCGCTTCACCGTGAATGCCAACCTCGCCACCTATGAAAGTGGGACCACTCCTCTCGCGGATAATACCTACGAGTCTGCGCCGATCTCGGTCGTCCAAGTCAATCCGCCTTGCTTCGTCTTCACCAGCATTCACGGCAGCGGGCCCAATTACTGGCCGTGGGAGAACGCCTACGACTTCGCCAGTATCATGGCTCGCGCGAAAGCTATGCTGCCGGTAGCGGATATTCAAATCCGCCCGACCACCGAACGGATAAGCGACGAGGACATCTTTTCCACCGACCCGTTTGATTTGACAACCAAAGATGGATGGGACGAGGCCTTGGAGGAACTGCACTGTTTCAATTCATTCGATGGTTCATTCCAGAAACTGCTGCGAACCTATTATGTGGGAGCGATTCATCCGCAGACTCCGAACGCAGCTTGGGCTGGTTTGGGAGAGAATCCGGGGAGACACTTCCTGTCCCTGATGAACCCGCAAGATGCTGTGGCAACTTTCAATTCACCCTACGGGGGCCGGACGATCGCACATGAGTTTGGCCATAACCTCGGCCGCCCACACGTCGATCAGACCATGTCAGGTCTGAACTGTGGCGTCACGCAGCCGGCCGATGCGGATCCTAACTACCCCTACGATAAATGCACCATGGGTTTTACGTACCTCGATCGGCCTGACGCAGCCGTCGGCTTCGACATGCTCAGCTTCTCCAGCCGAACGACCACCCCCGTAATTAGGCCGATCGAGGCAGCTGACCTCATGAGTTATGGCACCAAGCGGTGGCCTTCGCCATACACCTACAATGCTATGCTCGATGCGCTCGGTCCGGTGGGCCCGGGATTCGCCCCGATGGCACTGGCTGCGGGGCCGCCACCTGGACCCTACTTTCATATTAGCGGCGTTGTGGACCTGGCCCGGCGGCATGTGAGATTGAGCCCGTGCTACACTTTACCCGATGGCGTCGCGCCTGCGGCCAAGATCCAAGCGTCCCTCGACGCGGCTGCTTTGCCACCACTTCACGATTACCGGGTTCGCATCGTGAACCACGCTGGCGCAATACTGCAGGAAAGTCCCCTCGGGCTCGAAGTCGCTGCAGATCTTAATCAGCCCAGCGTGACTTTCGTGCAATACGTCCCCGCGCCAGGCGGCGCGGCTGGGCTGCAAATTATTGCGGGCGGTTCGGTGCTGGCTGAGTGCCACGCCAGCAGCAACGCTCCCTCCGCCGGGCCCTTGCAAGTCATCCCAGATGCAATCACCCAAACGCTGGCCGTCCGCTATTCCGCCAGTGATGCCGACGGCGACGCGCTCCACTTCACCTTGCAGTTCAGTAACGACAACGGCGCGACCTGGGGTGTGCTCCGGATCCATGAAGGGAGCCTATCCTACCTCGCCTCGACACGCTTCCTGCCCGGTGGCCCGCAATGTCGCGTCCGGTTAATTGCCACCGATGGCTTTCACAGCGCGGTAGCGGTCAGCCCGCCTTTCGCGCTCAATCGTCATGCACCAGAAGCTTTCATCGGCGGTGTGCGCGACGGCCAGCGACTCCCCTTCGACACGACCGCATCGGCACTCGGTTTCGCCTTGGATGCCGAGGACGGCAGTCTACCGGCTACGACCTTGAGTTGGGTATTACAAGGGCCAATGCCGCGGATGGCTTCGGGCGATGCGCTTTCGTTGCGGGGGCTCTCACCAGGTTTGTATGTGGCCACACTCAGTGGCCGTGACTCGGACAATAACAGCACTGCTGTCACCGTTCATTTTGAAATTCTGCCTTTAGTAGTGGCGGATGGCCAGGCGCTGATTGTCGATGGCGCGCCCAACGATCCCGCGTATGCAACCGCCACGGCCGTGACTTGGCCATTCCGAGGCAAGTCGAGCGCGCGTTTCCTCCATGCGGACGGATACCTCTACGTTGCGTTTACGGATTTGGAATATCGGGGGGAGGATGCGCAAGCTGCCGTCGTCGGATTGCGTATTGACCCGGATGCCAGCGGCGGGAGCAGCGCGCAAACCAGCGATATCGGTTTTTTCGTGGTTGACCAAGGGATTGCCTTCCAGATGCGTGGAGATGGGGCGACGATGCAAGTGACTGCGAATCCAGCGGCGGGTTTCAAGGCCGTCGTCACGCGCGGTCAATCGGGGTGGAACGCCGAGTTTCGTATCGCGGAGAGCTTGCTCGGAGGCTGGAACCACGCGGTCCGGGTGTTGCTCGAACATAACTATCTGACGCCGGACGATCCATCCCTGACCGTATGGCCGCCAACAGCGGGACGTGACAATCCCGGGACCTGGGCCCAAGTGTGGCTTGGGAATACGCCGCCGACACCGGCTCATCTCTCACCCATTGCCACCGTCGAGGCGGGGCAGACTCTCAATCTCAGCGGACCGATCACAGTCAATCTCGATGGCAGTCAAAGCTATGATCCGGACGGGTCGCCCCTGACTTATGCGTGGACGCAGCTGGAGGGTCCGTCGGTGACTCTTCAGAACGCGGCCAGTGCCACGCCCAGCTTTGCCTTTTCAGGTGCACAAACTCCGGTGACGTTGCGCTTTCGCTTGGTAGTAAGTAACGGGACGGCTGCCAGTGCGCCGGCCGAAACGCGGATCATTCTCCAACCCGCCACGGCGCAAAACGTCTCGCGCAATTCCACTGCGACCACCCACCAGGACGGCTCGGTCACCATCCAGGTGGTCTGGCCTGGAGCGAATGGCGACCGTGTCGTCGTGCAGGCCTCAACCGACCTTAGCCAGTGGGTAAACGTCGCCACTAACACAGCGGATTTCCGGCGCGTGATCCTTTTTCACGATGTGCAGGCGGGACTATATCGCCATCGCTTCTATCGCCTGGCGAGCGCACCGACTGGTCCCGTGTGCGCTGGCGTCCCGCCTGGTTTGGTTGGTTGGTGGCAGGCAGAAGGCGATGCCACCGACGTCACGGGAGTTAATCACGGGACCTTGCTTAAGGGACTGGGGCTTGCCGCGGGGAAAGTAGGGCAGGGGCTGAACTTCAGCGGCCCGGAACAGGGACTGATCGTGCCGGCTTCCTCAAGCCTGAACGTGGGCCAGTCAGAGGGCCTAACGGTCGAGGCGTGGATCAATCCGGCCGATGCGGTGAACGCATATCCTCTCGCGGATTGGAGCCGTGACTTGGCAAACTCCACCGCTTTCGGTCTGGCCAATTCTGGAGCTCTCTATGGATACATCGGGAATGGCGAGGGCAGGTACGTCTACATCTCCTCGCCGCCCGGAATTATCATGCCCAACGTTTGGCAGCACGTCGCGTTCACCTACCATAAAGCAAGTCGTCTCGGCCGCCTCTACCACAATGGGCTGGAGGTCGCTGTGAGATCCTTCGGTGTTCTCCATCCCGACACGGATGCCGATTTCAGAATTGGGCAACGCTTGGGCTACGACTCCTATCGGGGCCTTCTGGATGAAGTCTCGCTGTATAACCGGGCGCTGAACGTCGATGAGATCCAGCAGGTCTACCAGGGAGGCAGCGCAGGCAAGTGCGCTCCCGTGTGTGGCTCTACCGCTGCTCCGCTCGTGCAAGATTTCGAGCCCGGCAATCCAGCGACCTACACCCTCAATCAGCTTGTTTCCGCCCCGGCGGCCAGTGTGCAAAACGCCAACGCCGGTTCCAGCGGACGCTTCCTGCGGTTGCTCACGGACGGGGTCAATGACAACGTCAACGTCATCACCTTCGATCAAACCGCACCAGGGCCCGATCAAACCGTTCGAGCGGAATTCGACTTTCGTCTCGCCAGTGCCGACGCGCCAGCAGACGGCTTTGCGTTCATGCTTATTCCAACTTCCGTTTACGGCACCACTGGCCCGGGATTCGTAGCGCCCATTGCTTTCGAGGAACCGAACATCGCCGGCGTGTTTGCGGTCGGTTTTGATGTCCATCCACGGACTGAGCCGCGAAACGATGTTTCCGTCCACTGGGATGGCACTGAGTATGTCAATGTGACCATGCCCGAGGCCAGCATCAACCTGACTGCTGGCACTTTCCATCGTGCCTTGGTGACTCTCAGGCATATCAGCGGTGGGGCTCTTGTGACCGTGAGTCTGGTCCCTGACATTAATGGAACGGCGAGGACGGTTTATACGCCGGTGCGGGACTTGTTCGTCCCTGGACTGGATCCCTTCTCGGCTCGGGTGGAGTTGGCCGGCCGCACGGGCGCGCTGAACATGAACGTGGATTTAGATAATATTGTCGTTCACTTCCTCCCGTTCTGTTTGACGGGCCCGATTGGACCCGCCAACTCGTTGCCACAAGTGGTTTACGCCAACGACTTCGAAGGCGCGGTCGGCGGGGAATGGAGCGTTCCTCAAGCGGTCTCCACCACGCCGGTCGGAGCCCGCAGATTTCTAGGGGAATTCGGAAGCACGGTTGCGACCCTGCAACTCGCCAACCTGCCCGCGCACACCCATCTCTCGGTCAGCTTCGACCTGTTTATCCTCAAGAGTTGGGACGGCAACCGCACGGACTTCGGCCCGGATCGGTGGACGTTATCTCTTAGAGATGGGCCCACTTTGGTGGACACCACGTTCAGTCAGGATCCGACTGGCACGCAGGGGTACCCCGGGAGCTTTGGAGCCAGCTATCCTGGACGGACGGGGATCGCCGAGCACAGCACCCTGGGCTACACTTTCGGCGGCGAGCTGGCGGATTCTGTGTATTGGTTGAAGGCCACGTTCCAGCATACAGCGGCAGATGTGACAATTGACTTTCGCGGGTTAAACCTCCAGGACATCTCCGACGAAAGCTGGGGACTGGACAACGTGCGCGTTGAAGCGATCCGACTACCGTAAGGATATACGGCTTATGGCGAAAATGAGCTCCTGGGCACGGGGCGGCGAGATTTATGTTTAATGAATCCGCGCCGATATATTAAGCATGGGATTCCCATCTGACAAACCAATCCAGCTCACCGAGCGCCAAACTGAACTGCTGACCCGGGCCATGGCAGAAGCAGTCCAGGAGGCAGTCATCCCCAAGGCGAGCGAAATCGACGTCATCAAGAAACCTGCCCCCGCGCCGCCCGTCCATCCCGCGGCCAAGCCGCCGCAGAAAACCACGATCATCTGAGTCCTTTTCTAGCCGGTCTTCGCGGATTCGCTGTCAGCTCTTGATTGGAGTTCTTGAGCTGCTTCGACCCGGCTAGCCGCGACGACCCAGGCTCCGCCGAGGCGAGAGCGGGTTCGAGTGTCTGATCGGGATTACATCACCGCTTCGAATGCTCTGAGACAACAGGATTGCCGATACTTAGGCTCGCCGACGGGCGTGGCTCCAGGAGGGGACGAACAAGCCCACACCAATCGTGGCCCCAATCAACGCGGCAGCGGATTGTGGCAAGCGCACCAGCACGATGGCCAACAACGCGCAGAGGACAGCCGTGATGTAAAACTCGCCGCCCAGCATCAGAGCCATGCAGCCAAAGGCTAGGCCGAATTCCAGCGCCACAAAAGGTAGTAGCTGTATGAGTTTCAACTCCATGGACTGGCTGATCACGGCCGTGAGCACAAAGCCTGCGGCGAACATCCACCAGATGGCACGCATCTTTCGTTCGATGGGAGTCAAAGGCGGACCGCGACGAAAGCGTTTCCACCAGACCACAGCAAGGATCCACGTCAGACCCGGCACCCACAGTGCGACAAACGCCCAGATGTTTGATGCGTGCCGCCAGATCAATACATTGGTCAGCAAAAACAGAAGAAACAGTTGGGCCGACTGCCACATCCAGATGTGACACCATAAACGAAGAATCTCAGGGTGGCGTGTTTCCTGAACGAGCAGACGCAGGAGACGGCTGCCAGCGTAGTCCTTGCTGGCCTGGACAGGTTCCCCGTTCTGGAATCGGTGCAGATCGTCGGCCAGCGCCTGGGCCGTCGAGTAACGCCGCGTTGGGGATTTTTCCAGGCATTTCAGGCAGATGGCTTCCAAATCACGGGGCACACTGCGATTGAGCAGACGGGGCGGGATCGGTTCGGCCTCCAGCACTTGCACCAAGGTGTCATGCATTGCTTCCCCCACAAACGGCGGGCGAGCCGTCAGGAGGCAATAAAGGATGGCTCCCAGCGAATACACGTCGCTCGAAGGCCCCACTTCTTTGCTCTTGCCCGCCGCCTGCTCCGGCGACATGTATGCCGGTGTGCCCATCACCGCGCCGCTTAACGTCAGGCCTGACGGGTCTGTCTGCTTCTTGGCCAAGCCGAAGTCCGTCACCCGCAGTTGGTCGGCGGCATCGATCAGGATGTTGGAAGGCTTGAGGTCGCGGTGCAGCACCCCCTTGCTGTGTGCGTAGTGGATGGCTCCGGCAATGGTTTTCACATAGGCCGCTGCGCGTTTGGCCGGCAGCGGGCCGTCGCGCAGCAAGCCAGCGAGATCCTTGCCCTCGATGTAATCCATCGAGAAGTAGTGTTGCCCATCGTGTTCGCCCACTTCATGGATGGCCACGATGTTCGGGTGTTGCAGGTTGGCGGCGGCCTCGGCTTCGTGGCGGAAACGCTGGACTTCCGCGGGACTGGCCAGTTGGCCGGCCAGGATCATCTTCACTGCCACCGTGCGGTTGAGACTCACCTGCCGGGCCTTGTAGACCACGCCCATGCCGCCGCGGGCGATCTCCTCTACCAGCTCGTAATCGCCGAAGTAACGCAGCGTCGGGTTTTTGATTTTTGATTTTTCCGATTCTGGATTTTGGATTGGCGATGGCGTCGTTGCTTCGGTCATCGATTTGTCCAAACCAAAGTCCGGGCTGCTTTCGAGCAGGCAATGAGGACATAGCCCGCTGGGTGCAAAGTCGTCGATGGGCTTGCCGCAGCGTTTGCAGATTCGGGAAGTGGGCATGGGGTGGTATGCGGTGCTCGACTGTATCGGGGTGCGCTGCGATGGCAAGCGTAGCGCCTCAGCCTCGCGACCTTTTCTCGACGACGGACCTCCCAGCGCGGCACGGCCGCAACCGAAACATGCCGCCTTGGCTGGCCCGGTTGGTTAACCACAGAGAACAGCGCTGCCTAATCCGCTCCGAGATCAACCGCGTAGTCCTGGAGGTCAGCCGGGCCGTTGTAGTTGGGCACCCAAAGCTGCACCCCGCTGAGTGAGTATTTATCGTGACGAAATCACCATCGTCTCCCATGCCGGCGACGTCAATCTGGCACAGGTGGTCTGTGATGACTCGGGCAACCGAATCGTTGGCAGCGATCAGGCCGTTAGTGTTGTGACGGAACCGAAGGAGTTGGCGACCACAACCTGGTACCCGCCGATATCACTTGTTGAAACGTGGTCAATGGAGTAGGAGGCATTCGTCGCGCCCGCAATGACGTTGCTGCCCTTGTACCATTGATACTCCAGGACGGGGGCTCCCACGGCTTGAACGCTGGGTTTGCCACGGATGAACCCAACCCTGTCTAATGAGGCGCTGCCATGCCCAACCCGTAAGATGCAGTAATGGTAGCAAGATGATTTCGCTTGGCCTGATTGACCGTCTCTGTGCTAATGAAACCTAAATCTTTTATGCAAGCTACACGCCGCCGGTTTATCAAAGCGGCCGTCGGCGGTGCCGCCGGTATGACCTTCAGCCGGGTGCTGCCTGTGGCTGCCGCTCAAGCCATGACTATTCCGATTGGGTTTCAACTCTGGACCGTCCGCGGCGAATTCGCGCGCAACGTGCCGGACACTCTCAAGACGCTGAGCCAAATTGGCTATAAAGCGGTCGAGTTTTGGGGCTATGCTGGCACCCCGAACGTTTATCAGAATTATTCCGGCTCCGAGTTGCGGAAGGTGCTCGACGATTGCGGCCTCAAATGTTGTGGCATGCACATAGACCTGAAGGCGTTGGCCAAAGATTCTCTGCAACGAACCATCGAAAACAATCAGGCGCTCGGCAGTGAATATCTCAATGTGGCGGCGGCCAAGGAAAAAATGGGCTCAGAAGACCGGATCGCCGAGTTGGCCGCTTTGCTCAATCAAACGGCGGGAGAATGCCACTCTCACAAGATGACTGTCGGCTATCATGCGCACCCGTTTGATTTCGAGAAGATCCAGGGCCGTTTTGCGTGGGAGATTCTCTTCAGCCTCACCGACCCAGCAGTCAACATGCAAATGGATGTGGGCAACTGCCTGGCTGGCAATGGCGACCCACTTGCCATGCTCAAGAAATTTCCAGGGCGCACTCGTTCCATTCACATCAAGGAACACAAAGAGAAAACGTTCGATAGCAACTTTTACAAAGAGATATTTCACCTCTGCGAAACCAGTTCCGGCACCAAATGGTATATCGTCGAAATGGGTGGTCCGGACGGGCTCGGCTTCGATGTGCCGCGGGAAGCTTTGGAAAAACTACACCGCCTCGGAAAATAAGGCGATCCAGCCAGGCGCTGCAAGCGCCCATGTTTATCGCTAATTGATCGAAAAACCGCCGTCGAGAACTCAGGCCCGGCGGGAGTGGAACCGCCAGGCCTGTTTCGCTGACCGCGGGTGCGAGATAATCTGCGGACACGTGAAGTCCACCGTGTCTTCCGTCCGTTCATTCCACTCGGACCCGGTAAAACCGCTCCGAGCCGGTTGCGGAAGTGTCCACTAAGGTTTTCACCGTGTCATCCCCGGCGGTGCCGGGCAGGATCGGAGTCCAAGTTCCGTCCGTCAGCGCATCTTTGAATTCCAAGAAGTAGGTGTGGCCGCAGACGGTGGCGACTGACACCTGGAACGTGTTGTTGCCGCGAACGGGGGAAAAAAGTTGCGGCGCTGGAGCGACGACGTCGCAGATGCGCGTGTGGTAAGTCACCGCAGCGCTGTTGCCGCAGCCATCGGCCACCGTCACGGTGATGACCGCGCTGCAATCGCCCACGGTGCTGGCCGTGGTGCTCAACGCCCCGGGACAATTATCGGTTGCGGTCGTGGCCGCAATCGCCGCCGCTTCCGCTGCCGCCCGAGTCGGGTAGCAGGCCGCAATCGTGCCGGCGGTCGGCACAGGTGGCGACGTGTCCACAAAGGTGATGTGCTGCACACAGGTAGCGATGTTTCCCGCAACATCCGTGGCTTTCCACGTGCGATCTATCCCAGCTTGACCCGTGCAATTGGCAGCAGTCGCTGCATCGGTAAAACTGATAGCGATCGTGCCAATGCAATTGTCTGTTGCGGTGGCGGTGCCGGTGTTCGCGGGAGCCGTCGAGGCGCCACACTGCAATTCTTTGTCCGGCGGGCAAGTGATCGTCGGCGGTGTGGTATCCACCAAGAGAGTGCCTGTGCCGGTGACACCTCCATTCGGGGGATTAGTAGCCGTCACCGTAAAAATAGTAGAGCCGCCCACAATAATCCCTGCCGTGGTGGTAATTGTCAGAGTGCTGTTCGTCGAATTATCGGCTGGGTTGAAAATTACGGGGTTGGGGGAGAACAAGCCGATTGCCCCAGTTGGAAGCCCCGACACAGTCAGCGCTGCGGTAAACATTCCACTTCCCGATCGAGTTAAAGTGACAGTGTAGCTTGCAGAAGAACCAGGACAGACAGGACTTGGGGATTGTGATCCAACGACAACCGTCCCGACTTGGGCGGGGGCGGCATTCGATAACCGGCCCACAAGGATGAATGTCGCAAAAAGCAAACGCGCCAGAATGCGGAAACGTGACAATTTCAGGATTTGTATCATAAACAATGCGGGTTGGGCTTGAACTGATTGAACTGATTAAAACTGATTAAGTGTGCGCGAATAGAGATCGGCGGGGCCACTATTCGACGGTGGAGATTCTGGATTCCGTTTGCTCCACTGGTTTATGGTGCGGCACAGGACACTTGTGTCGCCACCGTCGATCCCTCTTGGTCCGAAATCGAATTACGTCAAATCGATTTCGAGTATACTCATTACGCGGAAACCGCCTTGGATACTGCTAAATCCGCAAGAATTGGCAAGTTAAACTTGCGACGAATTGGGGGGGGAAATACGCAAAACTTGGACTGCCTACGAAAAAGGGGTGAGTGTTGTGAAGAATCTGCTGCGTGCGAAGCGTTGCTGTTAGCTCGAATGAGAGATTAGCCGCCAAAACCGGCCAGAATCCCCTGAGGCTGCCATGGAGATCGTGAATCGAATGAAACCTCGACATTCTTGTAGCACGGTCCACAGTCGTTTCGAACGCATCTACGAGAAAGCTTCACGTGCGCTCCCGCGCGCGGCTTGTGGCGAAATATCTCCGGGCCTGATGGCTGGCTTGAGCCAGCTCCGACTCTCAGATGTCGGCACGACTGCAGACTGTCCGGTCGGTCGTCGGTCGGTCGTCTGGCCATAGCCTGCCCGTCCCGCCGTAACTTCGCGCGTATTATTCTCTGGGCGTTCCGGCCCGAGGACTGACTAAGCACAAGATCGATTATGAACAATCAATTCTATTTAAGCGCCGCAGGGGCGCTGCTGGTGGCCTTGGTCTCCGTGCGCGCCGACATTCCCGCGGGCAACGTCTGGCCTAATGCGGCCTTCGAAGCCGGGGTTGATTTGAACAACCCGGGCGGCACGCCGGACGGTTGGAACCGCGGCGGCAATGAACCGGCCATCTGCCAGGTCACAGCCGCCAACTCGATCAGCCCGACCCACTCACTCATCGTCAACGACAGCAGCGCCACCGGCTACGGGGAGTGGTACGCTGACCTGGAGCTGGCCGGACTGGCCAGCGGAGGGGATGACCTCGACCTGCACTGGCACGAGTTGTTCAACATTTCCGGCGGCGAAATGCGCTTGACCCTCCTGTTCTTCAACGCGAGCGACGGCATCATCGGCGAACGACACTTCGTTGTCTCCGGTCAGAGTGCGGGCTGGGCTGGGACCCTCGAAACCTCGCTCCTCGTGGCCCGCAACGAGCGCGTGCCTGTCCCGCTGGACTCCGCGCGCATCCGCCTCTCGCTTGTTTCCGGCGGTCCCGCCGAGACGACAGGTCTGTTGGTGGTGGATGACCTCTCTGTTTCCCCTCATCTGAATCCCATCCTGCTGCCGAATAATTTCTGGCCCAATCCCGGGTTCGAATTGGGGCAGGAGCTGGATCTGCCCTCGGGCACGCCGAGCAACTGGAATCGCGGCGGAAGCAGCCCCGCCTTATGCGAAGTGAGCACGCTCAACTCAGTCAGTTCCTCGCACTCCCTGGCCGTCGTAGACACGGACGCCGCGGGCTACGCCGAATGGTATTCAGCCCTCGAACTGCCGGCGGGCGTGACCGGCGGAGATGAACTCGATCTGCAATGGTTTGAAATATTCAATACGAGCGACGACTTCCGGGTGTCGTTGCTGTTCTTCGGCGCAGGCAACAACGTCCTCGGCCAATTCCATTTTGTGGTCAAAGGGCAGAGCGCCGGGTTCACCGGCGACTTTGCGACCTCCCCGTTCGTGCGGCGCCAGGAGCGCGTTCCGGTGTCGGCTGGGGCTGTGCGGATGCAGCTTTCCCTGGTCTCCGGCGGTCCCTTGAACGCCACGGGCACCATGCTGATAGATG